>NZ_JBHURF010000011.1:0-302776 GCF_042674125.1 Rhodococcus sp. NPDC056960 | reverse complement strand
ACTCAACGACCGACCCCGCAAAACCCACGACTGGCATACTCCAACCGAGAAGCTCAACGAACTACTTGATGTTGCGATGACCGCATGAATCCGCCCTACCAGAAAGGCGCACGGGCGCGAAGCGCCTACAGCTTCACCGGCATCTCCTCGAGCCCCGACACGAAGTTGGCCGGGCGCAACCGCAGCGGGCCGTCGTCGACGAGCATCATGTCGGGCAGGCGGGACAGGAGTTGCTCGAACATGATCTTCGCTTCGAGCCGGGCGAGTTGGTTGCCGAGGCAGAAGTGGGTGCCGAAACCGAAGGCGACGTGCGGGTTCGGTGACCGTTCGATGTCGAAGACGTCGGGATGCTCGAACACCGCCTCGTCGAAGTTGGCGGATTCGAACAGCAGCATCATCTTCTCGCCCTCGTACAGGTCGGTGCCGAAGAACTCGACGTCGCGGGTGACGGTGCGGCACATGTTCTTGATCGGCGACGACCAGCGGAGCATCTCCTCGACCGCGGTCGGGATGCCGTCGGGGTCGTTCACGAGACGCGCCTGCTGTTCGGGGTGCCGCATCAGCTGTTCCATGCCGCCGCTGAGGACGTGCCGGGTGGTCTCGTCGCCGCCGATGAGGATCAGTAGGGTTTCGCCGACGATGTCTGCGTCGCTCAGCCGGTGTCCGTCGATCTCGCTGTGCACGAGGATGCTGGTGAGGTCGTCCGTCGGGTTCTTGCGCCGCTCCTCGATGGTGCGGAGCGTGAACTCGTTGAACGCCACGTAGGCGTTCGCCTGCGCCAGCAGTTCCTCGTCCGTGGCGTTGCTGCCGAGTGCGTTCATCAGGTCGTCGGACCATTGCAGGAACGTGGCGCGTTCCTCGGGGCGCACGCCGAGCATGTCCCCGACCACCGCCATGGGGAGCGGCGCGGCCAGGTCGCGCACGAAGTCCACGTCGTCCTTGTCGCGCGCGGCGTCGATGAGGTGGTCGCAGATCTCGCGGATCCGGCCGATCTTCGCTTCCGCCTGCTTCCGGGTGAAGCCGGCGTTGACGAGGCGTCGATGCTGCAGGTGTTGCGGGTCGTCCATGTCGATCATCTGCGGCAGCGGGCCCACCCCGGGCCGGATTCCGCCGGCGTTGGAGAACAACTCCGGGTCGCGTTCGGCCGCGAGGACCGCCTCGTACGACGCGGCTCCGAGAATGCCGACGGCGCGATACACCGGCTCGTGGGCGCGCATCCACGCGTAGGCCTGCCGCGGGTCGCCGAGTTCGCCCGAGTAGAACCGTCCGTCGATCAGATCGAATTCCGGCCTGTCCGTCATCGAGACGCTCCTCAGCATTGAATCCGACGAATCCTGCCCCAACAATAGAACGTGTTCTTACTATGACGCAGTGGTATAGCGGGACGATTCGCAGATCTTCGACTCGATAATTGACACGAGTTCTATCACCTGGAGGTGGACGTGGTCACCCACGACGGCAGCAACGGGCTCGCGAAGACATCGGTACTCGTCACCGGCGGCGGCAGTGGCATCGGACTGGGCGTCGCCACCGCCCTCGCCGCCGACGGCGTCCACGTCACGATCTGTGGTCGCAACGCGGAGAAACTGAGACGCGCGGCGGAGCAGATCACCTCCGACCGTCCCGCGGGGACGGTCGACGCGGTCACCGCCGACGTCACGAACGAGGACGACGTCATCCGTGCGGTCGCCGAGGCGAGCGGGCGAACCGGTCGACTCGACGGCGTCGTCACGTGCGCCGGCGGCAACGAAACCGTGGGCCCGGTGACCCAGCTCGACGTCGACGCCTGGCGCAGGACCGTCGACCTCAACGTCACCGGCACCATGCTGACGATCAAGCATTCCGCCCGGGCACTCGTCGCCGGGGGCGGCGGTTCCATCGTCACCATCTCCTCCATCGCGAGCAGCAACACGCACCGCTGGTTCGGCGCATACGGTCCGTCGAAGGCGGGCGTCGACAACCTGACGCGGCTCGCCGCGGACGAACTCGGGGCCAGCAACGTGCGCGTCAACTGCATCCGGCCCGGACTGACCCGCACCGACCTCGTCGCGCTGATCACCGACGGTGGCCCCGTGCTGGACGACTATCTGGCGAACACCCCGATCGCCCGGGTCGGCGAGGTCACCGACATCGCCGCGCTGGCCAAGTTCCTGCTCGGCCCCGAGTCGACGTGGATCACGGGACAGATCATCAACGTCGACGGCGGTCAGATGCTGCGTCGCGGCCCCGACTTCGCATCGATGTTCGAGCCCATGTTCGGCGCCGACGGACTGCGCGGGGTGGTTGCGCCGTGACGTCGCACCAGGTTCTCGGCAAGCAGGTCGACATGCCGGTGGAGATCCGGGCGGCGTCGGCGTTCAGCGCGATGTATTCGGTTCCGACCGCGGCCGCGCAGTCGCTGATCGACTACAGCGGTCTGGAGATCCTGCAGTTCCGGCCGGGACGCGGCGTGTGCGTGCTGGTGTTCGTCGACTACGTGGACGGCGACCTCGGACCGTACAACGAGTTCGGGGTGGCGTTCCTCGTCCGGGACCACCGGGCCGAGGGCGCATCGGTCCCGCAGGACCTGAAGGCGCTGGCCCGGGGCCGGGCGGGGGCGCTGATCCATCAGTTGCCGGTCGACGGCGACTTCACCCTGGCCGCCGGCCGCGGCATCTGGGGTTTCCCGAAGGTCCTCGCCGATTTCGACGTCGCCCACACAGGGTCGGTCAAGCGCGGTTCGGTGAGCCGGGGCGGCCGGCTGATCGCGCAGTTGAGCGTCAAACCGGGCATCCCGGTGCCGGGCTCGGGTGCGAGCACGTCGCTCGCCGCCTACTCACACCTCGACGGACTCACCCGATTCACCACCTGGGACATGGCACCCGGCGGGGTCCGCTCCCGCCCGGGCGGCGCGGAGCTGAAACTGGGCAGCCACCCCATCGCCGACGAATTGCGGTCGCTGGGACTTCCGAGGCGGGCACTCGTCACGTCGTCGATTCCCGATCTGAAGATGACGTTCGGGGACGCGCAGCCCGTCTGACCGCACGTGAGTGCCAATGTGCGCCCTGGCACGCTTTCGCACTCACGTGGGCTACAGTTCTGGACGCTTGACCAATTCGTGGCGACCCGGGGGGCTCGCCGCCGAAAGGACGATCGATAGTGCAGATCAGACGACGCAGCGTGCTCGCGGGGGCAGCCCTGGCCCCGGCTGTCGCCGCCCTCGGTTCGGCGACGGCGACCGCGGACCCCGGCACCGGAAGCGACGGCGAATTCCTGGTCGGCGTCGGCATTTCCGACGCCACCGGTCCGGTCGCCGACGTCGGGATGATGGGGTACTCCAGCTTCGAACAGCGCGCGGAGGGGCTCCATCAGCGCACCCGCGCGCGGGCTTTCGCGTTCGCCGAGCGCGGCGGGCCACAACGCGTGGTGTACGTATGCGTCGACGTCTGCATGATCTTCCAGTCCGTCCACGACGCCGTGCTCGCCCGCCTCGCGCAGCTCCACGGCGACCTGTACACCGAACGCAACGTGATGCTCACGGCCGTGCACTCCCACGCGGCGTGCGGCGGCGCGTCCCACGACTACGCCTACAACCTCGCGGTGCTCGGCCACAATCGTCAGGTGTTCGACGCCGAGGTCGGCGGCATCGTCGAGGCGATCACCGCCGCGCACGACTCCCTCGCACCCGGTTCGCTGTCCTACGGTCGCAGCGAACTCCCCGACGCCAGCGTCAACCGTTCCCGGATCGCGTTCGACCGCAACCCCACCGAGGACAAGGACTACTACCCGCTGGGCATCGACACGTCGATGCGGGTCCTGCGAATCACGCAGGGCAGCAAGGATGTCGGCGCGATCAACTGGTTCCCCACCCACGGTGCGTCGCTCACCGAGGCGAACCATCTGATCTCCGGTGACAACAAGGGCGCGGCCGCGTACTTCTGGGAGCACGACCACGAGGGAGTGCGTTACCTCGACGGCGGCACACCGCAGTTCGTCGCCGCGTTCCCGCAGACGAACACCGGCGACATGTCCCCCAACCTCGACCTACGGCCCGGCCACGGGCCCACCGACGACGAGTTCGAGAACACCCGCATCATCGGACAGCGGCAGGTGGCGGCCGCACGCACCGCATGGGAGTCGGCGTCGGAGACCGTCACCGGCAGCCTGGACAGCCGAATCATGTACCTCGACATGGCGAATCAGGAGGTCGGCGGCGAGTTCACCCCGGACGGCCGCACGTATCGGACGTCGCCCGCCTGTGTCGGTGCCGCCATGAGCGCGGGCAGCACCGAGGACGGTCCGGCCATCCCGATCTTTCCCGAGGGCACCACCAACCCGCTCGTCGACGCGCTCGGCGGGATGGACGCCCCGATCCCGCAGTGGCTGCGGGACGCGCAGGCGCCGAAACTCGTGCTGGTGGCCGTGGGTCTGCTGCCACCGGACGGCTGGGTTCCGCACGTGCTGAAGATTCAGATCATCCGCATCGGCGGACTGTACGTCGTGGGCGGTCCCGCGGAATTCACGATCGTGTCCGGACTGCGGATCCGCCGCACCGTCGCCGCGAGGCTCGGCGTCCCACTGGAGAACGTGATCTTCCAGGGGTACGCCAATTCGTATGCCAGTTACTGCACCACGCCACAGGAATACGACGCGCAGCAGTACGAGGGCGGGTCGACCCTGTTCGGCCGTTACACGCTGCCCGCCTACCAGCAGGGATTCGCGACGCTCGCCGACGCGTTGCGCACCGGCAGCGACGTTCCGCGCGGCCCGGCGCCGCGCGACCTATCCCAGTTCCAGCCGTACTTCGGCCCGGGTGTCGATCACGACGAACCCCCGGTCGGCCGCGGATTCGGCGACACACTCACCCAACCGGCCGCGAAAATACAGCAGGGCCAACAGATCACCGTCGAGTTCGTCACCGGCCACCCGCGTAACAACCCACGTCGCGGGGGAACGTTCTTCGAGATTCAGCGTTTCACAGGTGACCGCTGGGTGCCTCACGCCGACGACGGCGACTGGTCGACCAGGTACCACTGGACGCGCACCGATCCCCACCGGTCGGTCGCGCGCATCACGTGGGACATCCCCGACGGAACGCCCGCCGGGCGATACCGGGTGCAGCACCACGGCGACGGCCGGGACGCGGCCGGAACGATCACCGCCTTCACCGGGACATCGGACGAGTTCGAGGTCGGATAGCGGCCTACCGGTTCTCGTCCGCAAGGTCCAGGGACGAGGCGACGTCGAGGAAATGCCGGATCGCCGGAAGCTGTTGCCTGTCGGCGCGATACGCGACCGACACCGTCGACGCCGCCTGCGGGTCGGACAATGCGACGTACCGCAGGTCGGGAAGATGCAGGGCCCGGAGACTGGCCGGGACGATGGTGACTCCGGTATTGGCGGCGACCAGCCCGAGGAGGGTGGGAAATTGGAGGGCTTCCTGCGCGGCCTCCAACCGGAAACCCGCGTGATGGCACAGCGCCGCGATGTGGTCGTACAGTCGCGACACCTGACCGCGCGGGAAGGTGAGGAACCGTTCGTCGCGCAGTTCCACGAGCCGCACCGACGCGCGGTCGGCGAAGGGATGCGACGAGTGCATCGCCACCAGCAGCGGCTCGCGGGTCAGCGGCCGGACCACGATGCCGTCCGCGCGGTCGACTTCACGGACCAGCCCGATGTCGAGAATGCCGTCGGCGATCGCTGACAGCTGGCGGTCGGTCGTCGACTCGGACAGTTCCACCTGAACCCCGGGCCACTCCTTCTGCAGGGCGAGCACCGTCGCGGGAACGATCCGCAACGCCGCGGAACTGACGAAACCGATCCGCAGCAGTCCCACCTCCCCGTGCGCGACCTGTTCGACGGCGGCGAGCGCGTGATCGGCTTCCGCCAGGACCCGCCTGCCCTCGTCGAGGAGCACCCGGCCCGCGTCGGTCAGTTCGACGCGTCTCGTCGTGCGCTCGAACAAGGTGGTGCGCAGTTCCTTCTCGAATTTGCTGATCTGCTGGCTGAGCGCCGGTTGCGCGATGTGCAGGCGTTCCGCGGCGCGCCTGAAGTTCATCTCCTCGGCCACCGTGACGAAGTATCGAAGCTGCCGCAGTTCCACCCGATTGATACTTGCAACTTATCAGTCGGTTGACAATAGGTACTTCTGCACGGTCCGCGCCGGGCCTAGCGTTGAGGGCACCGAATTACCAGGCCTTCGAGGAGTCAGCAGTGCAGCACCACCTCACCGCACCAGACACGGACAATCGTCTCCGCCACTTGATCGGCGGCGAATGGGTGGACGGCGACGGCCCGGTCACCTCGACGACGAACCCCTACGACGAGACCGTTGTCGCCGAGTACCACCAGGCCGGCACCCGCCTGCTCGACGCGGCGGCGTCCGCGGCGGTGTCGGCGCGCCGCGAGTGGGACGACCGCGGCATCATCGCCCGCGGACTCGTCCTCCGCCGGGCCGCCGAGATCCTGGCCGGGCGTGCCGAGGCGATCGCGACTCTGATGACCCGCGAACAGGGCAAGACACTGCCCGAATCGCGAGCCGAGGTGGGCGCCACCGTCGAGACGCTGTACTACCACGCAGCCCAGGCACGGAACGCCGACGGCGCCACCTTCCCCTCCTCGCATCCCGACGAGGTGATCCGCACGGTCCGCCGACCGCTCGGGGTGGTCGCCGCCATCACGCCGTGGAACTTCCCGCTGCAGATTCCGGCGTGGAAGCTGGCGCCGGCGTTGCTGTGGGGCAACACGGTCGTATGGAAACCTGCCAGCGACACGGTGGCCGTTGCCGCCGCGTTCGCCGAAGTCCTTGCCGCAGCTGGTGTCCCGGCCGGTGTCCTCAACATGATTCTGGGCCCTGGACCGATCGGCGCGGAACTGGTGGCACGGGAGGAGATCTCCGGCGTCACCTTCACCGGCTCGGTTCCGGTGGGCAGGTCGATTCAGGCGGCCGCGGTCCCGCGCGGTGCGAAGGTGCAGATGGAACTCGGCGGGCACAACGCGGCGATCGTCCTCCCCGACGTCGATCCGCGGGACGCGGCAGCCGTGCTGATCGCCGGAGCCATGGGAAGCACCGGCCAGAAGTGCACGGCGACGAGAAGGATCATCGCTGTCGGCGACGCCTACGACGACCTCGTCCCCGAACTCGTCGCGCGCGTCGAGGCATTGGTGGTCGGTGACGGTCTGGCCTCCGAGTCGCAGATCGGCCCGCTCGTCTCCCCTCGCGCGGCGAAGGAAGTGACGGCCGCGATCGAGCAGGCGTTGTCCGAGGGCGCCGAACTGCTGGCGCGTGCACCCCTTCCCACTTCGGGCGCGGCATTCGTCGCCCCGACCCTGCTCGCCGGCACCACAGCGCTGACCATCAGCCGGGAAGAAGTGTTCGGACCGGTGACCACCGTCCTGCGCGCGAAGGACCTCGATGAGGCCATCGACATCGCGAACGCGACACCGTTCGGCCTGACCGCCGCGGTCTTCACCTGCGACGAGCGGGCTGCGCGTCGCTGCATTCGCGACCTCGATGCCGGCCTGATCAAGGTCAACGCGCCCAACACCGGGTCCGAATTGCACGCGCCCTTCGGCGGACTCAAGGATTCTTCCTTCCCGGCACCCCGTGAGCAGAACGCGGCGACGAGCGCCGAGTTCTTCACGTGGAGCAAGATCGCGTACGCCCGCACCGGGACGCCGAGGAGCGAGGCATGAGGCCGACCGCACTGCTCCGCCGGACGCAGACCTCCGCCCGGTCCCCCGAGCAGGTTCTGGACCCGGCCGACATGGGGGCCGCCCGCTACACCCGTCACAGCTTCGCCCGCTCCTTCCTCCGAATTGCCGCCGCCGAGAAATGGCAGGTGGATCGCGAACGGTGGGACGTCGACGCCGACGGCCGCGGCGAGGTCGTGTACCGCGTCGTCATCGGTACGCACGAGGTGAGATTCGTCGTGTTTTCGACGACCCTCGCCGACAGCGATCGCACCGACCGCGTCATCGCCAAGGCCTGGGACGTCACCGGCGCCCTGATCGAGGGTTCGCTCACCGAGAGTCGTTCGAGCGCATTGCGATCGGAGGTACCGCGGCAGGAGGAGGGCCGGGCGGACGACGGCACTCTCATCTGGACGCGAGCGAACCGCAGCGCCCGCTTCTTCGACTACGTCGTCGACCGGTTGGCCTCGGGCGATCAACCGGACATCGCGACGATGGGCGACGCCGCCTACATTCTGCGGAGTACCGCGTTCTACAGCAACGGCAAGTTCGGGCTCGCGGATTTCGATCGGCTCGACGCCGACCATCCCCTGCGACTGCCCTACCGGGCGCACATGCTGACCGCGTGGTTGCTGCGGGAACTCAGTTACGACCTGGTCGAACACTGCGCCCGCGCCCGAAACCCGCTGTCGGCGCGCCTGTCCGGAGATTGGCGACGCTACCTGGGCCTGGGTAATGCAACCGGGCTCGGGATGGTGCCCTACGTCGTCAACCATCCGCAGGTGCTCGACGCCTGGTGCGCCACCCGCGAACTCCCGCTCGCGCACGCACTCGCGCAGACGACCGCGCCCGGCGACCCGCGCATCCGCACCGCGCTCGATCTGCTCGACCGGGCCACGCACTACTTCACCGAACGAGCCGACATGTCGACGGCACCCTTCATCACGTGCGGCGAACTCGCCCCCCAGCTCGACCTGCTTCGGGACACACTGTCCGAGTATGTCGGCGCCGGCACGATCGGCGGCGCGCGCACCACCCACGCCTGGCAGGCGCTGCACGACCGGGCCGCGTCGATCGGGGTGGAGGCCCGCGGTGTGATGGACTCCGTGATCGTCGAGGTGCATCCGGAACTCGACACCGAGGTCGAGGAATTGCTGCGCTGCGACCAGCGGCAGCACGTCGAGCCCGCGCAGACCTGCGGCGAGTTCCGCGCCGACCTCCACAACCGCTACGCGTGGGTGCACCGCTTCGACTTCGACGACCCCGACGAGCAGGCCCACTTCTGGTTCTCGTCCGACAACAACGAAGAGCCGCGCCGCGGACGCCGGGGACTCGATCCCGGTGAGAACGTCGAGCATCCGATCGATGTGGCCCGATCCGTCGCCGCCCTGGCACGCGATCTGGCGTCCGCCCCGGACGACGCCGCCGTCGCCGCGTTTCTCGTCGAGCATCCGCGGCACCGGGGCGTCGTCGCCCGAGTGCAGTCGCTGACCGACGTACCGTACGCGGAGGCGCACGACAACCTGCTCGCCCGGAACTTCCTGCCCCTCAATCTGCAGCGATTCCAACTTGCGATGTACGGGATGGAAAATTACAGCCCGCAATCGACCGACTGGCTCCGGGTGACCCTCTACTCCGGAGCCCCCCGGGTCGACGACGTCGCCGCCGGAGTGGACGACGACTGGATCTTCACCCGCAAGCCGCGAAAGGACGCCTAGTGCACACGCTCACACACTCCGACCTGCTGGTGGTGGACGGACTCCAGATCAACAACTGGGATCGGAAAGTCCTCGAGGAACTGCGCGCCGGTGGCGTCACCGGGGTGAATGCCACGTGCGCGGTGTGGGACGGTCCCGCCGACACGCTCGGCGCCGTCGCACAGTGGTACCAGCTGGCCGCCGACAACGACGACATCGTGACCCTCGCGCAGACGTCGGACGACATTCGCAACGCGAAGCGGGACAACCGAATCGCCGTCCTGCTCGGGTTCCAGAATTCCTCGCCGTTCGGGGACGACTACCGGATGGTGGAGATCTTCCACCGACTGGGCGTTCGTGTGGCCCAGCTCACCTACAACATCCAGAACCTGGCGGGCGGCGCCTGCTACGACAAACACGACTCGGGGCTCACGGCGTTCGGACGCATCCTGATCGCCGAGATGAATCGCGTGGGCATGCTCGTCGACCTCTCCCATGTCGGAAACCGCACCTGCCTGGACGCGATCGACGCCTCCCGGACGCCCGTCGCCATCACCCATTCGAACCCGACCTGGTTCGTCGACAGCCCGCGCAACAAACCGGACGAGGTCATCGACGCACTGGCCGCCCGCGGCGGCGTGATCGGCTGCTGCCTCTACCCCAACGTCCTGGGCGGCGAAACCACCTCCAGTGCGGATTTCGCGGTCATGGTCGCGCGACTCGTCGACCAGATCGGTCCCGACCACGTCGCGATCGGCAGCGACTGCACCCGCAACTGGTCGGAGGACTACGTCGCCTGGTTGCGCAACGGGCGCTGGCGACCGCCTCACCAGAACCCGGTCGAACCCGAATGGCCCATGTGGCCGCACTGGTTCTCGGGTCCGTCCGACTTCCCGGCCCTGACCGAGTGCCTGCAGAAGGTCGGCCTCGACGACGGAACCATCGCGAAGGTGCTCGGCGAGAACTGGCTGCGGATCTTCGACGACGTCTTCCCCGGACTGCACGACACACAGGAACGCCGATGACCGACATGCTCACCCACGAACGCGAGCACGACACCGCCCCTCCGGCCGGAAACCGAATCCGGCTGGCAGTGCGCGAGGTTCGCGAGACCGCGTTCCGCGCCCTGTACGCCGCAGGAGTCGCCCCGGGCGAAGCCGGCGGCGCGGCCGACGTCGTGACTGCAATGCAACTCCACGCCCGAAACGGCATCGACACGCTCCTGGACACGATCGCCGATCTCGATTCGCCTCCCGCCGACGCCACCCTGACCAGGGGACCGGGCGTCGACATCGTCGAGCGCTCTCCGAGGAGTGCCCTGCTGACGGGTCCGCTGGCGGTTGATCTGGCGCTGACGCAGTCGCGTCCGGTTCTCCTGCCCCGGATCGTCGATCACGACGCCGTCGCCTGGTATGCCCTGCACACCGCGTCCGGGTCCGGCGCGCCACTGTGGCTGATCACGCTCGACGACGGCGGACGCCCGGCGCACGCGACGGTCGTGACGGGCGCGGGCGAGATGTACCGCAACGTGTCCCCCGCGGCATTCGGGCCGATCGACGGTGAGTGCGGCGCAGGCACGCTCCTCCGTGCGGCGCCGCTCGCGGCGCACACCACGCGTCCTGTCCACACCGCCGCCGGCCGGGAGACGCGGTATCGCCACGCCGTCTCCTACGGAGTGTTCGTCGACGCCGCGACATGGTCGCGGGCGTACGCACTCGGCAGGCGATTCCTCGTCCCGGAGGCACCTCGTGACTGATCGACGTGAACTCGTCTCCCACCCGGCCGGCACCGAGCGACCGTACGCGCGAGCGGCGGTGTTCGCCGGCACCATCTGGGCCTGCGGCCAGATTCCCACCACGGCGGACGGGCAGACCCCGACCGCGATCGGTGATCAGGTCCGGGTCGCCCTCGACAACCTGGACGCGACCCTCCGGGCATCCGGTGGCCGGCTGCACACGCTCCTGAAGCTCACGGTGTACCTGGCCGACCTCTCCGAGTTCGACGACTACAACGCCGCATATCTCGGCCGCCTGGAAGGCATTGCGCTGCCTCCGCGAACGACCGTGGAGGTCGCACGATTCCGAGGCGACAAGCGGATCGAGATCGACGGAGTCGCGGCCGTCGACCCTCGAATTGATAAGCACAGAGCATGAATTGGTAGGAGATTGGTAATTCCGCGTAGCCGGTTCGCTTCCTACTGTGGCAGCAACCACATCACGTGGGGACCAATCCTCGAGCCCACACCCCCGATGGGATACCTCAGATGAACCTCGACACCACTGTCACCGCCCGATCGGGCGTCACTCTGGACAGCGCAAAACTCAACGGCTTTCATGCCAAACTCGCCCTCTTCTCGTCGGGCGGCCCCTTCCTCGACGGCTACATCCTCAGCATCATCGGCATCGCGATGGTGCAGATCCAGGCGCAGTGGGACATGAGCGCACTGTGGGCCGGCCTGATCGGATCCTCCGCTCTCATCGGGGTCTTCCTCGGTGGTGCCGTGTTCGGTGCGGTGACCGACCGGATCGGCCGCAAGTTGATGTACACCATCGATCTGGTCGTCATCATCGTCTGCTCGGTGCTGCAATTCTTCGCGGCGGACGAGATGCAATTGTTCATACTGCGCTTGATCATCGGCATCGCGGTCGGCGCCGACTATCCGATCGCCACGGCGCTGGTCACGGAATTCGCACCGAAGGCGTGGCGCGCGAAACTCGTCGGCGGCCTGAACGCGATGTGGTTCGTGGGGGCGACCGCCGCCGCGTTCGTCGGATACCTCCTGCTCAGCAATCCCGACGGGTGGAAGTGGATGCTGCTCTCGTCGGCGGTTCCGGCCACCCTGATCGTCGTGGCACGCACGAGCATCCCCGAGTCTCCCCGGTGGCTGCTGAGCAAGGGGCGTTCCGAGGAGGCCCTGGCGGTGCTGCGGAAGACGATCGGGGCGGATGCGACGCTGGACGATCTGCCCGACGAGGAGGGAAGTACGTCCATTCGCGGATTGATGCGCGGTGGATACCTGCAGCGGGTCGTGTTCATTTCGATCTTCTGGACGTGCACGATCGTGACGCTGTTCGCCATCTACGCATTCGGTCCGCAGATCCTCGAACTCTTCAACCTCGGCTCCGGAAATCTGGCCCACATCGGTTACGGCCTCATCAACCTGTTCTTCCTGATCGGCAACGTCGTCGCACTGCTGCTCGTCGATCGGCTCGGGCGGCGCCCGATTCTGATCTGGGGGTTCGTGCTCTCCGGTCTCGGTTTGCTCTTCCTCGCGATCAAACCGGACGCCGGCCTGTGGGTGATCGCCTTCGCGTTCGCAATCTACGCACTGTTCAACGGCGGACCCTCCATCCTCGAATGGATCTACCCCAACGAACTGTTCCCCACCGAGGTGCGGGCGACCGCCGTCGGCCTGTGCACGGGAATCAGCCGGATCGGCGCGGCGATCGGCACGTTCGCCACCCCGTGGGCGTTGTCGACCCTCGGACTGTCCGCCACGATGTACATCGCCGCGGGCATCGCCGGAGTAGGCGCGCTCGTCAGCTTCGTCATGGCCCCGGAGACCCGGGGAACGGATCTGAGCGACGCCGCCTCACTGCGCTGAGCGCACCGAATTCCGCCGCTGCCGCCGGGTCCCGTCCCGGCGGCAGCGGCGTTTCGCTGCCATCGCTCGCACCGGTGTCGCGGTGTCCTCCGCCACATCTGCATTGCAGTCCAACGCATTTCACGGTCTGCCGTCACGCCACCGACCGGGCGACGAAACCACTTCGCAATACGGTGGGATGACAGTGGATGCATGAACGATGCCGTGCGAGAACCCGGAGTTCACGTCAATGCGTGCGAGGCATGCGGCCGACTGCCGCATCCACGCCGCGTCCGCCTGGCGCTGGCGAAGCTGTGCGCCGTGTTTCCCGTCGAACTGTTGCTTCACGCCTTGGTCATTCATGTCCACGCCTCCTATCTGATCACCGTCGCGGTCCTCACCGTCACCACGACCGTGCTGGTGATCTGGGTGGTCGAACCGTCCGCGATGCGGCTCCTCGGCGGGTGGCTGCACGGTCCTCCCGGCGGTAAGCACGGCCGGCTCGCGACCGGCCAGTCGCTCTGGCGTATCCGCGTCCGGGTGAGCGATCGCCCGGGGCAGCTGGAATCGCTGGCCCACAACCTCGCGGAGCTGGACGCGAACATCCTGACCGTGCACGTCCATCACCTCGACGGCGGTTCGCTCGACGAATTGATCGTCGGGGCCCGCAGGGACACGTCACCGGACGCCCTGTCGAAAGCCGTCCGCGCCGGCGGCGGCCACGACGTCGGAATCTGGCCCGCGTCGGCGCTCGCCCTGATCGACGGCCAGACCAAGGCGTTGATGTTGGCGACTCGGGTGGCGGCCGATCCGTCCGAACTTCCGCTGTCCATCGCGGAACTCCTCGGTGCCCAGTACGTCGATTCGCGTGTGAGCGACCCTCCCCCAACGGCGGCACGGGTGGAGATTTCGTCCGGTGAGGGCGAGGTACTGGTGTTCACCCGGTCGGCGGACGAGCCGTTCACGCCCGCCGAGATCGCGCGCGCCCGTCGCCTGGGTGAGCTGGCGCAGAAGATCCAGGGAATTACGCACGCTGTCGGCCCTGCTCGCGCACAATTCGCCACCGACACAACACGACTTCCGTGACAGATCGTCAATCTGTTTGACATACTTGAACTAATGACTATCCAGACAACGATCGACGGCTTTCACAAGGATGCGATCTCGATGCGAGACAACCGGTCCACAGCCTCCGCCCTACAGCTCTACTGCGCTTTTCGGCAGCACCACCCGCGCAGCGTGATCCCCTCCGACTACGTCACCGAGTGCGGATTCCGACTGGGACGGTGGCAGGACCGGCAGCGCGTGGCGCGCATGCTGGGCACCCTGCCGCCCCAACGCATCCAGCAACTCGATGCGATCGGATTTCTCTGGAGCGACGACGCGGTCCCCCTTCCCGCAGTGTCACCGGCCGACGGCAAGCGGCGACGCATGCTCACCGCCATCGCCGCCTACCGCGAAGAGCACGGCAATGCGCTCGTTCCCGCGAACTACGTCACCCCCGACGGTGAACAAGTGGGTCAGTGGCTCTACCGGGCTGTGAAGAAGTGGCGAGCGGATGCGCTGCCGGACGACGAGCGTCGTCCCCTCGCTGTTCTCGGGGTGTCCCCCGGTCCACGACCGCGTGGTCCGCGAACGTCGGCACAGCGCGCCGGATAGGAAGCACCGCCCCGTCAGACGCCGTCGGGTGCCAGGACGATGTCGAAACGCGCCCGCGCCCAGGAACGGTCCCCCAGATCGC
This sequence comes from Rhodococcus sp. NPDC056960, assembly GCF_042674125.1. Taxonomy (NCBI): domain Bacteria; kingdom Bacillati; phylum Actinomycetota; class Actinomycetes; order Mycobacteriales; family Nocardiaceae; genus Rhodococcus; species Rhodococcus sp. NPDC056960. The sequence goes on along the minus strand of NZ_JBHURF010000011.1, from coordinate 288,084 downwards.
GGCCGTCCGGCGTCGGTGTGCCGGGTACTTGCGGCGCGAACTCCGTGATCAGTGAATCCTTGACGCCGAAGACGGAATCGCCGATCTCGATCTGCGGATCGCCGTCGACGAAGATGTGCGTGACGAGGGTGCGCAACCCGCCTGCCGCGACCATGAAATGCAGGTGCGACGCGCGGACCGGGGAACGCCCGGTAGCTTCGAGCATCGTGCCGACCGGCCCGTCGTGCGGGATGGGGTACGGCACCGGCGTCAGGCCCCAGAACCGGTACCGGCCGTTGTCGTCGGCGAACAGGTGCGCTCGTCCGGCAACGCGTTCGTCTCCGTATTGCACGTCGTAGAAACCGTCCTCGTCGCACTCCCACACCTCGATGCGCGCACCCGCCACGGGTTTGCCGTCCGTATCGGTGACGGTGCCTTCGACCCAGCACGGTTGACCGGATGCGCCGCCGGCGATGTCACCGCCGAGCGGGATCTCGGGGGCGTCGTCGAGGAAGAAGGGGCCGAAGACGGTGGCGTCGGTGGCTCCCTTGTAGGCCCGGTTGTTGACGGCGATGGTCTGCATGGAGACACCGAGTACGTCGGAGAGCAGGACGAATTCCTGCCGCCGCGCGTCGGTGATGTGCCCGGCGGCGGTGAGGAACTCGATGGCGGTGTTCCATTCCGCCTCCGTCAGACGGACGTCACGGATGAACGCATGCAGGTGCCGGGTCAGCGACTGCATGAGTTCCTTCAGCCGCGGATCGGGGGTGTGGTCGAACGAGGCGACAACAGTGGCGACGAGTTCGTCCTCGAGCGCACGCTGTTCGGGGCTGATCGGTTCGGCGATTTCGGTCGTCATGGTGGGCATTCCTTTCACAGTGACGGGGTTTCGCCTGCGTGGGCCGCACGCAGGAGTGCGTCGAGGTCGGTGGCCGTCACCGGCCGGGGGTTCGAGTCGGGGACGTACGGCAGGATCAATTCGACGGCCTCGGGAATCTGCGTCTCGTCGAACCCGAAGTCCTTCAGGGCCTGCGGGGCGTCGAGTGTCTCCCGCAGCGCATCCAGTCCAGCGAGGGCGGTGCCGGTGCCGAATGCGGCGGCGATCCTCCGCTCCGCCTCGGGCGCGGCGGGAGCGTTGAAGGCGAGCACGTACGGCAGGACCGTTGCATGGGTTTGGGCGTGAGGCAGGTTGTACGCGCCGCCGAGAACGTGGCAGATCTTGTGATGCAGCCCCGATCCGGCGGAGGCGAACGCGACCGCGGACAGGTACGCGCCGTACAGGGCCTGCTCCCTGCCGGCCAGACCTCGCGGATCGCTCTTCACCGCGGGCAGTCCGGCCGCGAGGGCGTGGATTCCCTCCGCCGCCAATGCGCGGTTGATCGGGTCGGTGTGGGGTGCCCACATCGAGTCGACACAATGCGCCATGCCGTTGAGTCCGGACGCCACCGACAATTCCACCGGCAGCGACAGGGTCAGCTGCGCGTCGTAGATCACGGTGCCGGGCAGCACCCGGTCGTCGACGCCGGTCGTCTTGCGAGCGTCCTCGGTCAGCCCCCACACGTTGGTGGCCTCGGATCCGGCGTAAGTGGTGGGTACCGCGACGATCGGGAGCCCGGTCGTCAGAGCGACGGCCTTGGCCAGCCCCGTCGTCGAACCGCCGCCGATACACACCAGCAGGTCGACCGCGTTCTGCGTCGCCACCGCCCGGGCCGCCTCGGCGTGGGCGATCGGGACGTGCGGGGCCACGTCGTCGTGGAAGACGGCCACGTCGATGCGGCTCGTGACCTCCTCCGCGAGCGAGGATTCGGATCCCGACGCGATGACCATGACCCGTCCGGCACCGAGCCGCGCCACTTCGGCCGCGAGATTGCCGGCCGCACGTCCGGACCCGAACAGCACCCGCTGCCCGAGGGTCACGTGATCGAAATGCATGTTCATGGGGGCAGTTCCCTTCATTGGATCGCGACCGGTGCGCGATCGGTCGCGATGAGGTGCAGTCCGTCGAGAATCGTGTCGAGTGAGGAACGTAATGCTGCCGCATCGGGGGCGGTGGCCGCGACGTAGAAGTCCGGGCGCACGATCACGAAGTCGGCGCCGATGTCGTCGAGCCACCTGGTGTAGGTGCCGTCCACATCGACGACGTCGCAGACCTCACCCGGTGTCCCGATCCGTGCCCACCGTCCGTCCAGTCCGTTCCACAATCGTTGCTGCGCATCGGTGAACACGTCGGAGGCGGACGCGCCTCGACCGATCACCGTCCAGCCGCGGCCCGCGACGTCGTCGAATCGGCCCCGTCGACCGTTCGCCTCCACGACGCCCTGGACGGAGAGCTCCCCGGCATGGGCGGTTCCGGAATGCCACAGCCCCGGCCCGAGCGAGGCGAGGTCGGTGTCGAGCGGGGTGCCGTCGGACGCGGCGAGTTCGGCGATCATCTGCTGATCCCGGGCGACCGCTTCGTCGGCGTCGGCGATGCAGATGATCTTGCCGAGGCGCATCGAGAAGTCGATGTAGTGGCGAACGTGCCCCTTGCGTTCGGTCCCATAGGAATCGAGGACGGCGTCGCCGGATCTGCCCGACAACACGAGGTCCAAGCGCCACGCCAGGGCCACCGAATCCCGGAGACCCGCGCACATGCCCTCCCCCGCGAACGGCGGCATCAGGTGCGCCGCGTCGCCGGCGATCAGGCCCCGGCCGTTGCGCCACGTCTCCGCCCACCGCGCCTGGAATCGGTAGACCGCCGCACGCTCGAGTTCGGCATTGTCCGGCGTGACGCCCCACGGCGCGAGCAGATCCCACGCCGACCGCTCCGACGCGAGATCCCGACAGTCCTCTCCCGGCAGCACCATGTACTCCCAGCGTCGGCGTCCGGGTCCGCCCGGGACGATCGTCGTCGGCCGGACCGGGTCGCACAACTGCCAGTGCGTCGGCCCGAGGTCCAGACCCGCGGGATCCGGCACGATCATGTCGAGGATCAGCCAGTCGAAGAAGAACCCGTGGTCGACGAAGTCCAGGCCGAGCGCCGCACGCACGAAGCTGTTCGCACCGTCAGCGCCGACGACATACTGTGCGCGGATCGTTTCGGTGGCGGAGCCGCCGTCCGTCGCCGTGACCTGTCCGGTCAGTGTGGTGCCTGCCGCATCCTGCTCCAGACCGGTGGCCGTCCAGCCTCGCCGGATCGTCACGCTCGGCAACGTCGCGGCGACGTCACGCAGACGCTTCTCGAGTTCGGGCTGGGAGAACCAGTACCGCGTGCGCCACCCCGATGCCGCGGTGGACTTCCAATCGACTTCGAGGAGTGTGTCGCCCGCGGCGTTGCGCCAGTAGTAGAGGTCGTCGTGATGCTCGACCGCGGGATCGTTGTCCGAGTCGATGCCCAGAATCGAGAGGATGCGGGCGATTTCATGGTCGTACGTGACCGCGCGGGGCTGCTCGTAGGGGGCGGGCCATTTGTCGACGATCGTGACGCGGTGACCGCGCCGGCCGAGAAGCACGGCCAGCAGTGCTCCGACGGGGCCGCAGCCCACCACTGCCACGTCTGCGTCGTACGCGAGGTTCGCCTCGTCGCGAACCGCCTGGGTGTCCGTCATTGCACGTCCTCTTCACGAGTGAGCTGGGTCATAGAGACGACACCATGGTGACACACTCTTCATTATTGAGCAATGCCTCATTTATGACTTACTGCTCACCTGATGTCCGTCCCGGCCCGAGTTCGTGGGGCGATCGCGTAGCGTTTCCGATGTGCCCGCACCGACGAACAGCCCCGCAACGCCTGCTCAGGCGTCTCGTCACCAGCGCAGGCGAGAGAAGACCCGCGCACGACTCCTCGACGCCGCACGCACTCTCGTGGCCGAACGCGGCGTCGACGCGGTGGGCCTGTCGGACATCACCGAAGCCGCCGACCTGGGGGCCGGGACGTTCTACAACTACTTCCATTCGCGGGACGAGATCGTCGAGGCCGTTGCCGAGGAATCGATCGAATCACTCGGCGCCAGAATGGATTCGATGACCGCCGATATGACCGACGCCGCCGAGGTATTTTCCTCGTCACTGCGTCACCTCGTGCGCCACGCGATCAGCGATCCACTGTGGGGATGGTTCGTGGTGCGACTCGGCGTTGCCCACCCGCAGCTGATCGCCATTCTCGGCCCGCGCGCCGCGCGCGACCTGCGCAAGGGTGTCGACAGTGGACGATTCACCATCCCCGACGTGGAGATCGCCACGTCGTGCGTGTTCGGCGCCCTGCTGTCGACGCTGCATCATGTCGTGTCGGCGCACACCCAGGACGGTGCCGACGAAATCTTCGCCCAGACCATGCTGTCCATGGTCGGCGTCCCCCCCGACGAGGCCCGAGACGTCGCCTCCAGGCCACTGCCCCCACTGCCGGATGCGCCGGCCGCTCAGTAGCCCGGGGCGTCCGGGACGTCCGCACCGAGCGCCCCTGCGGTGGTCGGGTAAGTTTCCGCGCATGAATGCCGCATCGTGGGTGACCGTCGGGACTACGGTGCTGGCCGGCGCTGTCGCGGCCGTCGCGTGGCGGAAGGCGAACCGTGCCGATCAGGCGAGGCTCCGGGCGGAGGCCGAGCGGGACGCCGCGCTGGAGCAAGTCGCGGCGCTGACGCAGATGGTCGAAGCCGCCCGGCCGGCCATCCCACCGCACGTCGACTTCGACGTTCTGCGCATCCGCGGTCCGATCGACCGGTTCCGGCTCCGCAACGTGGGAGCCGGAACCGCGACGAACGTGCGGTTCGTGATCGACCCGGCAGAAGAAGAGAACCCGCGCATCCCGACGCCGCAGTGGCATCAGGACGGACCGGTGATCCTCCCGCCGACCGCGTGGGCCGACTTCTCCGCGAGTGCGCTGTCCCCCGTCGCCGGCGTCTGGCGAATGGTGTTCCCGGCATTCGTCACCGTGATCTGCGACGAAGCAGGCACTCCGCGACGCATCGATTTGCCGACGAAGGTCGTCGCCGAAGGCGACGCGACCGGCTGACCTCCGGTCAGTACCCCGGACGCGGTACGGGATTCGGTTGCGCCGGCGTCGTCAGACCGGCACCACCACCGGATCCTCCTCGGTCTGCCGGTCTTTCGACCGTCGGTCGAGCGCGGTAGCGACTACGAGAACACCGAGCGCGGCGGCGGTGAGGGCCGCTCCCATCCAGATCGGGGACGTGAAGCCGAGTCCGGCGGCGATGGTGATGCCGCCGAGCCACGCCCCGAGCGCGTTGCCCACGTTGAAGGCGGCGATGTTCGCGCCGGACGCCATGGTCGGGGCCTGGGCCGCGTAGTTCATGATGCGCATCTGCAGTCCGGGGACGGTCGCGAAACCGAACGCGCCCATGAAGAACAGGGCACCGATCGTCATGGGTTTGCTGCCCGCGGTGAGGGCGAACACGACGAGCACGACGGTAAGCACGGCGAGGATCGTCATCAGAGTGCGGGTGAGCGCCCTGTCCGCGGCCCGTCCCCCGAGGAAGTTGCCGACGAACAGGCCGCCACCGAAGAGCACGAGAAGCCACGGGACGCTGCTGGACGCGAATCCGCCGACCTCGGTGAGGGTGAACGCGATGTAGGTGAAGGCGCCGAACATGCCGCCGAATCCGAGGATCGTGACCGCGATCGAGAACCACACCTGCGGAGACCGGAAGGCCCGCAATTCGTTCCGCAGACCACCGGATTCCGGTGCGTCCTCGGTGCGGGACATCGCCGGCACGAGCGTCGCGATACCGATCAACGCCATGACGCCGATGACGGTGATGGCCCAGAACGTGGACCGCCAGCCGAACTGCTGACCGAGGAACGTGCCGAACGGGACGCCGAGCACGTTGGCGATCGTCAGTCCCGCGAACATCGTCGCGATGGCGCCGGCCCGCTTGCTCGCGGGCACGAGGTCGGCGGCGAGCACCGAGCCGATGCCGAAGAACGCACCGTGGCACAGGGCCGCGAGGACGCGTCCGCCCATCATGACCTCGTAGGTCGGGGCCAGCGCGGACAGCAGGTTGCCGCCGATGAACAGCACCATCAACGCCTCGAGAACACGTTTGCGATCGAAGCGGGTGACCGCCGCGGTGATGACGATCGCCCCGACGGCGACGGAGAGGGCGTAGCCGGAGATGAGGTAGCCGGCCACCGACTCGCTCACCTGGAAATCGGCGGACACCTCCGGCAGCAACCCCATGATGACGAATTCGGTGAGACCGATCCCGAAGCCGCCCATTGCGAGGGCGAGCAGACCCAGTGGCATCGCAGCCACTCCTTTCGTACAGATTGGAAACAAGAGCGCTGGCTCGAATACCGCGTGTGCAGTAATTGCAAGCGCCTCATAAATAGTTGCATACGCCTGCTATGTGCGCAAGCTGGTATTCTGGCTGTGCAGTCGTATTCACGGGAGGTGGCCCATGGCAGTCGCTGACGACGCCGTCGAGATCCGGTCGCAGGGATGGCGCACACTCGCGGCCCTGCACGGACTGCTCGAGGCGGAACTCGAGCGGGCTCTGCAGCGAGGCCACGACCTCTCGGTGGTCGAGTACACGGTGCTCGACGCACTGAGCCGCCAGGACGGCTGGCACATGCGCATGGCCCAGCTGGCCCGCGCGGCGGCACTGAGCAGCAGCGCCACCACCAGGCTGGTGAACCGGCTGGAGAACCGCGGACTGCTCACGCGCATTCTCTGCGACGACGATCGCCGGGGGATCTATACCGAGCTCACACCCGCGGGCCGGGGCGCGTTGGACGAGGCGCGTCCGACCCACGACGCCACCCTGGAAGCGGCGCTCGACCGGGCCGCCGAGATTCCCGAGCTCGCCCATCTCGCCCGCACTCTGCACGAGCTCCCCGCATAGGTGAGTGGCAATGCGTGCCGGAGCACACGTTGCCACTCACCTGGGGTCAGGACAGGGGGGTGAAATCGCGTGACGCGATGTACTCCGGCCGCGGGCGCGGTGCCGCGAACGGCTCGACGAGGGTGTTCTCGACACTGTTGAAGACGAGGAACAGATTCGACCGCGGGTAGGGCGTGATGTTGTTGCCCGACCCGTGCATGACGTTGGAGTCGAACCACAGTGCGGTGCCGGCCGCACCGGTGAACTGGTCGATCCCGAACTCCGCGGCCATCCGGGTCACGTCCTCCCGGCGCGGAACCCCGACCTCCTGCGCGACGAGCGACGACGTGTAGTTGTCGTCCGGGGTGGCGCCGACGCACTGGACGAACCGCGTGTGCGAACCGGGCATGACCATCAACGACCCGTTGAACGGGTAGTTCTCGGTGAGCGTGATCGAGCAGCTGACGGCCCGCGGAACGGGGAGACCGTCCTCGGCGTGCCAGGTCTCGAAGTCCGAGTGCCAATAGAAGCCGGTGCCCTCGAAGCCGGGCATCGAGTTGATCCGGCTCTGGTGGATGTAGACGTCGGAGCCGAGCAGTTGGCGCGCGCGGTCGAGAATCCGGCCGTCGCGGATCAGTTCGGCGACCACGTCGCTGCGCCGGTGCACGTCGAAGACGGACCGGACCTCGTCGGTGCCGCGTTCGGTGATGACGCGTCCGCTGTCGCGCATGGCCGGATCCCGGGACAGCCGGTCGAGTTCCTCCCGGCAGGACATCACCTCGCCCGCGTCCAGCACGTTCTCGAGGATCGTGTAGCCGCGGGATTCGTGTCCGGTGAGGGCCGCCGCATCGAAGGGCCCGTCCGAGGGTCTCCCCCACACGGCCGGTTCGGTCCTGTGGAGCATCGACGGCTCGGCGGCGATCCGAGTCGGGTAGCGATCGTGACGGTTGGTGTCTCCCTGAACCTCAGCTACCTGAGTCATTACCCCTCCTCGACACTTGCCTCTACTGCACTGTTGCTACGGCGACAGTGTCTTCTGATCGGCGCGCAGCCGCTGGACAGCGTCGTCCAGGTGCTCGGCGAGCAGTTTCTGCACCTCTTCAGCTGTACCCGTGCGGATCGCCTCACGCAGTGTCTTGTGTTCCTGCGCCTGCTCCCGGATGTCGTCGTAGGTGGTCTGCAACGCACCCAGGCACATCCGGGTCTCGATCAGCAGCGTCCGCGCCGCGCGAATGAGCCGGGGGCTCTCCGCGCTCTCCACCAGGATCTGGTGGAACTGCTGGTCGGCGTCCGAGACGGCGGCGGCGTCGCCGCGATCGGCAGCGGCCTGCATGACGAGCACGACGGGTTCGAGCGCAATGTACGTCGCTTCCCGCCGCCCGTCGGCGAGGATCATCTCGAGGGCACCGCGCTCGATGACCGACCGGCTGCGGTAGACGTCGACGACGTCGTCGAGGGTCAGCTCCGTCACGAAGATGCCGCGGTGACGGATGCTGTGCAGGATGCCCTCGGATACGAGCCGCTGCATGGCTTCGCGCAGCGGCCCACGCGAGACCTGGAAGTGCGCGGCCAGTTCCGCCTCGCCCAGCTGTGCGCCCGGCTCGAGCGCACCCTTCATGATGGCGACCCGCAGGCGGTCCGCGATGAATTCGGCAGTCGATTGACGACTGACGGGTTCCAGGTCAGTCAGAGCCATGACTGTGGCCTTTCTCGAACAGAATTCCCAACGACGGTTGCACCGCCGTGTGGCCCGCAAGACGCAGGCCTTCCCAGATGGTGACCTGGTTTGCCGTGAGTACCGGCTTGCCGAGGCGCTGCTCGAGAGTACTCAGCGCACCCAGCGTCCTCATCGCAGTGTCGGGGATGAGCAGGGCCTCGGCGTCGGGATGGTCGTTCTCGACGGCGAGTTCCACGACGCGTTCCGGGCTGAGCCGGCCCACCTCGGCGGCGGTGTCGATACCCGCGCTCGACATCGACAGCACCTCGATGCCCGCCGCGGCGAGGAATTCGACGAACAGGGTCGCGACGTCCTCCGGGTAGCTCGCGGCCACGGCCACCCGGGTGATCCCCAGGGCGTGGAGGGCGTTGACGAACGCGAAGCTGGTGCTGGACGTGGGCACACCCGTGGCCGCGGCGAGGGTCTCGGCCTGCTGTTTCGCGCCGTCGGGTCCGTAGACGAAGCTGCCCGACGTGCACGCCCACACGACGGCGTCCGGCTTCTCGTCGGCGAGGAGCGCGGCTCCGCCCGCCAGCTTCTCGGGGCTTCCGAGGTCCAGCAGTTCGGGCACGGCGTGCAGGTCGGTGCCGTAGATGTGCACGACCGGCAGATCCACTCCCAGCATCTCCGCGGCGAAGGGGTAGTCGTCCTCCGCGGCGTGATCGGGGTAGATGAAACCCACAGTGGGGGTCGGCGTGCTGGTCATGCTTTTCCTCTTTCCGTCGTGCGGGTTGCCGTCAGAAGACGTTGCGGAGCCATTTGCCGGGGCCTGTCATGGGCAGCTTCATCCGGCCGAGACAGGCCCAGATCGTGAGCTGGTTGGCCGTGAGGACCGGTTTGCCGAGTTCACGTTCGAGTGGGGCGATCACGTCGTAGGTCGGCAGGTTGGTGCAGCTGACGAAGATCGCCTCCGATCTTGGGTCGTCGGCCGCGATGATCCGCTCGGCGATCGTGCGGTAGTTGACCTTCCAGATGCCGCCGCCCAGGCCGAGGTGGTCGGAGCGCACCACTTCGGCGCCCGCCTCGTCCAGGAACGCGTGCAGTCGTTCGGTCAGCGGGGCGTCGTAGGGCGTGATCACCGACAGCCTGCTCAGCTCGAGGTGCGCGATCGCCTCGACCAGCGCACCGGACGTGGTGACCGCGTGCTGGGCGCCGGCCTCGCAGATCGCGTCGCACAGGGTGCGCTCGTATTCGAGACCCTTGATGAAACTCCCGGACGTGCACAGATAGGCCACGACCTCGGGCTCCACGTGCAGGACGTCGCGAGTGGCGGCCATGAGGTGTCTTCGCTCGGACACGAGTTCGGCCATCTCCAGACTGACGGGCACAGGTTCGTACGGCGTGCGCGCCAGGTGCAGGCTCACCTCCAGGGGAGCCCAACGCCACAACTCTCGTTCGAGCGCCAGGTCGAACGGGGCGATGATGCCGATCCCCCGTTGCGCGATCGGGCCCTCGAATTCGGGAATGTTCAGTTCCAACACCAGGCCTCACCTTCGTTGCGGCCACGCCCGAGCATTATCAGATTGTTGACAATCATACGAGTTACTCATACGGTGTCAACGTGAGTCGGAACCCGATCGTCGCGGTGCTACATGCCCACGTCCTGCCGAGCGACGAACTCATGGCACCGGTCTCGTCCCGTGCCGAAGTTCGCTACACCGACAGGGCGGGATTGAGCACTGCCCTCGACGGCGCGGACGTCCTCTTCCTCTACGACTTCCTCACCGACGCGGTGCCGGGCGCCTGGCACGCGGCCGACTCGCTGCAGTGGCTGCACATCGCCGCGGCCGGTGTCGACCCCGTGATGTTTCCCGAGGCCCGCGACAGCGACGTCACGATCACCAACTCCCGGGGCGTGTTCGACGGGGCGATCGCGGAGTACGTCCTCGCGCAGGTGCTCTCCTTCGCGAAGGATCTGCCCGGTTCGCTCCGCCTGCAGCAGTCCCACACGTGGCAGCACCGGGAGTCCGAGCGGATCGCGGGCCGCACCGCCCTCGTCGTCGGCACCGGACCCATCGGTCGCGCCGTCGCCCGTCTCCTGCGGGCCGCGGGAATGCAGGTCAGCGGCTCGGGTCGGACCGCACGAGAAGCCGACCCCGACTTCGGGACGGTCACCGCAGCGGAGGACCTCCCTTCCGCGCTCGCCGTCGCCGACTACGTGATCGCGGTGGCACCGCTCACCGACCAGACCCGGCACATGTTCCGCGACTCGACGTTCGCCGCGATGAAGCCGGGCGCCCGGTTCGTCAACGTGGGTCGTGGTGAACTCGTCCGCACCGACGACCTCGTGGCCGCCCTGCGAGCGGGGACGATCGCCGGCGCCGCACTCGACGTGTTCGACACCGAACCGCTCGCCGCGGGCCATCCGCTCTGGGACATGCCGAATGTCTCGATCACGCCCCACAATTCGGGAGATTTCGCCGGTTGGCGAGATGCCCTCGTTACCGTGTTCACCGACAATTTCGAACGCTGGACAGCGGGGTACCCGCTGGAGAACGTAGTAGACAAGCACCTCGGGTACGTACCGAGCCGTTGACGACAGGGCCCGAACGACCAGGCTGAAGGAGTTCTCATGAATCCCACCGACATGACCGCCGTCGAACTGGTCACGGCCTACTCGTCCGGAGAGTTGTCGCCGGTGGAAGCGACGCAGGCGATGCTCGACGCCATCGACGAGCGGGACCGTGCCATCAATTCGTACTGCCTCGTCGACGGGGAGCGGGCGCTCGCGCAGGCTCGGAAGTCCGAGGAGCGCTGGAACACCGGGTACTCCAAGGGTCTGCTCGACGGCGTCCCGATCTCGATCAAGGACATCTTCCTCACCGACGGCTGGCCCACGCTCCGCGGGTCGCAGGCCATCGACGAGGACCAGCCGTGGGACGTCGACAGTCCCGTCGCCGCGCGGCTCCGCGAGGACGGCATGGTGTTCCTCGGCAAGACCACCACCCCCGAGATCGCGTGGAAGGCCGTCACCGACAGCGCCCTGTGCGGCATCACCCGCAACCCCGCCGACCCGGCGAAGACGGCGGGTGGGTCCTCGGGTGGCAGCGCGGCCGCGGTCGCGGCGGGCCTCGGCCCGTGCTCCGTCGGCACCGACGGCGGCGGCAGCGTGCGGATTCCCGCCTCGTTCTGCGGCGTCGTCGGGTTCAAACCCACCCACGGTCGAATTCCCCTGTTCCCGGCGAGCCCGTTCGGACCGCTGGCCCACGCCGGTCCCCTCACCCGCAACGTCGAGGACGCGGCGCTGCTGATGGACATCATGTCGCTGCCCGACCCGCGCGACCCGACGTCCCTCGCCCCGTTCCCGACCACCTTCCGCGGCGAGATCGGCCGCGACGTCGTCGGACTCGGAGTCGCCTACTCCCCGACGCTCGGTTATGTGACGGTCGACCCGGAGGTCCGGGCGATCGTCGACCGGGCCGTGCAGACGCTCGACTCGGCGGGGTTGCCGGTCACCGCCGCCGACCCCGGTTTCGCCGATCCGATCGAGGCTTTCGAACTGCTCTGGGCGTGCGGGGCCGCGGCGATGCTGAACAAGTTCCCGGAGGGTGCGCGCGACAAGGTCGATCCCGGGCTCGGGAGGGCCTGGGAACGCGGCGAGAAGTTCAGCGCGGTCGAATATCTCGATGCTCGCGCGGTCGCGGCGGACGTCGGCATCACGATGGGCAAATTCCACCTGACCCACAACGTGCTGCTCACCCCGACCGTCCCGATTCCGCCGTTCGAGGCCGGCTACGACGTTCCGCCGGGCAGCGATTTCACCAGCTGGCCGCAGTGGACACCGTTCACCTATCCGTTCAACCTCACGCAGCAGCCGGCCATCAGCATCCCGGTCGGCCGGACCGCGGCGGGTCTGCCGGTCGGCCTGCAGATCATCGGGCCCCGGCACTCCGACGACCTGGTTCTCGCGGTGGCGAGATACGCCGAACACGTCCTGGGTTAGGTCGGCGAAAAGCACCCGATCCGAGCCGCATCCGAGGATCATGAAGATGAGGCCCGGTGCCGTGCGAATCGTGAAATGTGCTGTCCGGGTAATTGTTGCCTGACAGAGATTTTCGGGGTCGGGGAGGAGCCCGGGAGAGCACATGACAGCGATGCCGGTGTCCGGAAACCCGCCGCACTCGCGGCCGGGCGGGGATCAGCTGGCCCCGGGAATGCTCGTCGCCGCCCGCTACCGGCTCCTCGGACGTTTCGCCGGCCCGGACTGGGTGCAATGGTGGCACGCTCACGACGTCGAATTGTGCCGGGACGTCTCGCTGAGCCTCGTCGACTCGGCGCACCTCCACGCCACCGACAGCGGCGCGGACCCGCTGGCACGGTTCTTCCGGAACACCACCGGAACCAGCTTCAGTCACGAGGGGCGGATCGCCCAGGTCTACGACATCGCCGCGGTCGGCGACCGGATCGCGGTGGTCGCGGAGTGGACGCCCGGGTGGCGGGTCGCGGATCTCGCGCGCACGGTTCCACGTCCGCTGGATGCGGCGCGCACCGTGCGGTACCTCGCCGCCGCGACCGCCGACGCACACCATCACGGCGCCCGTATCGCACTGGACCATCCCAACCGGGTTCGGATCTCGTGGGAGGGAATCGCCGTTCTCGCCTTCCCCGCCACGCTGGCGGACGGGAGCAGAGCCGACGACGTCGCCGGACTGGGCGCACTGCTGTATGCCCTGCTGCTCGGGACGTGGCCGCTGTCCTCACCCGGCGCCACCCCGGCGGTCGGACTGCCCGCGGCCGCCCGCCGGGGCGACGGTTCCGTCGTCGCACCGCACCGGGTGCGACCGGCCATTCCGCGCACGCTGTCCGACGTGGCCATGAACGCGCTCACCCTCGAACCCGGCGCGGACACCGCGCAATCGGTCGTCGACGCCCTCGACCGGATCCTGTCGGAGGCGCGGGCGCGTGCGGGTTCCGCGTTCGCCGACGCCGCGGCGCGCGCCCACCCGAAGCCCGGCGACCGGGCCGCGCGACCCGCGGCGCCGCTTCCCACGGTGAGCGGGGCGCTCGCGCTGATCGTCGCCCTCGGCGCGGGCGCGTGGGCGATCGGCACGTCGTTCACCGCCTCGGACGCTCCCCCGGCCGCCGTCGCGGACAGCATCCGCAGCCAGACCGCGCCGGTTCCGGAGGTCTTCCCCGCACCACTCGTTCCGTCGTCCGCGGCCGTGTACTCCCCACTGCGTTTTCCCGACAACGGCGCCACCGCGTCCCTCGCCGTCGACAACGACCCCACAACATCCTGGTCTACCGATCGTTACCCGCAGCAATTGCCGGCGTCGAAGTCCGGGGTGGGCCTGATCGTCTCGTTCCCCGGGCCCGTCGATCTCCGGGAAGTCCGGATCGACTCCCCGACACCGGGCACGACCGTCGAGATCCGGACCGCTCCCGTCGCGTGGGCGAACATCGACCGCACCGAGGTGATCGCCTCGGCCACGCTCGGCGCCGGGGTCACCCAGATCGTGGCCCGGCCGCCGGCACCCACCGACCGGGTCCTGGTCTGGATCTCAGGACTGTCGCCCGGCGAGACCGGTTATCAGTCGCGGCTGTCGGAGATCGGGTTCCTGGGTAGCACCCCATGAGCCGCAACATGTTCGGACCCACCCAGCCGAACACCGGTAGCACCGCGCGCGACCATCTCGCGAACGAGCGAACCTACCTGGCCTGGCATCGCACCGGGATCAGTGTCGCCGCACTCGGTGTGGCGGTGGCGAAGTTCGCACCGCACCGCGGCGCCCACGCCGTGGCCGCCGGATTGATCCTGATCGCCGCGGGACTGCTCGTCTCCGCGTACGGCACGGCCCGTTACCGGGTCATCAGCAAGCAGATCGAGTCCGGGGTCTTCGCTCCGGCGACGTTCACCGCGGTCGTCACGTCCAGCGTCGTGACCGTGCTCGCGCTGCTCGCGGTGGTGGTCCTACTCTGACCCGGACAGGGCCGTGACGCAGCGGAATCCGATGTGGCTCATCCCGGTGTCGACCATCTGCGGTCGCCGCGCCGCGGGCCGGTACCTCCGGCAGTAGCTGTCGGCGCACAGGAACGAACCACCCTTGATCACCCGGCGCGGCACCCGGAACTGCGGTTGACGTCGGTCGAAGCTCGCCGACATGCCGGGACCGCGCGGATTGCGCGGCGCGCAGCACGACTCGGCCGTGTCGCTGTGACGCTCCGAGTACCAGTCGGCGGTCCATTCCCACACGTTGCCCGCCATGTCGAAGAGGCCGTATCCGTTGGGCGGATAACTCCCGACCGCGGTCGTGGACCCGTATCCGGCGTCGGCGCGCCACGGGAAGTCCCCGTGCCAGTAGTTCGCCGACGGCTCGCGTTCGGGGCCGTCGCCCCAGGTGAATTCGGTCTGGTCGAGGCCGCCCCGCGCCGCGGCCTCCCACTGAGCCTCGGTCGGGAGGGACCGTCCGGCCCACTGCGCGTAGGCGGCCGCGTCCTCGTGGGCGACGTGGACGACGGGGTGCTGTTCGCGGCCGGTGATGGTCGACGCGGGCCCGGTGGGACGTTTCCAGGATGCGCCGATGGTCCAGGTCCACCACTGGCTGAGGTGACGGAGATCGACCGGGCCCCGAGTGGGGGTGAACACCATGGATCCGGGTTGCAGATTCTCCGCGGGAGCGCCGGGGAAATCGGCGGGATCGAGCGGGCGCTCGGCGACCGTCACGTATCCGGTGTCCCGGACGAACGTCGTGAACTGGTCATTGGTGACCTGCCGCGCCTCGATGTCGAAGGCATCGACCGCGACACGATGCGCCGGACCCTCCTCCGGATAGTGCCGATCGGAGCCCATGGTGAACGTCTGGGCGGGGATGCGACGGACTTCGGAGACGGTCCGGGTTTCCACGAAGCCTTCCCTTCTCCCGATCAGGTGTCGGCCGGCGCGAAGACGCTCGTCCAATCGTCCTTCATGCTTACCACGGTCCAGTCCTTTTCCCGGGCCTGATCGAGGGCCTGTTCGGCGCCCGCAACATAGTCGAATTCGCGATCGGCGTCGTCGTGCAGGATCAGCATCCGAAGCGACGCGCGGTCGGGGAGCCCGGAGAACGCGAGCATCGGCAGGTCGCCGTTGGAGTTGCCGGCCGACAGGATCGGCCGCCGTCCGATCCTGCTCCAGATCCGGACCGGCTTCTCCGGCCCGTCGTCGAAGAAGTCCATCGCGGCCTTGTAGAGCAGCTCCGTTTCGTCCGCCCCCTCCCGGTACGACAGGCCGAGGGCGCTGCCGATGATGCGTTCCGGCGGAATCCCGTAGAGCCCTCCGGCGACCGGGCGCATGAAGTCCCGATCACCGCCGGACGCGATGTAGTTCGTGAAGCCGTTCGCCTCGAGATAGCGCAGCAACTCGACCATCGGCGCGAAGCCGCACCCGCGGTACGGGCGGCCCAGCGTCGGGTGGTCGGCGCCGTCGAAGAAGGCCCGGACTCGCGCGTCGTAATGCTCGACGCTGACCGAGTCGAACGCCTCGGTGATCGCCCCCATCAACAACTTCAGGTCGCCGTCGTCGCCGTGATAGTGCTTGACCATCGCGGCCCCGAGCCATTTCAGGTCGTGCTCGTGCGCCGCCTTCCACGGCTGCTTCTGTTGCAGTGCCGGATCGTGCTCGGCCATCTCGGCCAGACGCCGGATGGTGAAGTCGAGCTGGATGGGCATCGGCTTCTCACACCACAATGTGCCGTCGTTGTCGAACACGGCCACCCGGTCCGGCGGCTCGACGAAATCCGGCCCGCCCGGCTCCGTCACCCGTGCGACGAAATCCTCGATCGCCGACCGCGTCGACCCGTCCGCCCAGGAACCACCCAGCCCGGCCCCCATGACCGTCAGTCCTTCGCCAGGAAGGCGTGCAACTTCGCCACCGCGTGGTCGATCGTGAAACTCGCCGGCTCGTGCCTCGGCGGAAATTCCTTGAACGTCTCGAGAAATTGCGTCGTGATGAATGTTCCGTAGATGGCGATGTAGTCGTGGTCGAGGAACCAGTCCCAGTACGTGTTCGACGTGATGTCGGCACGCTCGAACGGGTCGGTGCGCAGGTTGAACAGTTTCGGCAGCCGCAGGGGGGTGAACGGCTCCGCCCACAGTCCGAGGGTGCCCTGCGCCCGCTGCTCCATGAACACGATCTTCCAATTGTCGAAACGGATACCCAGCACATCGCAGTCGTCGGAGAAGTAGACCATTCCCCGGCGCGGGGACGTGTCGACCTCACCGGTGAGGTACGGGAGCAGGTTGTATCCGTCGATGTGCACCTTGAACGTCTTGTCACCGACGTCGTAGCCGGCCTTCAGTTGCTCGACGACCTCGGGGGCGCCGGCCGCGGCGAGGAAGGTGGGAAGCCAGTCATGGTGCTGGACGATCTCGTTGGACACGCTGCCCGCAGGGATCTTGCCCGGCCAGCGGATCACCTCGGGGACGCGGAACGCGCCCTCCCAGTTGGTGTCCTTCTCACTGCGGAACGGGGTGGTCGCGCCGTCCGGCCAGGTGTTGGCGTGCGGCCCGTTGTCGGTGCTGTAGATGACGATGGTGTTCTCGGCGAGACCGAGTTCGTCGACGGCGTCGAGCAGCAGTCCGACGTGCTTGTCGTGATCGACCATCGTGTCGTGGTACGGCGATTGCCAGTGCCCGGCCTGGCCGAGGCTTTCCGGTTTGGTATGCGTCCGCAGGTGCATGTGGGTGGTGTTCATCCACACGAAGAACGGCGTGTCCGCTTCCTTCTGCCGCGTGATGAAGTCGATTGCCGCGGAGACCGTCTCGTCGTCGATGGTCTCCATCCGCTTCTTGGTCAGCGGCCCGGTGTCCTCGATGCGCTGCTTCCCGAGCGGTCCGTACCGCGGATCGACCTCGCCGGCGTCCTCTTCGGTGGCCCACGTGTGGAGGACTCCGCGAGGCATCATCACCTCGTGCAGTCGGGGATAGTCCTCCGCGCTGGGATAGTCGGGGAGTTCCGGTTCTTCCTCGGCGTTCAGGTGATAGAGGTTCCCGAAGAACTCGTCGAAGCCGTGCGCGGTCGGCAGATACTTGTTCAGGTCGCCGAGGTGATTCTTCCCGAACTGTCCGGTGGCGTATCCGAGAGGCTTGAGCAGTTCGGCGATGGTGGGGTCGTCGGGCGACAATCCGATGTCGACGCCGGGGATTCCGACCTTGCTCATACCGGTGCGGTACACGCTCTGGCCGGTGATGAACGACGCGCGGCCCGCGGTGCAGCTCTGCTCACCGTAGGAGTCGGTGAATTTCATGCCCTCGTCGGCGAGACGGTCGATGTTCGGTGTCCGGTAGCCCATCAGTCCGTCGCTGTAGCAGCTGAGGTTCGTGATTCCGATGTCGTCGCCCCAAATGACCAGGATGTTGGGTTGCGCGTCCGTCATCTGTCTCTCCTCGCATCGTCGGGCGAAAGCGATTCCGGTACCCCCACCGACATCGCAGTCCTGACGTTGCTCGCGACGCATCGACGCCACATCACCCGTACGGGGTGAGACCGCGCAGGGAGCCCGTCGTCAGTCCGGCGGGAGCGACGGCGACCGATCCACCGTGAGGATGTACACGCTGATCACCATCACCCACGCGGGGAAGACCAGCGTCACCCAGAGACTGAAACTGACGACCACCAGCAAGGCGAACGACAACAGATAGGTGGCGACGGCGAGCCATCTCGGCATCAGTCCGGTGCGCAGCCAGATGGTTCCCAGCGAAATCATGAACACCCCGGCCATGCGGACGCCGTAGACGTTGTTCACATGCAACATCACCTCGCGCCCGAAGTAGACGAGGTCGTTCTGCGGAACGGTGGTGAGCCGCGAAATGGCGAGCATCCCACCGGCGAGTGCCATCGACACGAACGTCATCGCGAGGAACAGCAGCCCGCTGCCGAGGAAGACGGTGGAGAAGAAGCGGTCTTCGAGATCCCCGAGCCGGTCGCGGATGACGCCGATGAACCACAGGAACGCGATGCCCGCGAAGGGCGCGAGGAGCAGGGCCGTCGTGATCTGCCTCTGGTGGTTCACCCACGGATCGCCCGGTGCGCCCGGCAGCGCGGTGCGCAGCAGGACGATGCTGGACGCGAACAGCACTCCGAAGACGACACCGGCGACTGCCGCGGCCCGTGGCGTGCGCAACCGATGGAATTCGGCCTCGCCTCGTATCTCGGCCATGGGTCCAGTCTTCGCCGGGGTCGAACGTCAGGGCAACCGCGACCCTCGGTTTCAGTAGGACGTCTGCAGCGTCTGTTTGAGAGCGGCGAGGTCCAACGTCGCCGCGAGATCCGCGATCGTCACACAAGACAGGGAATCACGCCACGCCCGCTCGGCATCGGCCATGACCTTCGCGATGCCGCACGGGGTCGTGCACTGTTCCGGTGGCGCGGCGAGCAGCCCCTGCTGCCGGATCTCGGTGCACCGAAATGCCGGCCCCGTGCCGTCGACCGCCTGCACGACGTCGAGCACCGTGATGTCCCCGGGTGCCCGCGTCAGGACGTACCCGCCGTCGCGACCTTCGGTCGGGTGGACGAGGCCGGCACGGGCCAGCGACTGCAGATGCTTCGCGAGATACGACTTCGACACTCCGTGCAGGTTCGCCAGCCGGGCCGTGGGCACCGGGTCCTCGGCCTGGCTGAGCACGACGCAGCAGTGGAGCGACCACTCCACACCACCGGAAATCTTCATGCTCACGACCCTATTTGCGAAGCCATTCGTCCAGTGTGGTCGGGGCGATCCAGGCGCCGGCGCCGGGTGTCGGCGTGATCGCCGCGTCGTCGAGTTTCGCACCGAAGTAGCCGGCGTCGGGATCGGACGTCACGGACCGCTTGTCGCCGGTCGACGCGAACAGTCGTCGCACCAATTCGTCGATACCCAGCGGCTCGGGGCCGGCGATCTCGACGGTGCCGTTCAACGGGGCACCGGTGACCACCTCCGCCACCCGGGACACGACGTCGCGTGAGGCGATGGGCTGCAGGTGCGCCGGTGTCGCATGCACGGTGTCGCCGACGGTCCCGGCGTCGGCGATGCCGGCGATGAACTCGAAGAACTGGGTGGATCGCACGATCGAGTACGGCACCGGGCCTGCTTTGACCACATCTTCCTGGGCGACCTTAGCTCGCATGTACCCCGAGTCGGGCAGCCGGTCGGCGCCCACGATGGACAACACCACGTGGTGCCCGACGCCGGCTGCCTCCTCCGCGGCGAGCATGTGTTTGGACGAATCGCGGAAGAACGCCAGGACGTCGTCGTCCGCCCACGACGGTGAATTGGTCAGGTCCACGACCACGTCGGCGCCCTCGACGGCCTCCGCGACGCCCTTGCCGGTGGTGGTGTCGATGCCGGCCTCACGACCGAGTGCCACGACGTCTTGCCCCGAGTCGGCGAGTTTCGCCGCGACCTGGCGTCCGATGAGCCCGTTTCCGAAAATGACGATCTTCACGTCCCGCTCCTTTACTTGGATAAGTCCTGTCCGAGTTTACTCCGACAGTTGTTATCCGAGTCAAGGGTCCGGGTCACACGGATTCGGGCCGCACCTGGACCGGGACGCCCTCGTACGGCGCGAGGGTGATCGGGAAACTGTGCAGTTCGTCCACGGTGCCGATCTGTTCGTCGGTGAACAGGTTGACCGCGGACGATCCGGCGGGCAGGAACTGGGACTGGACGGTCGCGGCGATCTCCTCGGACGTGAAGTTGAGAACCGTGACCTCGAGACTCGCGTCCGCCAGCTCGTGAACCATGACGAGTAGACCCTTGTGCGACACGGTGGGCACGTCGAGTTGGACCGCGGTCGCGATCCCGAATCGGTTCCGGATGTCGATGATGCCGGCGAGCCGGCGGGCGAAAGAGGCCGAATCCTGCAGTTGCACAGGCAGACTCCCGTACAGGCTATGCCCGCGCGGGACGCCCGACTCCGACCGCTCGGCGTCCGGGTTGACCCCCATGAGGTCGTGCGCACCCCGGTTGATCCAGCGCGTGTCCCCCTCCGAGAGAAGATCGGCGACGTCCTCGGACGGCACGGGAAGCAGTCCGCACAGATCCCAGCCCGACAGAGCGAAGACGCCCGGCTGCAGCGCATTGAACATCGCCAGCAACAGGTGGGCCTGCTTGACGGTGTCGATGTCGGCAGCGTCCATCCGGTCGAGGTCGCGGATGCCCAGCGTCGCGGTGATGACGCTGGCCGTGGTGCAGGCGATCCCGTTGGTGGTGAAAGTCCGGTTGTACGGTGCCCACCGCCCGGTGAGCCGCTCACACAGGTCCTTGCGGATGTGGTCACCGAGGTCGGACCCGGTCACGGTCTCGCCGCCGTAGTCGAACTCGTCGTCCTTGTGCAGCGTCGCGAAATGCACCAGCTCGAACGTGAGCTCGTCGTGGTTCTGCAGCGCGTGGACGAGCGAGGCGGCGTCGACGCCGTGGTCGCGGGCGAGGTTCATCGTCAGCCGAAGAAATTCGGTGTTCCCCATGACCAGCGCGTGATGGTAGGCGGGACGGTTGATGAAGTCGTACGACAGGTCGGCCCCCGTCGTACCCATCGCCTTGATGTCGTCGATGGTGAGGTTCAGCTCCTGGAACGTGAATCCACCCATCTTCCGCACGATGCTGGCGATCAGGTGATTGGCCGCCTCCGACAGGGGATGCCCCTCCGACCAGCCGGGAAGACCCTCGGTGCGCCGTTCCACCCCGAGGAAACCGTTGGCGTCCAGGCGAAGCGCGCCGGCGCCGAGATCCGCGATGGAGTGGCACGCGTCCCCGATGACCAGGCGCATGCCCGCGAACGACGGATCGAGCCAGTTGATGGAGGGCTGCCCGGCCTTGAAATAGTGCAGATACACCCACCGGCGCTCGACGCCGTCCACCCCCTTCACCGCGGGGGTGACGCTCCAGTTGGTTTCCTTCACCCCGAGTTCGTAGAAGATGACGCGCTGCAGCTGACCGATGATGTAGCCGGCCCGGGCGAGTTGCGCCTCGGTGTCGGCGTCGATGTTCACCGAGTCCCGGCCGTCCGGCACCCGGGGCAGCAGATGCCAGTCCTGCTGTTCGATCTCCACCATGTGATAGATGCCGGGGTAGTCGGCGTACGCCATCTCGGCGAGCCGGAAATCGGCGCCCTTACCGGTGTGACCGGGCACGATGTCATCGATGACGATGCCGTCGTACGCCGCGGCGACGACGCAGAGCTTGCGGAACTCGTCCTCCGTCCCGAACGCCGAGTCGATCTGCATGCTGATGCGGTCGAAATGGCCGTCCACCGACGGCGTCGCCCGCCACCCGTTGATCCCGCCCGCCTGCTTCACCGGCCCCGTGTGCACCGCCGTCACCCCGACCTCGGAGAACGCCTGCCACAACGCCTCGTCGCCGAGCGAACTCAGAAAACTGGCGCCCGGCGCCGTGATGATCGAAATCGGGTACGCCGTGAACCACACCGAACCCCGCTCCACCGCTGCCCGCGGATTCGGGTCGGCATACGGGTTCTGCCACATGCTGCCCTTGCCGGACAGCTGCTCCGCGATCAACTTCGCATCGTGCAGGATCGACTGGTTGATCAGCCACTCCACGTAATCCGGGTTGTCCGGAACCGGTTCACCCCGCTGCGCATCCACCCGGGCGGCACGACGGACCGACGGTTTCAACGGCCGGGGCCGCGCCGGGTAGAACTGCTCGTCGTAACTGATCTCGCTGGGCTCGTGATGGATCTCGGGGTTCATGGTCCTCCGTCGTCATCTCGTCTCCACACCGCACCGGTCGGCTACCCGTCCACCGTCCCACGGAAACGACGGCCGGGCATGCGGAGTCGACAGACCGTCAGCGAACCGCGCAACTTTCGAGTGGATGCCCGGCCCGGCACCATCCCGAGATCGCCTCGATCATCAGCGCCGCGACTTCCCGGTGAGCGACGTCGTTCGGAATGTCGTGGTAGCCGCCCGGGATGACGACGCTCCGTCCGTGCTGAAGTTCCCGGGCGAATTCCGCGGCCCGGTCGGGCGCCGCGAACACGTCGAATTCGCCGTTGACCAACAGGATCGGCATCGTCATCGCAGGCAGACACGCCCGCACCTTCCCTCCCGCCACGGTGAGTGCCCGCCAGAGGTCCGGTTCCGCGGGAGCGGTGTCGAAACCGAGCGGATCGTTCTGGAGCGCATCGAGGTACGACCGGTCCTTCGCCATGACGAGGTCCGTCCGGCCCTCCGCCGCGCGCGGCAGACCCCACAGGGGCGCTCCCGTCATGATCAGTCCGGTGCGCAGGGACGGGGTGCGGACCGAGAGGAGAGCCCCCGTCAGCGCGCCGAGCGAGTGACCCACGACGACTACCGGTAGGTCGGGTTCGTCGCCGGTCATGATCTCGACGAGAACCCCTGCGTTGGAGGCAAGTTCGTCCACCGAGGGAAAGAGCCCCGCCGGTCCGCCGGTATGACCGTGGCCGAGGTGATCGGGTGCCCACACGTCCAGACCCGCCGAGTTCAGCTGCCCCGCGAGCCGATGATAATGACCGGAGTGCTCACCGAATCCGTGCAGGAGCAGGATCCGCGCCCAGGGCCGCGAGGTATCCCAGTGACGGTAGTAGACCGTATTCCTGACGCCGTCGAAGAAGGGCATGTCAGGCCTCCCGGCTTCCCGGGCCGGTCGACGGCGCCGCGGTGTGCAAGTCCTCGAACCAGGCCGGTGACGTGAGCCAGTTCAGGGGAATCGGTGGGCTCGGGTAGCCCGCGACGAGAACGACGTTGCCGTGCACCGAATAGTCGCCGGTCTGGACGAAGACCTTCACTCGGTCGCGGAGCCGGTAGAACTCGGGAAGGTACCGCAGTTCGTGGACGTTCTCCTCCCCCACCAGTACGGATACGAGCTTCCGGGCGTCGGGGTTGGCGGTCACCATGTCCTCGGTGACGATCGCCGCTTCGAAATCGCCCACCTCGCACAGCACCGACAGCAGATCTCCGACCGAGGGCAGTCCCGGTGCGATGCCGAGATCGATGGTCTCGACCTGCGGCGACAACGGAACGAGGCTCGCGGACGACGTGCCGCTTCCCGCGTCCGCGACGTAGATCATCTCGCCGTGCCGAAGCTGGCTCACGACGGCGGCCAGGCGTTCGTGCAGCAATCGGGTTTTCGGTGCCATTGAGTTCGTCCTTCGATCGATGACGGGAGGGTGTGCGACAGAGCGCACCGGACACAGAATGTGCTCTGGTCGACAATCGACTAAAAATGTAGGACGCTCGCAACCGGAGGTCAAGGTTTCGCGAAATCCCGGCGCGACCCTTGACCGATCGACAAAGTCGGGCGCACACTCATCTGGTCGATTGTCGACAAATAGTCAATCGAGATCACACTTCCACATTCACCGGACCCCGAGGAGAACACCATGGGCCAGTTGCTGCAGGGCAAGACAGTCATCGTCACGGGCGCAGGCGGAGGCATCGGCCTCGCCACCGCCTTGCATCTCCACGACGAGGGGGCACAGGTGGTCGCCACCGTGCACTCCGAGTCCAGCCTTCCCCAGCTGAAGGTCGACGACGACCGCCTCATCGGGCGCGTCGTCGACGTCACCGACGAGGCGCAGGTCAAGGACCTCGTCGACGTCACGGTCCAGACCTTCGGCAAGCTCGACGGCATCGTCAACAACGCCGGCATCCTGAAGCCCGGCACCATCCTGGACGCGTCGGTCGAGGACTTCCAGAAGACGTTCGACGTCAACGTGAAAGGCGTGTTCCTGGGTTCGAAGTACGCGATCCCCGAGATGCTGAAGGTGGGCGGCGGGTCGATCGTCAATTTCGGTTCCATCAACTCGATCGGCGCCGAGAAGCTGCTCACGACGTACACGGCGAGCAAGGGTGCCGTGCTCACGTTGACCAAGGCCATCGCCCTGGACTTCGGCGCGCAGGGCATCCGGGCCAACACCCTCTGCCCCGGCTTCGTCGACACCCCGCTGAACGTGCCGCACTACACGGCACTCGGCGGACGCGCGGAACTCGAGGCCGGGCTCCCCGACTTCCAGCCGATCGGACGCGCCATCCTGCCCATCGAGATCGCGCACTCCGTCGCCTTCCTGCTGTCGGACCACTCCACGGCCATCACCGGGACGGCATTCGTCGTCGACGGCGGCGTTCTCGCCGGCGCCTGATCCCTCAGTCCTGCGGTGGGAGCCCTGCCGCCTCGGGCTCCCACCGCAATTCCATTTGACAGCCGACGTGACGCCGATCACCATTGACGTAATGTCGACAATAGACGAAACGAGGTCGACCACGATGACTTTCACTGACTCCGGTGTCACCCAGCACGACGTTGTCGACGTGTTGGTGATCGGCGCGGGTCCGTCCGGCGCGGTCGTCACGCACACCGCTGCCACGGCGGGGCTGAGCACCCTCTGCCTCGAGCAGGGCGACTGGGTCAATCCCAGCGATTTCCCCGCCAACCATCCCGAGTGGGAACTGCTCATCCAGCACGACTGGGCGCACGATCCGAATGTCCGCGCCCTGCCGTCCGACTACCCGGTCGACGTGACGGACTCCGACATGTGGCCGGTGATGTTCAATGCCGTCGGGGGTAGTTCCATCTTCTACGGCGCCGAATGGCCGCGACTGCTGCCGTCGGACTTCCGGGTCAAGACCCTCGACGGCGTCGCCGACGACTGGCCGATCAGCTACGACGACCTCAAGCCGTACCACGACGAGGTCGACCAGTTCATCGGTGTGTCGGGAGTGGACGGCGACACCGCCTACCCCGAGGGTCTCGAATACCCGCTGCCGCCACACCCGTTGGGCAAGCCCGGCATGAAAGCGGCCGAGGCCGCGAACACGCTCGGCTGGCACTGGTGGCCGGGCACCAACGCGATTCCCAGCCAGAAGAACAAGACCCTCGAGCAGTGCGGTCGCTGGGGTGTCTGCGAATGGGGTTGCCCGCAGGGCGCGAAAGCCTCGTTCGACTTGATCTACATGCCGCAGGCACAGCAGGCCGGCGCCCGCGTGGAGACCGGTGCGCGGGTCCGCCGGATCGTCACCGGCGACGACGGCCGTGCCTCGGGCGCCGAATGGGTGGACCGCACCGGCGCCGTCCATTTCCAGCCTGCCAGGGCCGTGATCGTCTGCGCGAACGGCATCGGAACACCGCGGCTGCTCCTGCTGTCGGCCGACGAGAAGCACCCGGACGGCCTCGCGAATTCATCGGGGCAGGTGGGCCGGAACCTCATGCTGCATCCCAATTGCACCGCCGTCGGGTATTACGAGGACAACCTCGAGAGCTGGCGCGGACCGGCCGGACAGCTCATTCATTCCATGCAGTTCTACGACACCGACACCTCCCGCGGATTCGTCCGGGGCGCCAAGCTGCACGCCCTCCCGACCCCGGGACCGCTGAACACGATCGAGACCCACCGGCAACTCGATTTCGACGACCTGTGGGGGCCGGCCATCCACGACGTCGCACGGGCGGCGTCCAACGGAATCCTCTGGGCGGCCAACGTGGAGGATCTGCCCGAGGAACACAACCGGGTCACCCTCTCCACCGAGGAATTCGACGCCGACGGGCTGCCGGCACCGAAGGTCGAGTACCGGGTCAGCGAGAACACCCGCAAGATCCTGAAATACACCGTCGAGCGCATGGTCGAACTCCACGAGGCGGCGGGCGCGAAACAGATCTTCACCCAGGAATTGTGGGTCGACCAGCCCGGACATCTCCTCGGGACGGCCCGGATGGGCGACGACCCGGCGACGTCCGTGGTCGATTCGCACGGCCGGGCCCACGATGTCGACAACCTCTACATCGCGGACGGCAGCATCTTCGTCACGTCCGGCTCCGCGAACCCGACCTGCACGATCAGCGCCCTCGCCCTCCGCGTGGGCAAGAAGGTCGTCGAAGACGTCACCGCACGGAAGGCATCGGCATGAGCACCACATCCCTCGACCTGCAGTCGGCACCGAAGCGACGACTGTCGGTTCCGGGCAGGCACACGGCACCGCCCCGGCCGCTCACGGACTCCGAACTGACGACGCTGCTGCGGATCGCGGACTGCCTGATCCCGGCGTCCGGTGAGAACCCCGCCGCCAGCGAGGCCGACGAGTACCTCCGTTACCTGAATCTGGCGCTGGCCGCCCGGGCCGACGTCTTCGACGCCGTCCTGTCCGCGGTCGACAAGGCGGCCGGTCTGCACGGCGGCGATCTGCGCGCGGAATTGAAGCGGATGTGGGCCGAAGACACGGTCACGTTCGATCCGCTGTCGTCGATCCTCGCCGGTGCCTACTTCATGACTCCGCAGGTCAAGGCACTGATCGGGTACCCCGGGCAGCACCGCGACGCCGCCGGGTTCGAGGATGCGGCCAACGAGCTCGACACCGGGATACTCGATCCGGTGCTCGAACGCGGCCACTTCTACGTGTCCGCGAACGGCGAGTAGACCGCGCACGCGCTCCCCTCATCCACCACTGTTGATCTACTGTCGACAAGAGGCTCCCGGCGTGGTGAACGTCGAAATCAACCGCCATCAGAAAGGACAGCCCGATGACTCTGTCACCGAATCGTCCACCGGGATCGACCGTGGGTCGACGCGAAGACAGCGACATCTCCCTCGGGCGGATCCATCAGCGCACCACTCCCGGCACGGTCGCGGGCGTGCTGCGCACGGCCATCCTCGACGGCACCCTGGCCCCCGGCAGTCAGCTCCGCGAGGCCCACATCGCCGCCGACCTGGGCGTGAGCCGGGCTCCGCTGCGGGAGGCCCTGGGGATCCTCGCCGACGAGGGCCTCGTGGTGAAGATCGCATACAAGGGTGCGTTCGTCGCCGAGGTCAGCGCGAAAGGGATGGCCGAGATCGCCAGCCTGCGCAAACGGCTCGAGCCCTACGCGATCGAGTTGGCACTGCCGAGGCTGTCGGGCGCCGGCCGGACCAAGATCGTCCGGACCCTCCAGGACATGGCCCGGGGCGCCGACGACGGTGACATGACCCGGACCATCGACGCGCACATGAGCTTCCACCGGGTGATCTACGAACTGTCCGAGCACACCCTCCTGCTGGACCTGTGGCGCAGCTGGGAGTCCCAGCTGCAGTTGTTCCTCTCGGCGGATCACCAGTCGTTCCCCGACCTCCACGACGTCGTCGCCGAACACGAGCGCCTGCTCGGCATCATCGACACCGGCGATCTCGAGGCGATCACCCGCGAGATCGACCGGCACGTCCACGGTTCGACCGACGCCGCCCCGGCCGCGGCCGGCGGTTCGTCGCCGTCGACCGCGTAAATACGACCTTCTCCGCGGGCAGGCGCCCGCCCCCGATGCGACCGTGAGTGAGGCCGCCTCCGTGATCACGGGGGCGGCCCGCCCGGCGTCGGTCGTTGCGATGCCTCCGCGTGGTCTCCGACCGCCCTTCTCTCCCGAAATCGACACAACTGGTGATTGAGATCACACCGATTTGTGGTAGATTGTCGACAGTAGAACAAGCGAGACGCATCCCGTCACCTTCTTCCACGACAACCGAACCTCGTCTCGGCACATCCCCGCCGAGATGCCCGCGACAGAGACCAGCGAGGTCACGATGGCCATAACCCCGGAAGAGCACCCGGTGTCCACTCAACCGCCCACCGAGCCCGAACGTCCGCTCCTCGATTCCGGAGCGGACTCCGATTCCGCCTATCTGGAGAAGCTCGGCTACAAGCAGGAACTCAACCGAACGCTGGGGCTGTTCTCCGCCTTCGGAGTCCAGTTCACGTCGATCGCGATCGCCTCCGGCATCTTCACCACCCTGATCGTCGGATTCGGGTTCTTCGGACCGGCGTCGTTCTGGTCGTTCCTCGTCGGTGGCGGCCTCCAGGTGTTCACCGTGGGGCTCGCGGTCGCGCAGCTGGTCTCCGCCTACCCCCTGGCCGGCGGCGTGTATCAGATCACCGGCCGGATCACCGGGAAGCCGTGGCTGGCCTGGCAGACCGGGTGGTGGCTGCTGATCGCGCACACCGTCGCGGTCACCACCGTCGCCGTGAGCATCGCCCCCTTCGTCGCCGGCTGGTTCGGCGTCACGTTCGAGAACAACACCGACGCCCTGCCCTGGGCACTCGGCCTGATCGTGCTCGGCACCGTGATCAACATCGCCGGCGTCAAGGTCGCAGCCGTGCTCAACAACATCGGCGTGGTGGCCGAGGTGCTCTGTGTCGTCGCACTGGTCGGGGTGCTGCTGGTGGTGAAGCATCCGACCCAGCCGCTGTCGTTCCTGAACGAGTCCGGCGGAACGACCACCGGCGGCAACTGGTTCGTACCCTTCCTTCTCGCGATGATCCTTCCCGCATATGCGATCTCGTCGTTCGACGCCACCGGAAACGCTTCCGAGGAAACCAAGGACGCCGCCCGCAAGGCACCGATGGCATCGGTGATGGCCAACGTCTCCTCCTACGTCGTCGGCATCTTCATGATCGCGTTGATCATGCTCGCCATTCAGGACCTCCCCGCGGTCATGGAGAGCACCACCCCGGTCAAACTGATCCTCGACACCGCGGTGGGCACCGCGTTCGCGAACATCTTCGAAGCCGTCGCGATCGTCGCCCTGTTCGCCGCCCTGGTCATGCTGCAGCTCACCGGCATTCGCGTTCTGTGGTCGCAGGCACGCGACGGCCAGATCCCCGCGGCCTCCTGGCTGCGCAAGGTCAGCGCCCAGAAGATCCCGATCAACGCGACCCTCACGATCTTCGCGATCTCCGTGGTGTTCGCACTGTGGTCGTCGCTTCTGTCCGTGCTCGCAGCGATGACGGCACTCGCCTGGGGTATGGCCTACGGTGTCGTGGTCGTCGTCGGCTTCTACGGGCTGATCAAGCGCAAGCTGCCGGCCCACCCGTGGCACTACGGCATCGTCAGCCCGGTCATCTTCGTCCTCGCCATCGCCTGGTCCGTCGTGCTCTGCGCACTCCTCATCTACTCCGATCCCACCCATGTCGGCCTCGGCATGCTGCTGGTCATCGCGTCGGGCGCCGTCATCTACATGCTGATCCCCAAGAGCAGGCGCGGAAGGTCCATCGACACCCAGTCCGGGCATCTCTGACCACCCACTCCCCCGACAACCGATCTCCATCCGAAAGGAACTTCATGTCCTCGACGCTTCGTTCCGTCACCAACATCATCGACGGCAAGGCCGTGGCAGGATCCTCCGAGCAGGTGCGACAGGTCCGTAACCCGTCCACCGGCGAGGTCGTCGCCGAACTCCAGGAATCGACCGTCGAGGACGGCTACCGTGCCGTCGACGCGGCCCGGGCAGCATTCCCGGCGTGGGCCGCGAAGACGCCCGGCGAGCGTTCGCAGATTCTGCACGACCTCGCCAACCTCCTCGAGGCGAACCTCGACGAACTCGCCGACCTCGAGACCCTGGACGCCGGCAAGCCGACGACGGCGGCGAAGGGTGACGAACTCCCCGGCATCGTCGCGGCCTTCCGGCACTTCGCCGGCGCGGGCCGGGCGCTGACCGCGCAGGCCGCCGGTGACTTCACCGCGGGCAACACCAG
Organism: Rhodococcus sp. NPDC056960; assembly: GCF_042674125.1. Taxonomy (NCBI): domain Bacteria; kingdom Bacillati; phylum Actinomycetota; class Actinomycetes; order Mycobacteriales; family Nocardiaceae; genus Rhodococcus; species Rhodococcus sp. NPDC056960. Next base: position 258,146 of record NZ_JBHURF010000011.1, on the reverse strand, counting down.
TTTCGTCCGGCGCGAACCCCTGGGCGTCGTACTCGGCATCACGCCGTGGAACTTCCCTCTCTGGCAGGCGATCTGGAAGCTCGCCCCCGCGCTGGTCGCCGGCAACACCGTGGTGATCAAACCGGCCGAGCTGACTCCGCTGGCCACCACGCGCTTCGCCGAACTCGCACAGCAACTGCTGCCCCCGGGTGTTCTCAACGTCGTGCACGGCAAGGGCAGTGTGGTCGGAGACGCTCTCGTCCGTCACCCCGACGTCAACCTCGTGTCGTTCACCGGCTCGACCTCGGCCGGACAGCGGATCGCCGAGGCCGCGGGCGCCGCGCCCAAACGACTCGTGCTCGAGCTGGGCGGGAACGCCCCCGTCATCGTCTACGACGACGTCGACCTCGAGGCCGCTCTGCCGATCCTCACCAACGGCATCCTGTTCAACGCCGGTCAGGAGTGCATGTCGGCCACCCGGCTGCTGGTGAGCGAAACCTTCCACGACACATTCGTCGCGGCACTGGCCGACAGCTTGAGGGCGGCCCGGATCGGCGACGCCGCCGACAGTTCGACTGTGCTCGGCCCGCTCATCTCGGAAGGCCAGCGGGCCCGGGTGGCCGAACTCGTCGACTCCCGGCCCGACCACGCTCGGGTCGTGACCGGCGGCGCAATCGTCGACGGTCCGGGCTACTTCTACGAGCCCACCCTCATCGACGGTCTGCAGCAGGACGATCGGCTGGTGCAGGAAGAGATCTTCGGACCGGTGGCGACGGTCCAGACGTTCACGGACGAGGCGGACGCGCTGGAGAAGGCCAATGCGGTCGAGCAGGGACTCGCCGCGTCGGTCTGGACCCGCGACATCGGTCGTGCGCTGCGGAACGTCAACGCGATCGAGTCCGGCGTCGTGTGGGTCAACAACCACATGGCGGTCGGACCGGAGGGACCGCTCGGCGGCTTCAAGGGCTCGGGCTACGGCAAGGAGGGCGGCGCCGCCGGACTCGAGGAGTTCACCCGGATCAAGCACGTCATCGTGAGCCTGTCGTGACGGCGCCGAGCCGCCACGACACCGCTCGCCCCGCCTGCGAACCGGAAGCCGCCGTCGGACAGCATATTCGACGGATAGACATTCGGAGCGGTGCGATCTCGCCCTGGGCGCACGCCACCATGGTCGTGCCGTCGCGAGGTCGCCAGTGCTGGCTGGTGACGCTGTGGGACGGCAACGTCGACGTGTGGCGGGTCGACGACCCGACAGCGAGATACGAGTTCAGAGTGCCGATTCTTCCCCTCGACCGATCGGAACACCCATGACGGAAGTACAGGGCGGTTTGCACGGCTCCGAGATGCGGCGGGCCATCACGGCCGCCGCCATCGGAAACTTCATCACCTGGTTCGATTTCGCGGCATACGGATTCCTCGCCGTCCTGCTCGGCAGGATCTTCTTTCCGTCCGAGAATCCGGCGACGAGTCTGCTGGCGACGTTCGCCGCGTTCGGTGTCGCGTTCCTGATGAATCCCATCGGCGGCTTCGTCTTCGGCAGGCTCGGAGACAAGGTCGGCCGCAAGAAGATCCTCGCGACGGTGATCATCCTGATGTCGCTGTCGACGTTCGCGGTCGGACTGCTGCCGGGTTACGCCACCATCGGCCTCGCGGCCCCGGCCCTGCTGGTGACGCTGCGGATCATTCAGGGTTTCGCCGCCGGCGGTGAACCCGGCGGCGCGGCCACGTTCCTCGTCGAATCCGCGCGACGCGGACGGCGGGCGCGCACCGTCAGTTTCTGGCACTGTTCGAGTTACCTGGCCAACGCCGCGGCGTCGGTTCTCGTCCTCGGCCTCAACGCCGCACTGAGCGAGGCTGCGATGTTCGAGTGGGGCTGGCGCATTCCCTTCCTCATCGCCGGACCGCTCGGGTTGGTCGGACTCTACATTCGCCTGAAGCTCAGCGACACAGCAGAATTCGAACGACTCCAGTCGTCGGGTGAAGTCAGCCGGACGCCGGTCAAGGACGCACTCTCGACCAGTCACCGCCAGATCCTGCAGGTCGTCGGTTGTATTGCACTGCAGGCGGCGGCCTTCTACTTCATCTTCGTCTACATGGAGACGTATCTGCAGTCGGAGGTGGGATTCTCGTTCGGTCTGGCCTCCGCGTCGACGGTCACCTGCCTGTGCTCGGCGGCGGTCGCGATCTTCGTGTTCGCCCGCTTCTCCGACCGCTACGGACGCAAACCGGTGCTCATCCTCGGCGCCGTCTCGAGCACGCTGATCGTCTATCCCGCGTTCCTGGTTTTCGCCACGGGGAATGTCCCCGCCATCGTGGTGGCCCACGCCGCGATGGGGATCTGTCTCGCCATGTTCATGTCGGCGTCGGGCGCTGCGATGGTGGAGATCTTCCCGAGTCGCGTTCGGTACGCCGGCTTTTCGATCGGATTCAACATCTCGGTCGCAGTCTTCGGCGGCACCGCACCGTATGCGGCAACGTATTTGATCGCGGCCACCGGCAGTCCGCTGTCGCCGTCGGTCATCCTCATCGTGACGGGCGTGATGGCCATCGTGGCGGCGGCAACGCTGCACGAAACCGCAGGCCGAACAGTCGATGCGAGGGTGGAAGCGGAACCTCTCCGCCGCGATCCCCTCACCGTCGGCGAATAGCGTCCGCACAACCCCTTGACACCACCGAAAATCGACCATAAATTTGACATCGTCCTCTTGTCGACAATCGTCAATGTAACAATCTTCGATTCCCCCACCACCGAAAAGGACACGACATGACCAAGAAGCTGGGTGGCATCCTCGCCGCCGTCTCCACTCCCTTCGCCCAGGACGGCTCCGTCGACGAGGGTGCACTGCGCAACCACGTCGACTTCCTGATCGAGAACGGACTGCACGGCCTGGTCCCCGGCGGCAGCACCGGAGAGTTCGCCGCACTCACGCTCGACGAGCGCAAGTTCGTCAACACGGTCGTCATCGATCAGGCCGCCGGTCGCGTGCCCGTCGCACCGCAGACCGGATCCACCCGGACGGCGGAGGCCATCGAACTGTCGCGGCACGCGGCCGACGCCGGCGCCGACGCCGTCCTGCTGGTGCAGCCGTTCTACGAGGCCCCCACGCGCCACGAGGTCATCGAGTACTTCGCCACCGTCGGCGAGGCGGCGAACGTCCCGGTGATCGTGTACAACCTGCCCGGTGTCACGGGCATGAACCTCGACCGCCCGTTCTACCGTGAACTGCTCGAACGCACCGACGCCGTCAAGTACATCAAGGACACGTCCGGCTCTATCGAGCAGGCCTTCGACCTCATCTTCAACCTCGGCGACGCCATCGACACGTTCGTCGGCTGGGACACGATCGTGCTGCCCGCCTTCTCCGCCGGGGCGGCCGGCTCCATCTGGGGTGCGCCCAACTTCGCGCCCAGGGAGTGCGTCGCGATCTTCGAACTCGCCAAGGCCGGCAAGTACACCGAGGCCCTCGAAATCTTCAAGCGGCTGTGGAACGTCCTCGACTTCCTCGGCAAGGAGGGCTACGCGGTGGCCACCAAGGCTGCCGCGCAGGCCGTCGGCGTGGACCTCGGGGTGCCCCGGGCTCCGTACGGTGAGCTGCCCGCGGACAAGAAGGAAGAACTCACCAAGCTCATCGCCGAGACCGGACTCACCTACGCCCGCAGCTAGGGCTCGTTACCCAGACCGCGCGCGTTCATACGGAGTGACCCTTCCCCGACACGTGCGCAGAGGCCGGCAGCAACCACCCCTGCTGCCGGCCTCGCCTCTCGCCGGCAGGCGAAAAGAAGTTCAGCCCTGGCAGGCTGGAACCAGGCCACCGCAACACAGACGAACACCCGGAGGAAGATCGTGCGCTGGAGTCGAGTAGTCAACGTAGTGAAGTGTCACGTCGGCGGCGAGATCAACAACGTCGTCACCGGCGGAATCGGCGACGTCCCCGGTTCCACGGTCTTCGAGAAGATGAAGCACTTCCGCGAGCACCGCGACGACCTTCGGCAGTTGCTGCTCCACGAGCCGCGGGGCTCGGTGACCCAGTGCGTCAACTTCGTCGTCCCGGCGACCGACCCCGAGGCCCAGATGGGTTACGTCATCGCCGAGTCGACGGAGTACCCGGCCATGTCGGGCAGCAACACCATGTGCGTCGCCACCGCGCTGCTCGAGACCGGCATGATTCCCATGGTCGAACCGGTCACCGACATCGTGCTGGAGGCACCCGCCGGGCTCATCCGCATTCGCTGCACCTGCGAGAACGGCAAGGTGACGAGCGTCGAATTCGAGAATCAGCCCGCGTTCGCCTACGAGATCGGGGTGCCGCTCGAACTCGACGGCTACGGCACCCTCACCGTCGACGTGGCGTGGGGCGGCATGGCCTACGTGCTCGCCGACGCCGACCAGCTCGGATTGAAGTTGCAGCCCGACGAGGCGCGCGAGATCTGCGACCTCGGGCAGAAACTCAAGACCGCCGCCGCGGAGCAGATCCCCGTGGTGCACCCGACCAATCCCGAGTTCGCCGGCATCACCCAGACCGAATTCGTCGGCCCGCTCTCCCGCACCGACGGGGTGCTGACCGCCCGGAACGCCGTGGTCGTCTCCCCCGGCCGGCTAGACCGCTCGCCCTGCGGCACCGGCACGTCCGCTCGGCTGGCGGTGCTGAAGGCGAAGGGCCTCGTCGAGGTCGGGGAGAAGTTCGTGCACGAATCGGTGATCGGCAGTCGCTTCGAGAGCCGGATCGACAGACTGACGAAGGTCGGAACGTACGACGCCGTGGTCCCCCGCGTGAGCGGTCAGGCGTACATCACCGAACTCAGCCAGGTGGGGCTCGACCCGGCCGACCCGTTCCCCACCGGCTACACCCTGTCCGACACCTGGCCGACCGCCCCCTGACCATGTGAGTGGGAAAGCGTGCTCCGGCACTCTTTCCCACTCACGTGGGGAGGAGGGGGCGGACACTGCGGCCGAGGAACTCGACGAATCCCAGCAGATCCGGTTCGTCCTCGGTCGGCGCGATCGCCACGGAGGTCGCGCCGAGCCCGGCGAGCCTGCGCACCTCCGCGGCGATGGTAGCCGCGGCCCCCGCGACCCCGATTCCCGCGTCGACCGGTTTCTCCCACCGCGCCACTTCCTCGTCCACCCGCCGCTGCGCGCCGTCGCCGGTCGCGGCGATCTTCGGAACGACCATCGGATGGGACGACACCCGGTCGACGCCGATCTCCTCCACGATCAGATCGCGGGTGTCGCGGATGTCGGCGTCGCTGACGGCGGACGTGACCAGGTTGCCGTCGCCCAGACGCGCCGCGAGGCGTATCGACTTGGGGCCCTCGCCGCCGAGCATCAACGGAACCCGTTCGGTGGGAGGCCAGTCGAGTTTCACTCCGTCGAGCCGGACGTACCGCCCCTGCGTGCTCACCGTCTCGCCGTCGAGCAGCGCCCGCAACGCCACGGTGTACTCCTCGAGAAGGGTCATCGGCGACGACGCGCGGGCGCCCACCTGCTCCATCCAACGCTGCACGCCGTGCCCGACGCCCGCGATCACCCGGCCGGGGAACAACCGGGAGAGCGTGGCGATCTCCATCGCGGTGAGAGCGACATTGCGCAACGGGACGGGCATCAACCCCACGCCGACGTGGATTCGCTCCGTCCACGCGAGCGCGGCGGCCGCCGACGCGATGCCGCTCTCCTTGAAACAGTCCTCCCACAGCCAGATCTCGTCGAGACCACTCTCCTCGGCGACCCGCGCGAAATCCCTCAGCCGCTCGGGTTCGATCGTCGGGATGAACGTCACGCCCAGTCGCGGCACCGCACTCGTCATCGATCCATCATGAGGGATGACGTCCGGCCTGCGCCGGGCATCGTCACGATTCCCGCAGCCGGGCCGTGCTCGAACGGACGACGAGAGACGTCTTCATCAACGACCGTGTGCGGGTGCCCAGTCGGTCGCGGGGCAAGGCGAGACGACCTCGCTGTGAGTGCGCTCATCGCACGTCGATCAGCTTCGCCGCCGCTTCCTGCCGACTGGTGACATTCAGTTTCTTGAGAATGTTGGCGACATGGAATCGAACCGTGTTCTCGCTGATGCCCAGCTTCTCGGCGATGGATCTGTTCCGCTCTCCTCGGGCGACAATGTTGAGCACATCGCACTCGCGGTCGTTCAGAACGGCCAGTGGATGCTCGCGCGGAAGATGCGCGCGGCTGAGCGTCTGTTGTCCGATGATGTGCGTCATCACAATTTCCGTTCCCCACCGGGGTGTGCAGCGTACATCGGTGCGGTCGGGTCGGGGGACACCGCCGAGATCGATTTCGTTTCGTAGCCAATGCTCGTCGAGCTCGCCGGGACCGTCATCGCGAACGGTGACGATCAGCTGGGTTGTACCGACATACCACGTGATGTGGAACCGCTTGACCCGCGGTTGAGTACAGAGCAGGTAGACCGCCTGAGTGACGAAGCGGCCCGCCGTGCCCGCAGCTCGCCTGTCGACGGTGCTTACCGATTTTGCATCCAGTAGATAATCGATGCGCACCTGCTGGCTGACTTGCAAGGGCTGCAGTTCGGTGCGCAGGGACTCGAGTGCGACTGCGGACAATTCCCGGCGTGAGTTGCTCCGGGATCTGTGCGAAGTCGGAGATTCGGTGAGGAGTCGCACAGCGGATGTCAGCGCGAGGTCGCGAGCCTCGTCGTCGGGAAGTTCGTGGTCCCTGAGCACGCGAATCAACTGCAGTAGTCCGTCGGTGCGTCCTGCGCCGGATCCCGCACCGGCCTGTGTGGCGAATTGCTCTCTCATGGAGACGTCCTCCTCATCGAGGTCGCTACGGAAGGAGCCGGGCCCCAGAAAGCTACTGGCGACCCGGCTCTGCGAAGGCCTTCCGTATTGCTGCCGGTCTAGCGCGCTGTTGCGTTCTCCGTGAGGTGCTGACGGGCCACCCGAATTCGGTCCGCGACCTCGATCGCGTCACCTTCGGGAGCATTCGATTTCAGTTGAGGTTTGGTGATGAGCATGTATGTCAAGCCCAGGGCGGAAACGATGATGAAGCCGAGCAGCGCGGTCCATCGGTCGAAGAATGGAAGGTTGGCCGCACCAGTGGGTTTGGCAAGCATGATGCACGCGAGAATCCCGTAGGCGAGCGCAGCGACGTTGATGACCATCCCGAAGCGGCCGAGGTTCCAGATGCCTGCCGGCCGCCAACCTCGGATCCGGGCCCGCAGTGCGGCCAGAACCACCATCTGAAAGGCGACGTAACCGGCCAGCACCTGGAAGGCTGCGATGCGAAGCAATCCGTCGGGTGAGAAGTAGTTGAACACCGTCAGCAGGACCGGCACGACGTTGATCGCGAGAAGCGCGTTCACCGGGAGGTGGTGCCGGGTTTCCGACACCTTCTTGAAGATGCGGCTACCGGGGAACATGTCGTCGCGAGCGAACGAGAAGACCAGCCGGCTGGCGGCGGCCTGCTGGCTCATCACCCCGGCGAGGAAGGAAGTCAGAGCGACCACGAGGAAGATCTTGGTTCCCACGGTGCCGATGGAGTCCTGCATGATCGTCGGGATCGGGTTGCTGTCGTCTCCGGAGATGATTGCCGGGAGGTTGGGCGCCGCCAGGACGAAGCCGCCGTAGGCAAGTAGTGCCGCTGCCCCACCGATCCCAACGGTCATCTGCATTGCGCGGGGGATGCTACGCGCGGGGTTGGGGGTTTCTTCTGCGACTTCACCACACGCTTCGAAGCCATAGAAGAGGAGGAGCCCCACGAGAGATGCACCCAGGAACGCTTTGATGTAACCGTCGGAACCGCCGGCGCCCAAGCTGTCGAAGAAGACGGAGAATTCCTGCTTACGTTCGAACACCAGCAGGTACAACCCGACCACGATGATGCCGATCAGCTCGCCGGCCAGCCCGATCTTCGCGATCAGCGCCAGGGTGCGTGTCCCGGTCAAGTTGAACAGGAGGCAGATACCGAGCATGGCGAGCGTGATCCACAGCTTTTCGGTGGGTGTGGCCGTGACACTCGGCTCGTCTGCCGTGCCCTTGAACAGGCTGACCACGAAGTCCGACCCGAACAGGGCGGTGGTCGCGATGGCGATCATGATGCACCAGATGTACTGCCACGACATCTGCCACGCGTACCTCCCGCCCCACAGGCGCCGAGCCCATTGGTAGATACCGCCGGCGAGAGGGAACTGCGAGACGATCTCGCCGAAGACCAAGGCGACGAGGAACTGCCCCATCCCGACGAGGATGATCCAGAAGATCGCCGGCGGGCCGGCGATGGCGAGGCCCACACCGAACATGGCGACCACACCGACCATCGGTGAGAGGTAAACGAATCCGAGAGCGAAGTTGCCCCACAGGCTGATCTTCCGCTCGAAGGTTTGCTCGTATCCGAGAGATTTCAGATACGCCTCGTCAGCGTCGAGGGTCTTCGCCTCTGACGGCGAAATGTCAGGACTAGTCATTGATGTGCTCCAGCTAGTTGTCGCCTGGAAGGATCATGGCGAATGGATTTCTTGCGTGAGGGTGATCCGATCAGGGCAGAAGATAATCGTTTCACCTTGTGACCTAAGCCTCAACCATTCCGGGTGCCAGGGCTAGACACAATCCGGGCGAAGCTCCACGGACTTATGCACATTGTGTGCAACTCGGCGGAGTCCCGAGCGCCCAGACACTTCAGGGGCGCCCCGAATCAGCCGATAGGGGGCTTTCCTGTGGTCTCGCGCTCGACGAGCTCCGTGTCCAGGGTGACCCGCCGGCGGGTTCCGGTTCCGTCGATCTGTTCCAGGAGCATGGATGCGGCCCTTCGCCCCTTCTCCACCAAAGGCTGCCGAATGGTGGTCATACGCCACATTTCAGCGATCGGCGCATCGTCGAATCCGATGACGGAGATTTCTTCCGGCACCTTGATCTGTTGCCGGTGGAGTACCTCGAGCGCAGCTGCCGCATGAACGTCGGATGTGGCGACGATTCCGGTGACCTGAGCGCGCGCGAGGATCCGCTCCGTGGCCAGCGTGCCACTGCTCCGGTCGATGCCCCCGGCTCCTTCGATGATCAGGTCATCGGCCGCTATCCCGTACTCACGGCAAGCGTCGAAGTATCCCAGCAGTCGTTCTTGGACCACTCGTTCTGTGGCACCCTTGACGCGCTCGGGGAGGATCGGTCCCGGACCTCCCCCGTAATGAAGCCGGTCCGCGATCACCGCGATCCTGCGGTGACCGAGCTCGAGGAGATGGGACATCTGGGCGCATCCGGCCTTGCGGTCGTTGATACCCACGTACGGCAACTTGCTCGACTTCGGAGAGTCGATGGCCACGGCTGGAATACCCCGCTCGATCAGCACGTCGATCATCGGATGGCTTATCGGGACGTTGTGAATGACGACCCCGTCGACCAACCCGCGCACTGCCGGCGACTTGTGCTCGGTGATCAACTGGTCGCCACCTGCGAGCGGCAGCAACGTCAAGGCCACGTCTGCGAGTTCGCCGACTTCGACGATGCCTTTCATCAACAGTGTGGACGACGGGTCGTCGAGTGCGTGGACGAGCGAGTCGGTGACCATGACGCCGACAGCTCCCACGCGTCCAGACCGCAGGCTGCTACCCATGATGTGTGGGCCCGTGTAGCCGATCTGGCCGGCGATCTCATAGATGTGCGCTCGCCGTTGCGGGGACACTTTCGGAGAGTTGCTGTAGGCGTACGACACAGCGGCCAGCGAGACTCCCGCCGCCGCTGCAACATCCTTCATCGTGACCACAGCTGCAGTCCCCTATCTCGCTTCTTTGCCGATGGTCGACAACATGTTTCTCGGTACCCGTGCGCGTTCGGTCGCCGAACGCACTTTCGGGCCTGAGTCCATCGTATTGCCGATTGTTACATATGGACAGCTGTCCAATTTGCGACTGCCCCCGCGGGGACGCCGCGAGGGTCAGGAATATTCGATTGAGCATCCGCTCATTCACCAACCGGTAGATCGATCAGCTCTTCGCCAGCCTCGTCGCTGCTGCGACGACCGATTCGCGCGCCGAAGCGAGACTGCGCTGTGCGTCTGCGACGAAGCCGTTCAGCTCCGGGATGGTCTCCGCAAGGGTGAGTTCGGCAGTGACCACTTCGACCTCCATCTTGAAGGCTTCCCCGAGGAGGAGCACCAGAGGAGGGACCGCGTGATCGGCATCCGGGTTGGCAGTGCCGGGCCCGTACTGGTCGCCGCGACTGGAAACGATGACGGCGGGTTTGCCCGCCAACGGCTGAGACTCGTCATCGAAAGGAGTAGTCGTGCCCAGAACGTGCACGTAGTCCATCCACGCTTTCAACGTCGACGGCAAAGACCAGTTGTACATCGGCGCTCCGATCACCACCACATCAGCACTGACGAGTTCGTCGATCAGCTCGCGCTGCAGCGACTCGACTCCCGCGTCGACCGTCGGCTGCGCCGAACGAAGACGAGGCGCCCAGTGCAGTGCGGGGTGCGGCAGGTGCGGCGGCGGCTGCCGATGCAGGTCTCGCCGGACGACGGTGTTCGCCGGATCGGCCGTCGCCCAGGTTTCGGCGAACAGCTGCGTCAGCTGCCTGGACACCGACGTGTCCAGGTCGGCCGAAGAGTCGATCAGAAGTAGTTTCGACATCGTCACTCCTAACGAGGACGGTTGATCCGCCCAGTGGGATGGTCGGCGGATGGCAGAACCAGCAGCGCGCCGATGGATCGCCATCCGAGAATTCTCACTCCATTTGTAGATTGCGCTAGCTCGCCGGCACATCCTAGTGATACGCTTCACCAGGCGTTAGTGAAGCGTATCACCACACGTGAGCCTGTCAATCCCGTTCTCGAACCAATGAACACCCGTTGACGAATCACCTTTAGGTGATACGATTCACTACCGAATAACGGCCCGCCAGTCAGCCTTTCGAGGCAACCGGGCCAGAAGGTGGTCGAAGCGGACTTCGATTACCCACGGGCATCCCACGCCCGCCACCACAACTCGCAACAAAACGAATGAGAGAAGACCATGGGTCAGCTGGATGGAAAAGTCGTCTTCATCACCGGTGTCGCTCGCGGGCAGGGACGATCACACGCCCTCACACTGGCGCGCGAGGGTGCGAACATCATCGGCCTGGATCTGTGCCGCAAACTCGGCTCCACCGCCTACCCCGGCGCAACGGATGAGGATCTGCAGGAGACTGTCCGCCTGATCAAGGAGACCGGACAGGAAATCGTCGTCACCCAAGCTGACGTGCGAGACTTCGACCAGGTCAAGGCCGCCTTCGACGCCGGCATCGAGCAGTTCGGTCGTGTCGACATCGTCCTTCCCAACGCCGGCATCTGCTCAGGAGGTCTGACCTGGGAACTCGGCGAGGACGAATGGCGAGAGATGATCGACATCAACCTCACGGGCGTCTGGCACGCCATCAAGGCTGCGGTGCCGAAGATGATCGAGCAAGGCGAGGGCGGCTCGGTCGTCTTCACCGGGTCGACCGAGGCACTGAAGGGCGCCGCCAACATCTCGTCGTACTCCGCATCCAAGCACGGCGTGACCGGGTTGATGACCTCGTTGGCACGCGAACTCGGTGAGTACAACATCCGGGTCAATTCGGTGAACCCGACCTGCGTCGACACGAACATGATCAACAACGACTTCGTTTACGGCCTCTTCCGGCCGGACCTCGAGAAGCCCACCCGTGCAGATGTGGAGGGCGCATTCACCGGCACTCACATTCTGCCCGTGCCGTGGATCGAGCCCAAGGATGTCAGCGAGGCCATCCTGTACCTCGTTTCGGACGCCGGCCGGTACATCACCGCTACCGCCTTGCCGATCGACGCTGGATTCATCGTCAAGTCCTGAGACCCCAGCCCTCCCGAGTCACTCGGATGCCCGGCCGCAGAGCGAACTATCGGCCGCGGCCGGGCATCCGGCGTCGTCGACCGCCTCACCCATCGGCTATCCGCAGCACCTACCTGTCGATTGCACACATCTTCTCGCCTGCCGCGCTTCCGATCACCGCTGGAGCCAAAGTGGACCGCCCGTCACCGTATTACGCCGCACACGTACCCGACATTCACCGGCCGTATGCCGCGGCCGAAGACCGATACCAACACCTCGACTATCGACGGGTGGGAAATACCGGGCTCTTGCTTCCGGCAATCTCCCTGGGGCTGTGGTACAACTTCGGCGACAACCGGACATTCGACAGCCAGCGCGAGGTGCTCCGGCACGCATTCGACCGCGGAATCACTCACTTCGATCTGGCCAACAATTACGGCCCTCCGTACGGATCGGCCGAAGAGAACCTCGGAAGGATGCTGCGAACGGACTTCAAGTCCTACCGCGACGAACTCATCATCTCGACCAAGGCCGGCTGGGACATGTGGCCCGGGCCCTACGGCAATGGCGGGTCTCGCAAGTACATGCTTGCCAGCCTCGACGCGTCGCTGGAACGGATGAGCGTTGACTACGTCGACATCTTCTACTCCCACCGTGCCGACCCCGACACCCCCGTCGAGGAGACCGTCGGCGCGCTCGACACGGCGGTCAGGCAGGGCAAAGCCCTCTACGTCGGGATTTCGTCCTACTCGGCCGCGCGGACGGGCAAGGCGATCGAAGTCGCCCGAGAACTCGGCACGCCACTGGTAGTGCACCAGCCCGCGTACTCGCTGCTCAACCGCTGGGTCGAACGCGACCTCCTGACAGTCTTGCGCGACAACGGGATCGGATCAATCGGATTCAGCGTGCTGGCACAGGGTCTGCTGTCGGACCGCTACGTCGACAACACTCGACCGGACCGCGCCGTCAACCGTCCCACCCTGCGGTCCGAGATGCTCACCGACGACATGCTGCGAAGAATTCGTGCCCTGTCCGGGATCGCCCGTGAGCGAGACCAGTCACTTGCACAGATGGCCCTGTCGTGGGCACTGCGCCCGGGTGGCGTCACCTCCGCGCTCGTCGGTGTTTCGACCGTCGAGCAGATCGACGAGAACATCGCGGCCGCAGCACACACCACTTTCACCGCAGACGAGCTGGCCGCCATCGACGAGTACGCCGAAGACAGTGCTGCACTCGATATGTGGTCCGCCTCGTCGACGCTGTAGCGATTCGGCAGGCGGTCGACAGACATCGAAGGGCTGCCGTGAACATATCGACTCGCGTACTACTAGTGATACGATTAACTAATCATTGAATGCCTCCCGCTCCTCGCATCTCGGACACCGATCCTCGTCTCGATACGCCTCGAACAAGGAGACGGTTGCGGGCACCCCGGGTTCCGGCAGGACGTAGCGGGCGGCCCCCGAGGCCCGCAGGTGGGACTTCCCTCGTGCCGCCGTACATCGAGGACGAGGGGTAGACGAGCACTCAGGCCATCCGAGACAAGGAACAGCAGTTGTGAGAACCACCGGGCACGATCAGATCGACGCGTACGACCCACTCCGCACCGGTGCGGTGCTCGAGGTAGGCGATACCGACACCGTCACCGCCGACGTGGTAATCATCGGATCCGGCATGGGCGGGTCCACGCTCGCATGGGAACTGCGTGACCGTGACGTCGACGTCCTGGTCGTCGAGCGCGGGCGGTTCCTTCCCCGCGAGGCGGAGAACTCGCAGGCCGCCGAAATGTTCCTCGCAGGCCGCTACAAGACGGCCGAACCCTGGTTCGACGGGAAGACTGGGGAGTCGTTCCAACCGGGGGTCTACTACTGGGTGGGCGGCAACACCAAGTTCTACGGTGGCAGCCTGCCCCGGTTCCGCGCATCGGACTTCGAGGAAACCCAGCACTACGATGGGATCTCCCCGAAATGGCCGTTCCACTACGAAGACCTCGAACCGTTCTACGCCGAGGCGGAACGGCTGTACCAGGTGCACGGGAACGACGGCGAGGATCCGACTGAACCGCCGCGGTCGTCGCCGTACCCGCTGCCGCCCTTGCCGCACGAACCGACGATCGAACGGTTCGCTACGTCGCTGCGCGCGCAGGGTTTGCATCCGTTCCACTCACCGAACGCAATGAACCTGACGACGCAGGAACAACGGCGACAGGCAACAGCAGCGGACGGTACACCGTCGCAGACCGACCACAAGAGCGAGGCGGAGAACCGGGCGCTGCGCCCGGCCCTCGAGTCGGAGAAGGTACGCCTGCTCACCGAGGCAAAGGTGACACGGCTACTCACCGATCCAACCGGATCTCGAATCGTCGCCGCCGAAGCAGCGTTCCGTGGACGTACTCTCCGGATCGTCGCGAACCAGTTCGTCGTTTCGGCAGGCGCGGTGAACTCGGCCGCGCTACTGCTCCGCTCGGCGAACGAACAGAATCCGAACGGCCTCGGCAACTCGTCCGGTCTGCTGGGGCGAAACTACATGGTGCACAACAGCACGTTCTTCATGGGCCTCAACCCGCTGCGGAAGAACACGACCGCATGGCAGAAGACGTTGGGCATCAACGACTGGTACGTCGCAGGTCCGGCGAACGAGTACCCGCTCGGCAACCTACAGATGCTCGGCAAGCTTCAGGCCGCGCACGTCAAGAGCGCTCGTCCGTGGGCGCCGATGTGGGCACTGAGCATGGTCACCGACCGCAGCCTCGACATCTACCTCACTACCGAAGACCTACCGACCCCGACCAATCGGGTCCGCGTCGACGGCGAGCGAATCGTCGTCGACTGGACTCCCAACAACGTTGCCCCGCATCGAGAACTGGTACGCCGGGTGTCGGCGGCAGTGAGGAAGGCCGGGTATCCGATCATCCTTACCGAACGCATGGGGATCGCGACGAACTCGCACATGTGCGGGACCGCGGTCGCCGGGATCGACCCATCGACGAGCGTCCTCGATCCCACGTGCCGCAGCCACGACATCGGCAACCTGTGGGTCGTGGACGGTTCATTCTTCCCCTCGTCCGCCGCACTCAATCCGGCGCTGACCATCGCCGCCAACGCCCTCCGGGTGGCCCCGGAGATCGCCGCAGCGGCCCAGTAGAGGACCGGCGTCGGCGTTCGGCACGACCGTCTGCGTTTCTCCCTCGATTACCGTCCGATCCACTGGTGGAGTAGCTCATGGAAGCTTTGGGAATCATCGCTGTTCTCGTAGGTGTCCCCATCGTCATCGTTCCGGCCGTGTACCTGTTCCTCGCTGCACTGGCAGTCGTCGAACAACGCCGACTCGACCTCGAAACCGAATGTCGCTGATCGCCCGCTGATCCAGCGCGACTCGACCGGATCCCCAGCCGGAGCGTCATTGACGCTGCGGCATAGAACATTTCTGCATGAGAGCCCTTCTGCGTGTCGTCGGGATTATTTGCCAGACGAGCGCAAGTGGGGTTGACCCGAATCAACGAGGTGATACGATTCACCACCAAAGGTGAACCGTATCACTAAAGGAGTTCGTACGATGACCAATGTCCTGTACCTGTACGGCGGCTGGCCCGGGCACTAC
The DNA here is from genome assembly GCF_042674125.1 of Rhodococcus sp. NPDC056960. Taxonomy (NCBI): domain Bacteria; kingdom Bacillati; phylum Actinomycetota; class Actinomycetes; order Mycobacteriales; family Nocardiaceae; genus Rhodococcus; species Rhodococcus sp. NPDC056960. Next base: position 242,775 of record NZ_JBHURF010000011.1, on the reverse strand, counting down.
CCCTACGACATCGCGGCCTGGTCCCGCGACCTGTTCGATGAACTCGACTTCGACGTCGAGGAGTCGCAGGACATCTTCACTCTGGACCGCGACCTGTCGGGCTACGACCTCATCGTGCTCGGATGGAACAACGCACTGACCACCGAGGACCTCAGCGACTCCCAGGAAAAGAACCTGCTCGACGCCGTCGCGGCGGGAACGGGCGTCGCCGCCTGGCACGGCGCGGCCGCCGCGTTCCGGGCAAGCCTGAAGTACCACTTCCTCCTCGGCGGCGACTTCATCGAACACCCCGGGGGCGAGGCGTACCCGCAGCCGTACCGGGTGACCATCACCGACCGGGACCACGAGGTCACCGCGGATGTCGAGGACTTCGACGTCGCGTCCGAGCAGTACTACATGCACGTCGACCCCAACAACCATGTTCTCGCCGAAACAGTGTTCACGGGCGAGCACCTGCCGTGGCTGGAAGGACTGCGCAGCCCTGTCTCCTGGGTGCGCGACTGGGGCACGGGACGGGTCTTCTACCACTCGATCGGCCACACGCCCGCCGACCTCGCAGACCCGAGCATCCGCCGTCTGACCAAGCAGGGATTGCGCTACGCCGCCCGCGCGACGAAGCCATCCGAAAACGACTGACGCGCAGAATCTTCCATGGCTAGATGAGTGCGTCGCGGGAACCCGTAGCGAGAGGCCGAGGCCGGTTCGCATTCTGGATTACACACTTTGCATGTGGGTGAGAGATGGATTTCACGGTCGCCGACGCACTCGAACTCGACCTCCTGAAGAAGGCAGGTGCTCGAGTACTGACGGGTGGTGACAACCTCGATCGCGAGGTCCGCTGGGTGCACTCGTCGGAGATTTCGGACATCGCGCGCTTTCTTCGCGGCGGCGAGCTCCTCCTCACCGCCGGACTCGGGATGGGGAACACCGCAGCCCTCCAGCAGGTCTTCGTTCGCGCCGTGGCGCGAGCGGGGGCCGCTGCCCTCGTCATCGAAGAGTCGGGGCGGATGTTCGACCGCGTCCCGGACGCCGTCATCGAGGAAGGCGCGACGTGCGGGCTTCCGATTGTGGCACTGTCCCAAGAGGTACCGTTCGCAGGCGTCTCGGCGCAGGTCCACGAGATCCTCACGAACATTCGGCTGAGCGCACTCACGCGTGAGCGAGAAGTGGAGTCGACCTTCTCCGAGCTTCTGCTGATGGGGGCGGACTCACTCGCGATCGTTCGAACACTGTCCCGTCTCACAGGTGGCGCGGTCGTGCTCGAGAACATCGTGAACAGGGTGACGGCCTACGTCGGGGACCTGAACGGGGTGGAGATCGAAGCGTGGGAACGCCACGCGCGCGGGCTCCACAGCGATGATGCCGAATGCGTACGCCGGCCGGTACTGATGCGCGGCCAACCGTGGGGGTGGATCCACGTCCTGCTCGGTGCGTCCGCCGATCGCGACGGCGTGGTGTTCGCGGTGGAACGGGGGGCGGCCGCGGTCGCGATCTCTCTCTTGACCGATCGGAGCCGTGAGGCACGCGACGACCAACGTAGTACGTCGCTCATCACGCGGCTGCTGCTGGGCGACCTGACGGGCGTCGAGTTCGTCGAGCAGGCGAGCCGCCTCGGCTGTCAACTCGGCTCGGGCCTCATCCTCGTCGCCATTGCCAACAAAGATCACCGAGATGATGCCTCGACCGGCACCCGGTTCCCCCGCCGGGACGACGTCGCGGTGATCAGCGCGGATTTGGGCGAGTACACCGTGGCCGTGACGTCCGCCAAGACCGACCGGGAGAGCCTGCTCGGATACCTGGGCGACGCAGCGCAGGGTGGCGGAGTGAGCCGTGCCGTGGCAGCACAGATGCTCCCCGTAGCGGTCACGCAGGCCAAGAGTGCCGCCGCGGTCGCCCGATCGCTGCCGAGCACCCCCATTCTCGACTTCGACGACCTCGGAGTGGAACGGTTATTGGTCGCACTTGCCCAGGGGCCGGAATTGGCGAGTTACGTCGAGGACGAGATCGGTCCGCTGCTGACGAAGGACGCCCGCTCCTCCGCTCCCCTGTTGCCTACGCTGCGCGCGTTCCTCGAGGTGGACGGTCGCAAGACCGAGGCGGCCGAGAGCCTGTTCATCCAGCGCCGCACCCTCTACAACCGACTCACGCGAATCTCGGAGATCCTCGGCAAGTCACTCGACGACGCGGCAACCCGCCAGAGCTTGTTGCTGGCGGTCAAGGGTCTCGACCTGTTGGAGGGGTCCTCCGTCGTGTCGCGCCGGTCCTCACCCCGCTAGTCGATCTGCGTCACCGAGGAATCGCTCCCTCAGGCATCACTTCTCGACGGTCGGCGATGAGTCGAGCGTGCCTCCGGCCCGGACCGAATGTCCGGGCCGGAGGCACGCTCTCGTCTCTCAGTCTCTGACCAGTTCCTGATCGCGATCGGGTTCGTCGCTCCTGCTGCGATGATGTCCACGAAGACGATTGGCGATCTCGATGGCGTCGCCCTCAGGGGCCGACGATCGTTCGTACGGTTTTGCGACCGTCATGTACACGAGCCCGATGACTGCGACGATCACGAAGCCGATCAGCGCGATCCAGCGATCGTAGAACGGGAGGCTGGTGTCGCCGTTCGGTCGAGCGAGAAGAATCATCGAGGCCACACCGTAGATGAGCGCGCCGACGCTCACAGGCCATCCCCACTTGCCGAGAGTCCAGCTTCCGCCGGGCTTCCATCCCTTGGTTCTCGCACGCAACGCGGCGAACACCACCATCTGGAACGCGAAGTAGCCGGCGAGCATCTGGAATGCCGCCACGCGGAACAATGCATCGGGGATGAAGTACAGCAGGAAGAACAGGACGATCGGGAGTCCGGCGACGGCGATGGTGGCGTTGACGGGCACCTTGCGCGCGGAGATCTTCTTGAATACGCGGCTTCCCGGGAACATGTCGTCGCGAGCGAAGGAGAAGATCAACCGGCTACCTGCCGCCTGCTGACCCATCACGCACGCGAGGAAGGACGTCAGTGCCACGACGAGGAAGACCTTGGTGCCGAACGTTCCGAGGGTGTCGTTCAAGATTGCGGTGATCGGGTTGGCAACCTCCCCGTCAACGATTCCCTGCAGATTCGGTGCCGCCAGGATGTAGCCGACGAAGGAGAAGAGGGCCGCGGCGCCACCCAGAATTACGGTCAACATCATCGAACGGGGAATCATGCGGCTCGGATTCGGTGTTTCCTCAGCGACCTCCCCGCAGGCCTCGAACCCGTAGTAGAGGACCAACCCGATGATCGCCGCGGTGACGAATGCGTTGAAGTAGTCACCGTCGCCGGCGCCCATGGTGTCGAAGAGAACCGAGAAGTCGTTCTCGCGATGGAAGATCAGAAGGAAGAGTCCGACCAGGATGATCCCCGCGAGTTCCGCCGCCAGACCCACCTTCGCAATCGTCGCCAACGTCTTGCTTCCGGTCGAATTCAGTACGAGGGCGATGAGCACCATGATCGTCGCGATCACGAGCTTCTGACCCGGAGTAGAGGAGATGTCCGAATCGCCGTGGAACAGTGCGAGGACGAAGTCCGCACTGAACATCGCCGTCGTAGTACATCCGACCACGACCCCGGAGATGTAGATCCACGAGAGGATCCAGGCGTATTTCCCGTTCCACAGTCGGCGGGCCCACTGGTACAGCCCGCCCGCGATGGGGAACTGGGAGACGATCTCGCCGAACACCATGGCGACGAGCAGCTGGCCACCGGCGGCGACGAGCAGCCAGATAATCGACGGTGGACCTGCAGTGGTGAGGGCCTGAGTGAACATGGACAACACCGCCACGAGCGGTGACAGGTAGAGGAATCCGAGGGCGAAGTTCGACCACATTCCGATCTTGCGGTCGAAATTCTCTTCGTAACCCAGCACGCGCAGATGCGCGTCATCACCGGACAGCGGCTGTCCTGAACTACTTGTTGACATCTTGCTCCTCATGGATGGATGCGGTGTTAGTTGAGGGCCGGCGGGATCCGACACCGATTGATCCGTGTGCCGGCACCCGCCCTGTGCGGTGGCGTCGCCTACTTGTGCTCACGGCACAGGACCGGGTGCGATTCACCGATGCTGACGAATATGACGGGTGTCACTTGTTCAATCTCGCACTGCCATCGGCACCTTCGGCATACCCAATCCGTGCAATTCGCGGGCGCCGCACTTCACCCATTGTCCGGGTTGTCACACCGAGAGAATCGCTTCCGCACAGGCGGCCGAGTCGTCCGAATTGTCGAGCGCAACTCTCACTTTGGTGGTATGTTCTCAGCCTCGTCGAGAATGCCGGCCACGCTGTATCGTCTTCGCGGCCATTGTCCGAGGGCGTCCGCCATATGGCACCGCGTCAGGCTTCGCTGCCGTCCGAAAAGTCAGTCGAGAAAGGCTGTAAGCATTGATCAAGAACACGATTCAGTCCGAAACTCAGTGGAAATTGATCCACGCGAATGTGATGGCAGAGGTTGACGGGCTCTCGTTCGAGCGTTTTGGATACGACGATGCGTGGGCGGTCGGAGGGCGTCTCATGGATATCTCTCGCGAACGACACCATCCGGTCGCCATCGCCGTCGTTTTCGGAGAACAGCGAGTGTTCCACGCGGCATTGCCCGGGTCGTCCGCCAACAACGACGACTGGCTTGACCGCAAGTTCCGAGTCGTGCGCCGACACAACGCTGCCTCGTACGCGATCGGCTGCGCTCAGCGTGCAGTTGGTGGCGACTATTATGCCGACAACGGCTACGACCGCAGCAAATTCGCTGTCGCGGGCGGCGCGGTGCCGCTGAGAGTCCAGGGATCGTTGGTCGGCGCGGTGGGCGTCTCCGGGCTCGCCGAAGAAGAGGACCACGCACTGGTGGTGGAAGTTCTCCGGGAGCACCGCGGACGCTGAGTTCGGGAACGGGGCCGGGAGCGCACCGCGAGCCATGCTCCCGGCCCCCATCGTTCCGCGACAGTTGCTACCGCCAGCGGTCCGCCGGCGGCGCCATGCGTGAACCAGGAAGTCCCTCGTAGAACCCTCCGGTCGAACAGGTGGTCAGTTCCATCTGCATGCCCCAGGGTGTCCGGAAATAGAACCACCGCTGACCCGCGACTGGGGCCCGTTCGTCGACACCGTTCGGTCCCTCCATCACCTCGACGCCCGGAATGGACTTCACATACTCGTAGCTCAGATCGATGTCGTCGACATAGAAGGCCAGATGGTGTCCACCGATATCACTGTTCCTGGGCGGCGCCGGAGCCTGTTCCGGGGCATCGTATTCGAAGAGCTCGATATTCATGTGCAGGCCGATCCGAACCATCGCGATCCGACAGACCGCCTTCGGATCCACGTGCAGACGTCTGTACATCCCGTCCGACGCAGCGTCGGCGAACGGCCCGTCCTCATAGACCAGTTCACCGCCGAAGTGGTCCACGAAGAACGCCACCGCGTCGGCGAGAACGGGGACGGTGAACGCCACGTGGTCGACCGACCGCAGTGTCGGTACGCCTGCAGGCTGTGAGCTGACCATACTCTTCTCCAATCACTCTGTGGTGCAATAGATATAACAGTTAGACGCGCAACTCTGCCGCATCATGCACTCGATGCCGGCGTCGAGCGGGAGTTCGTGTCTGGCATAGTCCGTTGTTTGCCCTGCCCGGAGGCCGGGTTTGTCGCGAGAGCACTGACCAGGCAGATCGTCGACACCGCGCACCACTTGACGATGCTGAGACTTTCGTCCAAGATGGCCCACCCACACAGTGCCGCGACTGCCGGATACAGCGCCATCGAGGTGCCGTACGCGGCGCGGCTGAGCCGCCGGATTGCAAACAGTTCCAACAAGGGCGGAAACACCGATGCCAGAAGGGCAGTGCCGGCACCCGCCCAGAGCACGTGCACGTCGAGAAAGTTGGCTCCGGTGGCTGCCAGGCCCACGGGAACGACGAAGACGGCGCCCACGGTCATGGCTACTGCTGGTCCCGCGTTTCCGGGAATCGATTTGCCTACCGATCCGTTGAGGGTGATTGCGGTGGCCCAGCATGTCGCGGCGCTGAATGCGAGAAGTATTCCAACGAGGTCGACACGCCCGTCGGCGCCCGCCAGCAGTACCACGGCAGCGGCGACGACGAGAGCACCAAGCGCATCTCGCGTGCGTCGGGATGCGACGAGCGAGACCGTGAGCGGTCCGAGAAACTCGATTGTTACTGCGAGTCCCAGACCAATGCGTTCGATCGAGGCGAAGAGGGTCAGGCTCATCGTTGCCATCACCACACCCAGTGCGATGACTTGAATCAGCTGTCTCCGCGAGAACTCTCGAAGTCGCGGACGCCCCACGAGCAGCAGTACAGGCGCAGCCACCATCATGCGGATCGCCACTACACCCACGAATCCGACCGTCGGCATGATCAGCGCGCCGACTGCAGCACCACTCTGGAAAGACACTCCACTCAGCACCACCGCGCCGAGCGCTGCCGAACGGGCGGATCCGTTGGATAATTCGGACAATGGAGCGGACACCCCTAGCGGCCGATGTTCCCGGCCGCTGCGCAGCAGATCGCGATGGCGCACAGCGGAATCAGCATGGTGGTGTTGATCGGTACGTGCTCGGCCAACCATCCGATCAGCGCCGGCCCGGCGAGCAGTGCTCCATACCCGAGGCCGACGACGCGGGAGAAGTCGGTTCCCGACGTTCCGTCGAGGTTGCCGGCGGTGGACAGAACCTGGGGAACACTTCCCGACAGTCCGAGTCCGAAGATCGCCCAGCCGACCATTGTCAGGGGCACGACGGGCGAGAGTAGGACGATTCCCATCCCGACGCATCCGACCGCGCATCCGACACGCACCACCCACTGCCCGCCCCGGCGCTGGGCGACACGGTCGGCGCTGAACCGGCCCACCGTCATCATCGTCACGAATGCGCCGAACGTCAGTGCCCCGACCGCCTCGGACGCACCCAGGTGCTCCTGCGCATGGACGCTGCTCCAGTCCATTGCGGCGCCCTCGGAGAGGAACAGCAGGAAGGCTAGTGCGCCGAGGACGACGAGACGGCGTTGCACGGTACGGGTGCGGACAGGAGTGGAACCCGTCTCGTCCACCGGCCGGGTGGGACGGCTGAATCGGACCAGGTGCGTCGCTACCGCCAGTGTGATCAACAGGCACGTCCCGGACATCACGACCGCTGTGGTGGTCATGCTCCATTCGACGGCAAGCGTCGCCGCCCCGATCAGGGATCCGATGACACTGCCGACCGAGAAGACCGCATGGAACGCCGACATTATCGACCGCTCGTAGTCCTGCTCGACCACCACCGCCTGAGCATTCATGGACACGTCCGTGCCGCCCATGGCGAGCCCGAAGAGCGTCAGACCGACGAGCAGTTCGGTCTCGTCGGTCGCCAGCATGGGTCCGACCAACAGGATCGACATCGCCGCCCCGGCGACGACCCCCGTGGTGCCGCCGCCGAACCGGGTGATCATCGGTCCCGTGATCTGCATGCCGACGAGGGCCCCCGCCCCGAGCACGAGCAGCATCGTTCCCAGTATCGCCGTGGAGATGCCCGTCTGCTGCTGAATCGAGGGTATGTGGACCGCCCACGTGGACACGGCCAGCCCGAAGACGATGAAGAGCGCGAACACTGAGACGCGCGCCCTGCGAAGGGCTGGAGAAATCGTCTGTGTGACTGGAGCCATGATTCCGTTTCGATTCTGGTTTCAATTGGAGATCGGAGCGCGGGCTGCTGCCGGTCCGTCCGCGCCCGGGCCGGACCGGCAGTCGCGGCTCGCCGCCCGACCGCTGTCAGGCGAGCACGCCGACACGGCGTGCAGCGCGCTCACCCTCGTGGACCGCCTCGAGCATCGTTCGGCTCGCCACCGCGTCACCGATGCGTTCGACTGGCACCCCGCTGTTCTTCAGTGCGAAGTACAGGTCGTTGACGGGTCGGTGCCAACCGGCGAGAACAACCGTGTCGATGTCGTGGAGTGTCTCCTCTCGCCCCTTTTCGTTGATCTGCAGGGTCGATCCCTCGACGGCGGTGAGGCTGGTGAACGGGTGTGTCTTGATGCCCGCGTCGTGGATGCGCGGCACCGCGAGATTGGCGCTGAACGGACCCAGCTTCGACCCGGCGAACGGCAATACCGTCAGCAACTCCACCTCACGTCCTTCCTCCGCGAACTGCAGGGCCAGGCCGATTCCCTTCCAGCCGCCTTCGCCGTCGTCGACCACCGCGACATGGTTGCCGACGGGCGCGGAATCTTCGAGCACGTCCCACACCGACAGCACGTGGTCCTGGTCGAGTCCCGGCGTGGACTTGATGCCGAGAGAGAGGTTGCCGACGATGTCGTCGGCGGGAGCCGACCCGGTCGCGACGACGATGTGGTCCGGTGCCAGCGCCAGCACTTCTTCAGCCGTTACCGCCCACCCGAGGCGAAGGTCGACGCCGTGCTTGCGGATCATGACGTCGAGGTGGTCGATCACCAATCCGATCTCGCCGCGTCCCTTGATCTTGTCCGCGATCCGCAACTGGCCGCCGGTGACGGGGCGTCGTTCGATGAGGATGACCTCGTGGCCCTGACGTGCGGATGCCTCGGCTGCCTTCATGCCGGCGGGGCCGGCGCCGATGACGACGACGCGGCGCCGGATCGTCGCCTGAACCAACGTGTCGGAACCCAGTTCCCGTTCGAACCCCGCGGCGGGGTTGTGAACGCACGAACTGTGTGTGGGCTTGAACAGGCGGTCGATGCACCCCTGGTTGCAGCCGATGCACCGACGGATCTCGTCGATGCGGCCTTCCCTCATCTTGTTCACCGTGTCCGGATCGGCGATCTGCTGACGGGTCATGGCGACCATGTCGGCGTGCCCCTGGTTGATGATGTCGACAGCGTCCTCGGGCACGTTGACGCGGCCGACGGCGATCACCGGAACGTCGACCACTTCCTTGACCGCGGCGGCGAGGCTTTCCCAGATGCGCTTGGGGTGCTGCATGTCGGGGACATTCTGGTGGGCTTCCAGGTAGGTCGCCCCTTTGACGATGATGTAGTCGATGGCGCCGGTTGCGGTGCACGCGAGGGCGATCTTCTTCGCATCGTCGATCTCGAGTCCACCGGGACTGAAATCGCTGCCTTGCAGGTTCATGCCCACGAGGTAGTCGGGTCCGACCTCTTCGCGTACTGCTTCGATGACCCGGAGCAGGAACCGCATCCGGTTCTCTAGCGACCCACCGTACTCGTCGGTGCGCTGGTTGGAGAAGGGCGAGAGGAACGAGGCCAACAGGTATCCGCCGTAGCCGGAGTGGATCTCGACACCATCGATGCCGGCCTGCTTGGCATGACGGGCGCTGAGCGCGTGGCCCGCGACGATCTCGTCGATGTCCTCGACCTCTGCTTCTTTCGGCATCTCGAGGTTGAACGGACACGGGGTGTTGGAGGGTCCGATGAGCGCGCGGCCTGTCCAGGTCGAGCTGCTCTGCCGGCCGGTGTGTCCGAGCTGCATGACGATGCGCGCCCCGTACTCGTGTACGGCGTCCGCGATCTTGCGCAGGCCGGGGACCACTTCCGGGTAGTACGCGCGTACCTCGTTCGGGACGTTTTGCGACGACGGGTGGACCTGCGGGAATGCCATGCCGATCAGTCCCGCGCCACCTTTGGCGCGCTCGCGGTAGTAGGCGACGTGCTGGTCGGAGGGCAAGTGATTCTTCGCCATACCGGTTCCATGCCCCGTCATGACCACGCGGTTGCGGATCTCCACTTTCCCGAGAGTGATCGGCTCGAAGAGCGGCGCCAGCGCAGGATCCACTGTTGCTGCAGTACTGGCGATCGTGGACGTCATTCCGTGTCTCCTTGTGAGGATTTGGCTGTGTGGTCGAGGGATTTAGTGATCCCGGGAGATCGCTGACGCGGAACTTGTCGTGGCCGGTGAGTACTGCTCCTTACTGGGGGCGAGCTGACCGGAACGCCCGAGTCGAAGGGAAAGTGCCGCCACGGTGAGCGCCGGGTTGACCGCTGCCGACGATGGAAATGTGGAACTGTCGGCGATCCAGAGATTGTCCAGGTCGTGCGCTTTCAGGTTTTCGTCGACGACGCTGGTGGCTGGGTCGTGCCCCATCCGTGCCGTTCCGCACTGGTGGGAGGTGGCTTCGACTCCGAGACTCTGAGTGAGGACGACCGGAAAGCCGGCCTTGCGAACGACCTTCTTCATCCGCTTGATGAGTTCGTGGTGGGCGGAGAGGTTCGTCTCCCTGCGCTCGACCTCGACCTGTCCCCGACTGTTGACGGTCAAGCGGTTCTCGGGCAGCGGTAGGTCCTCGGTCTGGATGAAGAGGTCGAGGGTGTACTTGGTGACCTCCTCGAGGATCGGCATGGGCACCCAGGGCTTGCCCCGCTTGGCCATCGGGCCCCGCAGCTTGCCGAGACCTTGCACGTTTCCGAGCGGGTAGCGGGTCGTGGGCCCGGCTTCGTACCAGTCGTTGATCCCGATCGTCTTCTGGTACACCGCCTCGTTCTTTCGGCGCGGGTCGATGGCCAGGAAGAAGGTCGTCACGTGGGCCATGTAGTTGCGGCCGACTTGATCGGATGTGTTGGCCAGCCCGTTCGGGTGGGCACTCGATGCCGAGCGGAGCAACAGCGACGCGGTATTGGCTGCGCCACAAGCGATCACGAATCGTCCGGCCTTGACCGCGATGTTCCTGCCGTTGTGGGTGATCCGCGCGTGGGTGACGGTACGCCCACCGGCGTCCGTGTCGAGACGGGTGACCTCAGCGTTGGTCAGCAACTGGACGTTTCCGCTTTGCAGGGCCGGGCGGACGGCCGCGACGTCCGCATCACCCTTGGCGTCAACCATGCAGGCGAACGAGTCGCACGTGTCGCACAGGACACAGGGTCCGCCCGGCCTCCAGTCGACCGACTGCGGGGCCGCGAACGGATGCAGACCCTGTTGCCTCGCACTGTCGACCAGCCTCGCCATGGCGCCCTCGTGCGGGAGGCCGGGAAACGGGTAATCCGTTGATCGCCAAGGGTCTGTCGGGTCCTCGCCTTTGTTGCTGTGCACCCAGAACATCCGCTCGGCTTCGCCGTAGTGCGGTTCGAGTTCGTCGTAGGTGAACGGCCATGCCGGCGAGATACCGTCGGGGTGCTCGATCTCCCCGAAATCGCACTCCCGAAATCGGGGAAGCGTCGCGCCGTACAGCTTCGTACTGCCACCCACGTAGTGGTAGTTGCCCGGTACGAAGTAGTTGCCTGTTGTCCTGTCGTGCCACGCGGCCGAGTTCTTGTAGCGCCCTTCGGCGTGAACTGCTTCTGCCGACCAGTTTTCACGCTCGACAGGCAGGAAATCTCCCTGCTCGACGATGAGAACCTTCGCTCCTGAGTCCTTGAGCGCGTAGGCGAGCGTTCCGCCGCCCATTCCCGATCCGATGATCGCGATGTCGAACTCGAGGATGTCCGGTGGATCGGTGATGACCTGTGACTGCAGTGCTGTAATCGCATTCGACATACATGTCTCCCTGAAACCATCTGCCGTCGCCCAGAATTGTGGGTCGAGAATTGAATCTAGTGCGGCATCAATGCTGTTCAGAGGGGCATTCTGAGCAGAGGTAGGCACCTGGGTTGCACAGTGCGTGCAACAGAATCCGGTCCGCGCAGGTCGCGAATCAGCCTAGTTAGCCGAGGCTACCCATGTCAGCCTCGGCGAATGGAATGCGTCCGACATCACTCGAACGTCGATCGATCCTGCCTGTGCAGCAGATCGTGCCCGCGGACGGCGAAGATCAGTGCCTGGCGAGCGTCCGTGTCGTCCAGCGAGCGTCCGAGCAGCTCCGTGATTCGGTCGAGACGGTAATACAGGGTGCGACGCTGCACGAACAGTAGCTGCGCTGCCTGGGACTTGTTGCCGTCGCACGCAAGATACGTTCGCAGCGTGGGCAGCAACGGGTTCACACCCTTGGCGTCGTGCTTGAGCAGGGGTCCGAGCTCGTCCTCGATGTAGCGGGCCAGTTCGGATCCTTGCGCGAGCGAGGCGAGCAGACGTAGCACCCCCAGATCGTCGAATCGGTGTACCGCCTTGTCCGGGCGCGCCGACGCCACCGACACCGCGCTTCGCGCTTGTTCGATCGCGGTCGGCAGCTGCGGAGGTTCGACCTGCCTGCTGATGCCAGCACTGACTCCCAGCTCCGTCAGTCGATCGACGATCTGTTTCTCCACATCGGGCCTCGTCAGGCCCATGACCGCCAACGTGTGTTCGCCGAGATCGGCCACCACGGCCGGGACGTGAAGTGTTCGACAGAAGTCGTCCATCGCGTCTTCACTCGTCGCTCCCAGCGGCGTCTCTTTGAGAACGAGGACTGCGATAAGGGCGCGATCACGGAGGTCACGGCCGATGCGGAGCGCACGCTGCACGAACATGCCGCCGGAGATGTCTCCGAGAAGCAGCCGGCTCACCAGGGCGTTCTGCCGCTGGGCGGCTTTGGCGCCGCTCTCGCGGATACCGAGAAGGGCAATGGCGATCCCGTCTGCTGTGCGATCCAAGGCGTACGTACCGGTCCCCGCCAAAGTCGCTCCCTCGTGGAGGACGTGGAGCCACCCCCACCGTTCACCACGGAGCACAACGGCACGACGCGTACAGTTTCCCGCCTCGTTCGAGCTGCCGGTGCCGGGCTGATCATGTTCTATCCGCGAGTGACGCTCCCAGTCCGACAGCATCCGGTCCGCAACATCTGTTATGCCCGAGTAGGCGATCACCTGCCGCGTCGAATCCTCGAGCACGACCGGGCACTGCACTTCGCGCGCAAGGGTATCCGTGAAATGGACATAGTCGCGGCCCGCCAGGAGCAGCTGCATGAATGCCGCGTTCAGTCGCTCGTACGCCGTGAGGTCCACCACTCTTTGGTCGACGATGGACTCGTGGACCTGAGCGGAGACCTCCACGAAAGGAACTTCACCATCAAGTCCCACAAGCGGGAAGTTCATCCTCTGTGCGGTTTCGATCAGCGCCTCGGGCATGTGGTCGAATGCCCGGCCGCTGAGCTCGATCACCAGGACCGCCGCCCCCGCTTTTGCAACCTCCTCGATGTACTGCCGCTGCCGGTCTGGCGAAGCGCCGATACCGAGACCCGCAGTGAGGAGCATCTCGCCGCCGCTCAGGAACCGGGCTATGTCCGGGACCTCTGTGGGATGGACCCAGCGGATCACCCGGTTCAGCGCAGCATCTCCCGCGTACACCTTCAGATTCGTACGGCGAAACACCTCGAGGCCGAGGGCTGCGTGAACGGTCATGGTCATCGGCGTCGCTACCTTCGCTGGACAGACTGTGAACAAGCCACTGCAACTGTTGCACACGGTGCATCTTCTAAATGCAATCTACGCCGGTGCACACTTACCCGTGAAGGTGGTCACATCACTGAACTGATGTCGACAGGACGCGCATCCGCGCTGCGGTGCGTCGCCCCGGACCGGCGTCCGCACCGGTCACCGCCTGCGGCGCCCGGCACGGAATTCCGCCGAATAGATGCAAGCGAAGGGACCCCTGTGCCGCCGACAACGGTGCGGAACTACCCACTAGAGAGGATTTTCAATGCCTAGGCTCAACGGCGGACAAGTCATCGGCCGAATTCTGAAGCAGTACGGGGTGCCCTACGTCGCGGGCATCCCCGGCCATGGAATTTGGGGGCTCATGGATGCCTTCAACGAAGAGGAATCGAAGATTCCTTTCATCCAGACGTACCACGAGCAGAGCGCCGTGCATCTCGCCGACGGCTTCTACCGTGCCTCGGGTCAGCCGATGGCGGCTGTGACATCCATCGGCGCAGGCGCATCCAACACCGTTCTGGGTCTCGCCACCGCTTACAGCGACTCGACCAGCGTTCTCGTCATCACCGGCGGTCCGCCGCGCCACATGCGCGGCCGCGGCGTGCTGCAGGAACTCGACCGTCAGAAGGACAACGGCTTCCCGCAGGTCGCCGAGGCCGTCTCGAAGCGTAGCTGGGTCGCGAACAGCATCGAGGATCTGCCGTTCATCATGCACCGCGCGTTCAGTGCGATGCTGACCGGTCGTCGTGGTCCTGCGCACATCGAGGTGCCGTGGGATCTGCACGCCGAGACCGCTGACGTGTCTTTCCATGATCTCGAGCGCCGGCTTCCCGTCGGTCTGCAGTACCCCGATCCCGAGGCCGTCAGCCGAGCGGCCGCGCTCCTCGCCGGCGCCGAGCGGCCTGTCATCGTCGTGGGCGGCGGCGCCATCAGTGCAAACGCGACCGACGAGGTCCTCGCGCTCGCCGAGGCCCAGAACATCCCGGTAGCAACGACCTGGAACGGCAAGAGCGCCTTCCCCGAGGATCACCGGCTGTTCGTCGGCAGCGTCGGCCAGACGGGCACGATCCACGGCAACTACCTCGCTGCCAATGCCGATGTCGTCATCTCCATCGGTTGCCGCTTCACCGACTGGTCCGCCTCGAGCTACAGCCGTGGAAAGTCCTTCTCCTTCCCACCGGCGAAGCTCATCCACATCGACATCGACCCCCACGAGATCGGCAAGATATACCCCGCGGAGGTCGGTATCGTCGCCGACGCGAAGCCCACGGTTGCCGCGATCGTCGACAGCCTCCCCTCGTCCACCCCGGCTCGCTCCGAGTACGTGGCCGAGATCGCGGAGCGTAAGGCCGACTGGGAGGAGCAGCTCTCCGCCCGCCGTGAATCGGACCGCTTCCCGTTCACGCTCCAGCGTCCGCTCGGTGCACTGCGCAACGTCATGGACCGCGACGGCATCGTGCTCGTCGGTTCGGGCAACACGCAGGGCGCGGTCAAGCAGACCTTCCCGGTGTACGAGCCCCGCACCCATCTCACAACCGGCGGCTTCTCCGCGATGGGCTGGCCGGTGCCGGCCGCGCTCGGCGCGAAGCTTGCTGCGCCCGAACGTCAGGTCGCCTGCATCACCGGCGACGGTGACTTCCTCATGACGGCGCAGGAGATCGGTGTGGCGATCCAGCACGACATCCCCGTCGTGTTCGTGGTGCAGGACAATTCGGGCTACATCTCGATCCGTGGTGGGCAGCGGAACGCCACGGACCGCATGATCGGCACCGAGTTCAA
The DNA here is from genome assembly GCF_042674125.1 of Rhodococcus sp. NPDC056960. Taxonomy (NCBI): domain Bacteria; kingdom Bacillati; phylum Actinomycetota; class Actinomycetes; order Mycobacteriales; family Nocardiaceae; genus Rhodococcus; species Rhodococcus sp. NPDC056960. The sequence continues at coordinate 227,713 of NZ_JBHURF010000011.1, read as the reverse complement.
TCGTCCCGACGGAACGCCGTACAGCCCGAGCTTCAAGGATCTCGGCAAGTCCTTCGGACTCGAGTCCTTCCGCGTCGACTCTCCCGCCGACCTGGAGCCGACATTCAAGCGGGCGTTCGATGCCAAGGCCCCCGTGCTCGTCGAGGTTCCGACCGACCGCGACCTCGCAAGCCCGTTCGTGCCGGGATGGCTCGACTTCCCGCCACTGCCGCACATCACCGATGAGCGTGCGGACGAGTACCGCGAAGCACGCGCGAACGAGCAGCACCAGTAGTTCCTTCGATCGCCGCCGTGGGTTTTCGCCCGCGGCGGCGGTTTTCGTTTCCGGGGTTACGCGGCTCGCGCGAACCACCCCACATCCGAATGCGACTCGAAAGCAGAGGACCCAGTGTCACGTCTAGCAGGAAAAATTGCGCTCGTCACCGGTGCCGCGCGGGGACAAGGTCGGTCCCACGTCCGACGTCTTGCCGAGGAGGGCGCTGACATCATTGCGCTCGACCTGTGCAGTCAGATAGACACCGTCCCCTATCCGATGTCGACCCCCGACGATCTCGACGAGACGGTGACCCTCGTCGAGGGACTCGGTCGACGCATCGTCGCCCGGTCGGTCGATGTCCGTGACCTTCCAAGCCTTGAAAAGGCGGTACAGGAGGGCGTTTCGGAGCTCGGCGGTCTCGACGTGGTCGTTGCGAACGCGGGCACTCTCAATGGTGTCGCACCGATGTGGGAACTGACCGAGGGCCAGTTCCAGGATCAGATCGATGTGAATCTGACCGGTGTCTGGAAGACCATCAAGGCCACGGTCCCACCTCTGCTCGAAGGCGGCAACGGCGGCTCGATGATCCTGATCAGCTCCATCTCCGGCCTCACCGCCGAACTGAACGTCGGACACTACTCGGCATCGAAGCACGGGGTGAACGGGCTGATGCGGACGTTGTCGGGGGAACTGGCGCCGTTTCGGATCCGCGTCAATTCGATCAACCCGACCAACGTGAACACCCTGATGATCAACAACCCCGCGTACAACCAGATGTTCGCAGGTGGCAAAGCCGGTGCCACCCAGGCCGACGCGCTCCCGGCACTGCAGGCCATGCACGCACTTCCGGTTCCCTTCCTCGACCCCATCGATGTGAGCAACGCTGTTGTCTACCTGGCCTCCGACGACGGGCGGTACGTCACCGGCACTGCACAGGTGATCGACGCCGGGGCCATGACACCTTTCAAGGCACCACACCTGACGGCGTAGCACCTCGTTTCGAAGGCTCGTCGATGCGCTCACTCATCCGACGAGCCTGTCGCACACACGTGAAACGACCCCCGCACAGCGTTCACCAATCAGCAGCGCTGCGCGGGGGCCGTTCGTTCAGATCAGGACTCGGGTGTCGGCGCGTCGTCGCGGACCAGGCCGGCTGCGCGCAGATCCGCCCACAGCTGTTGCGGGATCACCGTGTCGAAGAGTTCGGCATTTCGCTTCTGCTGTTCGACGTTGCGGGCGCCGATGCAGATGCTCAGTACCGAGGGATGCGCATACGCGAACTGCAGTGCGGCCGCGGCCAGTGGAACGTGGTGGTCGCTGCAGATCCGCTCGAGGTGACCCGCCCTCTCCTTCACAGACTCCGGTGCGAGCGCGTAATTGAAGCGTGCGGCCGGGGTCGGCCCGGTGGCGAGAATTCCGCTGTTGTACACACCTCCGAGGACAATGCCGATACCCTGCTCTTCGCACAGCGGCAGCACTTCGTCCAGCGGTTCCTGCTCGAGGAGGGTGTACCGTCCCGCGAGTAGGTACAGATCGGCGTCGGTGCTGCGCACCGCGTCGGTCATGACATCAGTGTCGTTGATCCCGAACCCGATCGCCTTGACCACTCCCTGATCGCGCAGCGACTCGAGCGCCGGGTAGGCGCCTTCAATGGCTTGTTTGAACAATTCCGGTTGAGCGGCGCCATGGGTGTAGCGATCCACATCGTGGATGAACAGGATGTCGAAACGGTCGCACAGCATGCGCTGCATACTCCGTTCGACTGAGCGCATCACGCCGTCATAGCTGTAGTCGAACTCCGCGACGAAGGGCGGAATGTCCTTGTACTGGCCGTCGCTCGTCGGCGCATTGAGTCGCGGAGTAACCACCCGTCCGACCTTGCTGGACAGCACATACTCGGACCTGTCATAGTCGCGCAGGGCGTGCGCCAGCCGGTATTCGCTGAGGCCGTTTCCGTAGCCGGGGGCGGTGTCGAAGTATCGAATTCCCATGTTCCAGGAGTTGACTACGGTTTCGCGTGCATCGGTATCGGTGAACGGATGGTTGAAGTTTCCGATCGGGGCGCCACCGAAACCTGCCGCAGTGAACTCGATTCCGGACCGGGCGTGCGTACGCACAGCATCCACTTTCATATCCATCCCTACGTCGTGGTTTCGATGTCAGCGCGGACCCACGCGCGGTGTGATGCGTATTCGTGTTTGAATAACCGAGTTTGCTCTCGTCCGGGCCGCGCCATCAGTTCAAAGACTAGGGGAGCTCGCACCTCCATTGAATGCACAGAGTATGCAGCACCGGGGCGAATGCTTGCGCGCATTGCTCCCTGCCAGAGACTTTCGGCAGCCCGGCGTCAAGACTGACCACAATGTGCACTTCCATCCACAAAGTGTTCCCGCTTTGCGCCTGTTGCGTTCGGTGTCACGCCAGGATGCTTGAACCAAGCAGTTCCATCCCTCGTGACGCCAAGGAAGCATCCATGTCATTCGTTCTCAAGGCCGCCGTCGGCGAACCGGCACAGCGGTCCAGCAACCCCGCCGTCGTCGACACCGTCGCGGCCGTCATCGCCGACGTCCGCGCGCACGGCGAATCTGCCGTGCGCAAGTACTCCGAGAAGTTCGACGGCTGGTCCCCGGAATCGTTCCGTCTCAGCGAGGATCAGGTGCGCTCGATCGTCAGCTCGGTTCCGGAGACGGTACTCGACGACCTGCGGTTCGCGCAGCGTCAGATCCGGGGCTTCGCTCAGGCGCAGCGGGACTCGATCCAGGACCTCGAGGTCGAGACCCTGCCTGGGGTCTTCCTCGGCCACCGCAACGTCCCGATCGACGCCGCCGCCGCGTACGTGCCCGGCGGGCGCTACCCGCTCACCGCGTCCGCGCACATGACGGTTTTGACCGCGAAGGTCGCCGGCGTCGAGCGGGTCGCGGCAACGACGCCGCCGAACGCCGGTGAGGCACCCCCGATCAGTGTCGCCGCCATGCACCTCGCCGGCGCCGACGAGATCTTCGTCCTCGGCGGCGTGCAGGCTGTCGCCGCGCTGGCGCTGGGCACCGAAACCATCGCCCCGGTCTCGATTCTGACCGGCCCAGGCAACGCGTACGTGGCCGAGGCCAAGCGACAGTTGTTCGGAGAGGTCGGGATCGACCTTTTCGCCGGACCTACCGAAACCCTCATCGTCGCCGACGACCACGCCGACCCGTTCACCATCGCCGTCGACCTGCTCAGCCAGGCCGAGCACGGCCCCGACTCCCCGTGCGTGCTGATCACCACGTCGGAGGCCGTGGGGCGCGCGACCCTCGACCACATCGAGGCGCTACTTCCCGGCCTGGAGACCAACGCCATTGCCGGCCCGGCCTGGCGCGACCACGGTCAGGTGCACGTCGTCGATGATCTCGCCTCGGCCTACGCGCTGGCCGACGAGTTCGCGTCCGAACACGTCCAGATCCTCACCGAGGAGCCCCGCGAGGCGCTCACCGCAATGCGGAACTACGGTGCCCTGTTCCTCGGTGAAGGAACGTGTGTCCCATACGGCGACAAGCTGATCGGCACCAACCACGTCCTTCCCACCCTGGGGGCCGCCAACTACACCGGAGGTCTGTGGGTGGGCAAGTTCCTCAAGACGCTCACCTACCAGGAGGTCCGCAACCTCGAGACCAGCGCCCAATTGGGTGAGGTCTGTGGCCGGGTCTCGCGCCTCGAACGATTCGAGGGCCACGCCCGATCGGGCGACCTCCGCGCCGCCAAGTTCGGCAATGCCCCGCTGCCGTGGGGCAACATCCCGACCCGGGTGACCTCGGACCGATGAGCCGCACCGAGCACGACCTGCTCGGTAACCGGGAAGTTCCCTCCGATGCGTACTACGGAATCCACACTCTGCGCGCAACGGAGAACTTTCCGATCACCGGCATTCCCCTGTCCATTCACCCCGACATGGTGACGGCGCTCGCTGCGGTGAAACAGGCTGCAGCACAGTCGAATGCATCTCTCGGACTCCTACCTGCGCGCACGGCCGGCGCGATTGTCCGGGCGTGCGAGGAGATCCGGGCCGGCGCGCTGCACGACCAGTTCGTCGTCGACGTCATCCAGGGCGGTGCCGGCACCTCCAGCAACATGAACGCCAACGAGGTGGTAGCCAATCGGGCACTCGAACTGCTCGGCCACGCCCGAGGTAGCTACGAGCATCTGCATCCGCTCGAACATGTGAACCTCGGTCAGAGCACCAACGACGTGTACCCCACCGCGGTCAAGGTCGGCCTCCAGGTGGCCCTGACCCGGCTGCAGTCGGCGTTGACCGGGCTCGCCGAGGGGTTCGCGCTGAAGTCGGCGGAGTTCGCCGATGTGCTGAAGATCGGCCGCACCCAGTTGCAGGACGCCGTACCGATGACGCTCGGCCAGGAACTCGGCGCGTTCGCGTTGATGCTCGACGAGGACTCCCAGCGGCTCGGTGAGGCCGCGACCCTCATCTCCGAGATCAATCTGGGCGGGACCGCCATCGGCACAGGCCTCAACGCCCACCCGGAATATGCAGGCCGGGTGCGAGAGCATCTGGCTGCGATCACCGGCATCGACGTGGTCACCGCGTCGAACCTCGTCGAGGCCACACAGGACGTGGGGGCGTTCGTGCAGCTGTCCGGGGTGCTCAAGCGCACCGCGGTGAAGCTGTCCAAGATCTGCAACGACCTACGGCTCCTGTCGTCGGGGCCGCGTGCCGGCTTCGGTGAGATCACGCTGCCGCCCGTGCAGGCCGGGTCGTCGATCATGCCGGGCAAGGTGAATCCGGTGATCCCGGAGGTGGTGAACCAGATTGCCTTCCGGGTAGTCGGTAACGACCTGACCGTCACGATGGCGGCCGAGGGCGGACAACTTCAGCTCAACGCGTTCGAGCCGATCATCGCGCACTGTCTGTTCGAAACGATCGAACTCCTCACTCGCGGATGCACGGTGCTGCGTGAGCGGTGCGTCGCCGGGATCGAGGCGAACGTCGAGCATCTCGCGCGCACTGTGGACGCCTCGATCGGTCTCGTGACCGCACTCAACCCGCACATCGGCTACACCGCGGCCACGGCGATCGCCGCAGAGGCACTCGCAACCGGTCGCACCGTCGCCGCGCTCGTGCTCGAGCGGGGCCTGCTCACCCAGGAGCAACTCGACAGCGTCATGCACCCCGGAAATCTCACTCGTTCCGTCTCGCTGACCCCGGTCCCGGCGCCTACGACCCGCTGATCCTGTGCGAGGAGCGGCGAAGGGTCGCCGAACTGCACTCACCGACGTGATCACCCGCATTCCGGCCCCCGGACAACGACGTCCGATCCCGCAGGTGATCCAGTGACTCGCCCGGTCCTGAACCGACATTCGTGCCGACGGCGAGTTGCGCTCGGCCGTCCGGCCCCTCCTCACCGGGGTCGGACGGCACTCGAGCATGTGAGTCCGCTGATCACCATTTCGGCAGCCGCTCGTCGACTAGGGGCGAGAAGCGGCCCAACTGCTGCTCGACATCATCGGTGGCGGCGCGGGTCGGGAGATCACGCTGCCCATAGAACTCGTTGTCCCTGACACCTCCGGGCCAGCGCCGACAGGCGTTCGCCGCCCCGTGCAATCCGCTCAGTTCCTGATCTGCTCTCACACATTGGACACCGGGCTGCGGGTTCAAGTGACCACCCACCTTGTCTACTTCCAGAACGTGAGGAGTAACAATGCTGACCGCAGAATCCGTCCCGCGGCCCGCACGCATACCATCGGCGGCGGGCGACTGGCGACAAACAGCCGCATGCCGCGGGCTCGAATCGACCGTCTTCTTCTCCCCCGACAGAGAACGGGGTCAGGACCGCGAGAAGCGAGAGAAGAAGGCACAGCAGATTTGCCACAACTGCCCGGTGTTGAGGTCGTGCCGTGACCACGCTCTGGCAACAAGAGAGCCCTACGGTATCTGGGGAGGGATGACCGAAAATGAGCGACGCCGGCACGCCCGCCGAATCCGGCGTGAGCACTGCACGAGCTCGAACGTCGCACTATCACCTGTGGCCTGCGCGTTGTCCGATCGCTGAGTCACCCTGCCGCACCCCGTAGTTCGGGATTGCCGTCGACGATGGAGTAGAGCGCCTCGGTGATCGCCTTGACCCGGGCGAGGCGTGTCAGTTCCCGCGGTACCACCAGCCAGTAGGTGCGGTGCGCGATGAAGTCGTCGCGCAGAACCGGCACGAGATCCTCGTCCAGCGCCCCGATGTAGCTCGGCAGCGGCGCGATCGCGACTCCGTGTTTCACGGCCTGGTAGTGGCCTGCGATGTTGTTGGTCTGGATCTGCGCCCGGAAGTCCGGCAGCAGCCGGTCGAGGATCCGCAGTGGTTCGACGTCCAGGAACGCGTCGACGTACCAGATGAGCGTGTGCGTGCGCAGGTCGTCGATCGAGGCGATGGCGTCATGCGTGTCGAGGTAGTGCCGCGAGGCGTAGAGCCGCAGGTCGTAGTCCGCGAGTTTGCGGACCACGACAGACCGCGGCGACGGACGTTCGAGCGTCACCGCGATGTCGAAGTCCCGGCCCGTCAACACGTCGTGCGTGGTGGACGTGACGAGTTCGGTGAACAGGTCCGGATGCTCGGTGCGGACCGCTGCCAGTCCCGGCACCAACACGAACGCCCCGAACCCGTCGGGGGTGAGTATCCGGACGGTCCCGGTGAGGGCGCCGGGAGCCGCGGACGACGTCACGTCGAGGGCGGCGAGCAGCGTCGATTCGACCGATTCCGCATACGGGATCAGGCGGCGGCCTGCCTCGGTGAGCTGCCACCCGGACGCGCCGCGGTCGAAGAGCCGCGTCCCGGTGTCCTTCTCGAGGCGGGTGATTCGGCGCGACACGGTGGTCTGGTCGACGTCGAGACGCTTCGCGGCATCCGCGAGACGACCCGTCCGCGACAGTTCGAGCAGATAGCGCATGTTGTCGGCGGTGAACAACGGCCCACACCTCCCCGGCATTTTTGCAGTTTGCAATGCCAGATTACTCGTTGACGCAGGCATTGTTGCCAGACCAGACTCGGAGACACCCCCGAACTTCCAGGAGCGAAACCCTCATGGCCGTCATCTCCCATTGGCTCAACAACAAGTCCTACCCCGGAACGCGCGTCGATACCGCCCCGGTGACGAACCCGGCAACCGGCGAGGTCACCGGTCAGGTTGCCTTGGCGAGCGTGGAGGACGCCCGCGCAGTGATCGACGCCGCGGCCGCGGCGTTCCCCGCCTGGCGCGACACCTCCCTCGCCAAGCGCACCCAAATCATCTTCAAGTTCCGGGAACTGCTCAACGAACGCAAGGGCGAGTTGGCGGAGATCATCACCTCCGAGCACGGCAAGGTCGTCTCCGACGCACTCGGTGAAGTGAGCCGCGGCCAGGAGGTCGTCGAATTCGCCTGCGGTATCGCGCAGCTGCTCAAGGGCGGCATGACCGAGAACGCGTCCACCAATGTGGACGTGCACTCGATCCGCCAACCCGTCGGCCCGGTCGGGATCATCTCCCCGTTCAACTTCCCCGCCATGGTCCCGATGTGGTTCTTCCCCGTCGCCATCGCCGCCGGCAACACCGTCGTCCTCAAGCCCTCCGAGAAGGACCCCACCGCCGCCATCTGGATGGCCGAACTCTGGGCCGAGGCCGGACTCCCCGCCGGAGTGTTCAACGTCCTCCAAGGCGACAAGACCGCCGTCGACGAACTGCTCACCCACCCCTCCATCAAGGCCATCTCCTTCGTCGGATCCACCCCGATCGCGCAGTACGTGTACGCCACCGGCACCGCCCACGGCAAACGCGTCCAAGCCCTGGGCGGGGCGAAGAACCACGCCATCGTCCTCCCGGACGCCGACCTGGACCTGGCCGCCGACGCCATGGTCAACGCCGGCTTCGGCTCCGCCGGCGAACGCTGCATGGCCATCAGTGCCCTCGTCGCGGTCGGCGACATCGCCGACGAACTGGTTGCGAAGATCAAGGACCGCACCGACACCCTGAAGATCGGCGACGGCACCAAGGACTCCGACATGGGTCCGCTGGTGACCAAGGTGCACCGCGACAAGGTCGCCTCCTACATCGACGCCGGCGAAGCCGCCGGTGCCACGATCGTCGTCGACGGCCGGCAGGTACAGCCCAATGGCGGGGCGGATGGGTTCTGGCTCGGCCCGACCCTGATCGACCACGTCACCACCGACATGAGTGTGTACACCGACGAAATCTTCGGACCCGTCCTCTCCGTGATCCGGGTGGACTCGTACGACGAAGCCCTGGAGTTGGTGAACTCCAGCGAATTCGGCAACGGCACCGCCATCTTCACCAACGACGGCGGCGCGGCGCGACGGTTCCAGAACGAGGTGGAGGTCGGGATGGTCGGCATCAACGTCCCGATCCCCGTCCCGATGGCCTACTACTCCTTCGGTGGGTGGAAGAACTCGCTGTTCGGTGACAGCCACGCCCACGGCACCGAGGGCGTGCACTTCTTCACCCGCGGCAAGGTCGTCACCACCCGCTGGCTCGACCCCAGCCACGGCGGCCTCAACCTCGGATTCCCCCAGAACAACTAAGGACCTCTTCCCATGACCGCACACCTCTCACTTCCCCGTTTCGCCCGGATCGGGGCGGGAGCAGTCGACGAGATCGGCTCGGTTGTCGACCAATTGGGTCTGCAGAGGCCGATTCTCGTCACCGACTCCTACCTGACCGGCACCGGCGCGGCCGACCGGATCATGACCCTCCTCCGGTCGGCAGGCAAGGAGCCGGCCCTGTTCTCCGGCACCGTGCCCGACCCCACCACCGATTCTCTCGAAGAAGGGCTGCGGATCGTCGCCGAGCACCGGGCGGATTCGGTGATCGGGTTCGGCGGCGGCAGTCCGATGGACACCGCGAAGGCACTGGCCGTGCTGTCCGCGAACGGCGGCGAGATGCGGTCGTACAAGGCACCCCACGTGTACACCGGGAAGGCGCTGCCGATCATCGCGATCCCGACCACCGCCGGAAGCGGCTCCGAGGCGACGCAATTCACGGTCATCAGCGACAGCGCGTCCGACGAGAAGATGCTGTGCCCGGGGCTGTCGTTTCTGCCGATCGCCTCGATCGTGGACTTCGAACTCACGATGTCGATGCCGCCGCGGCTCACCGCCGACACCGGAATCGATGCGCTCACCCACGCCATCGAGGCGTACGTCAGCCGGAAGGCGCAGCCGTTCACCGACGGACTCGCCCTCGCCGCGATCCGCACCATCGGCAAGCACATCGGCACGGCCTACGCGGACGGTGAAGACCGCACCGCGCGGGAAGCGATGATGGTCGCGTCCTTCCAGGCCGGCATGGCGTTCTCCAACTCGAGCGTGGCGCTGGTACACGGGATGAGCAGGCCGATCGGGGCGCATTTCCATGTGGCACACGGACTGTCGAATGCCATGCTGCTTCCCGCGATCACGGCGTTCTCCGTGCAGGGAGCGGAGAGCCGCTACGCCGACTGCGCGCGGGCGTTCGGCGCGGCACCGGAATCGGCCGGCGATTCTGTCGCCGCGCAGTTCCTCGTCGAGACCCTCGGCACGCTGTGCCACGACCTGAAGGTTCCGACGCCGCTGGCCTACGGCATCGACCGCGACGCCTGGGACGGTCTCATCCCGCTGATGGCGGAGCAGGCGCTGGCGTCCGGATCACCCGGCAACAATCCGGTCGTGCCCACCGCCGGCCAGATCGAGACGCTGTATTCGGAGGTGTTCAGCTAGAACTCGACGGTGCCCCGAAGGTACCGCCGGTATGCCCCGGACAGGTGGACGCGGTCACCGCGCACCTCGCAGTGCACCGTTCCGCCGCGCGCCGACAGTTGGCGTCCGACAAGGCTGTTTCGGCCCAGGACGTCGGCCCAGTACGGCGCGATCTGCGAGTGCGCGGACCCCGTCACCGGATCTTCCCGAATCCCGGCCGCGGCGCCGAACCATCGCGACACGAAGTCGACGCCGTCCGACTCCGACGCCGCGGTGACGACGATGCCGCGCACGTCGAGCGGGCTGATCACGGCGAAGTCGGGGGTCATCGACGCGATGTCGGCTTCGGATTCCGCGACGAACACGAGGTCGGTGCCCTTCAGGCACTCCCGGACCGGGATGCGGAGCGCCGCGACGACCCGGGGATCGGCCGCGGTCGGCACCGGCGGCTCGGCCGGAAAATCCATCACCAGCGTCGCGTCCGGACCCCGGTCGACGTGCAGCCACCCGCTGCGCGTCCAGAACTGGATGCGGTCGGCGTCCGGGTGCACGTCCTCGAAGATCTGAGCGGCCGCGGCGAGGGTCGCGTGGCCGCACAGGTCCACCTCGACCGCGGGCGTGAACCACCGCAGGTGATAGGCCGGGTGTTCGCGGTCGTGGGACGGGATGTCGTCGGGTAGCCGGGCGGTGTAGAACGCCGTCTCGGACAGATTGTTCTCTTCGGCGAGTTGCTGGAGAACCGAATCGTCCAGCCAGTCGGTCAGCGGCATGATCGCCGCCGGGTTGCCCTCGAAGGGTCCGGCGGCGAATGCGTCGATCTGATGGATGTCGAGCTTCATACCGTCCGATGATGGTGGACGGCCCCCGCGCTCGTCGAGGGCCATCCTGCACACGCTGGACCGGTCGCGCCGGTCAGGCCCGCGCGAAGCTCATCGTCTCCCCCTCGACCCCGCGCATCCACAGGTCGTTGCAGGCGGCCGCCAGTTCCGGCAGCCCCTCCTCGATGGCGGCGAACACGTTGCCCGGCACCCAGCCGACGTCGCCGTTGAGCAGCAGGTTGTTGCGGCCGTAGAAGATCGCGAGGTCGGTGGCGCCCTGCGCGGCGTGCGCCTCGGAGCCGGGCTCGTACCCGTAGGCGGAGTTTCCGATCTCCCAGGGCTCGAAGTCGAACAGGCAGACGTCGCCGGGAATCGGTGTGACGGTGGGGTTTTCCCGTCGCGGTGCCGCCGTGATCCGCGGGATGAGGGTGTACACCTCGTTGCGCGCGTACTTGGCGTGGTACGCATCGCCGCTCTGCGGAAGTACGTTCCACACTGCATCGCACGTGAGCGGTGCGTCCTCGTCGAGAAGCCGGGCACGGCACGTCACGCCGCGCTTGTCCAGGGTGATGGTGATGTAGCGAGCCATGTATGCCTCCTTCGGAGCCTGTGAGTACTTGTTAACCGCCCGCGGTTAACAAGTACTCACAGGTGCGGGTCACACTTCGTCGAGCACCTCGGACCAGACGGTCAGGGCGTCCTCGATCTGTTCCGACGTGACGATGAGCGGTGGAATCATCCGTACCACGTTCATGTGGGCACCGCAGGTCAACAGCAGCAGCCCCTTCTTCGCGGCCAGTTGCTGCGCCGCAGCCGCTTTCGCGCGGTCCGCGGTGCCGTCGGCGGCGGTGAATTCGCTGCCCACCAGCAGTCCGAGGCCGCGGACGTCGCCGATCCCGTCGATGGCTTTCCGGCGGGCGCCCTCGAGCAACTGGATGCCGCGTGCGGCGGCGTTGGCCACCAGGTCTTCCTTCTCGATCACCTCGAGCGTCGCGACCGCGGCCGCGCAGGAGACGGCATTGCCGCCGTACGTCCCGCCCTGCGACCCCGGCCAGCCCTTGGCCATGAGTTCCTCGGACGCCGCGATGCCCGACAGCGGGAAGCCGCTGGCCAGGCCCTTGGCGATGGTGATGATGTCGGGCCGGACGTCGAAGTGCTGGTGGCCGAAGAACTTGCCGGTGCGTCCGAACCCGGTCTGGATCTCATCGATGACGAGCAGGATGCCGTACTTGTCGGCGCGCTCGCGGAGTCCCTGGAAGAACGTGGTGTTGCCGGGCACGTACCCACCCTCGCCGAGAACCGGTTCGACCACGAATGCCGCCGTCTCGTTCGGCGCGGTGAGCGTCGCGAAGATGTAGTCGAGTTCCTTGAGCGCGAACGCGGTCGCCTCCTCCTCGGACCAGCCGTAGCGGTAGGCGTTGGGGAACGGGGCCACGTGCACGCCGCCCATGAGCGGGCTGAAGCCGGCCGAGAACCGGGTGCCGGACGTGGTCATCGTCGCCGTCGCGACCGTGCGTCCGTGGAAACCGCCGTGGAAGACGATGACGTTGGGGCGGCCGGTCGCCTGCCGCGACAGTCGGAGCGACGCCTCGACGGCCTCACTCCCCGAGTTCGCGAAGAACAGCGAGTCGAGGCCCTCCGGCAGCACCGACCCCAGACGGTCGACCAGTTCGAGCATCGGCTGGTGCATGACCGTCGTGTACTGGCCGTGGATGAGGGAGCCGACCTGTCTGCGCGCGGCCTCCACGACGTGGGGATGGCAGTGGCCGGTGCTGGTGACGCCGATGCCCGCGGTGAAGTCGAGATAGCGCCGACCGTCGGTGCCGTAGAGGTAGCAGCCTTCACCGTGATCGACCGTCACGGGTGTGGCCTGTGCGAGCAGTGGAGATAACCGAGTCACGAGAACCCTCCCACGCGTAGATACCGCCGAATGTCGGAAATGTGCATTGTCAGATTGTCAACAATCTGTATAACATGGGCCACGTCATCACGGCAACGGCGAATCGGGAGTAATCATGCTCGAGGAAGCAGCAATCGGATCGGTCCGGACCGGCCTGTTCATCGGCGGCAAATGGCGCGACAGCGCCCGCACCATGCCGGTCCACGACCCGTCGACCGGACAGATCCTGTGCACGGTCGCGGACGCCGACGCGGCGGAGGCCCGCGAGGCGTTGGACGCGGCGGTCGCGGCGCAACCGTCGTGGGCGGCCACCACCCCCCGCGAACGCAGCGTCATCCTGATGAACGCGCACCGGTTACTGCTCGAGAACGTCGACCGTCTCGCGCTCGTCATGACGCTCGAAATGGGCAAGCCTCTCGCGGAGGCGCGCGGCGAGATCGCCTACGCCGCAGAGTTCTTCCGCTGGTTTTCCGAGGAGGCGGTCCGCATCGACGGCGGGTACACGACGGCGCCGGGCGGCGGGTCGCGGTTCCTCGTCACCAAACAGCCCGTCGGGCCGAGCCTGCTCATCACCCCGTGGAACTTCCCGATGGCGATGGGCACCCGCAAGATCGGGCCCGCGATCGCCGCCGGGTGCACGTCCGTCATCAAACCGGCAGCGCAGACGCCGCTGTCGATCCTGGCGCTCGCCGACATCCTCACCGAGGCCGGACTGCCGGACGGCGTCGTCAACGTCGTCACCACGTCCAGCCCGGACGAGGTCATCACTCCCCTGATTCTCGACGGCCGGGCCCGCAAGCTGTCGTTCACCGGCTCCACCAAGGTCGGGAAGCATCTGCTCGAACTGTGCGCCCGCACCGTCATGCGCACGTCCATGGAACTCGGCGGCAACGCACCGTTCCTCGTCTTCGACGACGCCAACCTCGACGACGCCGTCGACGGCGCGATGGCCGCGAAGATGCGCAACATCGGCCAGGCCTGCACCGCCGCAAACCGCATCCTCGTGCACAGTTCGGTCGCCGAAGAGTTCACGCGCAAACTCACGCAGCGGATGGAGGCCCTGCCCGTCGGGCGCGGCACCGAGGACGGCGTCGTGGTCGGACCGCTCATCGACGAGGCCGCCGTCGCGAAGGTGAGCAGTCTCGTCGCGGATGCCGTCGACCGCGGGGCGTCGGTGCTCACCGGCGGCGCGGCACTCGACCGCCCGGGCAACTTCTACCCGGCGACGGTCCTGACGGGTGTGCCCGACGACGCCGAGATGTGCCACAACGAAATCTTCGGTCCCGTGGCCGCGATCAGCACGTTCGAGACCGAGACCGAGGCCGTCGAGCGGGCCAACGACACCCCGTACGGGCTGGTGGCCTACGTGTACACCGAGAGCCTCAAGCGCGGCATCCGCGTATGCGAGGCACTGGAATCGGGCATGGTCGGACTCAACCAGGGTGTGGTGTCGAACCCGGCGGCGCCGTTCGGCGGGGTGAAGGAATCCGGGCTCGGACGCGAGGGCGGGGCCACCGGCATCGACGAATTCCTCGAGACGAAGTACATCGGTGTCGCCGTCTAGAACCTAGAGCCAGGTGTCCTCCGAGGACGTGGTGAGGAACGCCTCGAGGTCGTCGCGCCACGGCGCGGGCACCGTCTTGTCCGGTTCGATGCCGGTGTACTGGCCGCGGTAGAACAGCAGCGGACGCTCCTCCCTGATCTCGCTCAGGGAGGAGACCCGGCCGAACACCACCCAGTGATCGCCGCCGTCGTGCACGCTCTCGAGCGAGCAGTCGATGTGGGCGAGCGAACCGGTGAGGATCGGCGAGCCCAGCGGCGACTCCGTCCAGTCGATGCCGGCGAACTTGTCCGGGTCGCGGGAGCCGAAGCGCGCACACGTCGACTGCTGTTCCTCCGCAAGCACATTGACGCAGAACGCGCCACTCCGCTCGATCGCCGCCCACGACCGCGACGTCTTGGTCGGGCAGAACAGCACCAGCGGGGGTTCGAGCGACAGCGCGGCGAACGACTGACACGCGAACCCCACCGGTTCGCCGTCGTCGATGGTGGTGATGATGGTGACGCCGGTGCAGAACTGGCCGAGCACCGTCCGGAACCGTCGCGGATCGATCGCCTCGGCCGCGACGGCCCCGTCCCCGGTCACCCCACTCACGGCTGCATCCCCACGCTGAAGTCGTGACCCCACAGGCTGACCGCCGTGCTCTCCCGCGCAATCCAGCTGTCGTCCTCCACCTGACGTCCTTCGCAACCGAATTCGACGTCGAAACCGCCGGGCGTCTTCATGTAGAACGACAGCATCAGGTCGTTGACGTGGCGGCCGAGTGTGGCCGACATCTTGACCTTCTTGCGGAGCGCGCGGTCGAGGCACAGTCCGACGTCGTCGGAATTCTCGACCTCGATCATCAGGTGCACGATGCCGCTGGGCGTGGGCATCGGCAGGAACGCGAGGCTGTGGTGCCGCGGATTGCAGCCGAAGAACCGCAACCACGCCGGCTTGCCGTCCGCGGGCCGCCCGACCATCTGCGGCGGCAACCGCATCGAGTCGCGCAGACGGAAGCCGAGCACGTCGCGGTAGAAGTGCAGCGACGCCTCGTCGTCGGTGGTCGAGAGGACGACGTGCCCGAGGCCCTGCTCGCCGGTGACGAACTTGTGCCCGTACGGGCTGACCACGCGGCGGTGTTCGAGTGCGGCGCCGTGGAACGCCTCGAGCGTGTTGCCGGACGGGTCCTCGAACGTGATCAGTTCGTCGACCCGGCGGTCCTGCAATTGCTCCGCCGTGCCCTCCTTGAACGCGACACCCGCCGCCGACAGGTTGTCGCGCACCTCCTGCAACTCCGCGGCGTTGGCCGTCTCCCAGCCCGACACCGACAACCGGTCGTGTTCCCCGGGGACGATCACGAGGCGCGCCGGGAAGTCGTCCATCCGCAGATAGAGGGCGTCCGGGTCGGAGCCCTTGCCCTCGACCATGCCGAGCACCTTGAGACCGTATTCACGCCACGCGGCCATGTCGGTGGCCTCGATGCGCATGTACGCCAGCGAACGAATACTCATTACTTGCCCCCGTCCAGGAGGAAATCGGTTGCCAGACGGTTGAACTCGTCGAACTTCTCCAGCTGCGCCCAGTGTCCACACCCGCCGAAGACGTGCAACTGCGCCCGCGGGATCAGCTTGAGAGCGACGAGCGCCCCGTCGAGCGGGTTGACCCGGTCTTCGCGACCCCAGATCAGCAGCACCCGCTGGCGCAGCTTGTACGCGTCGCGCCACAACATGCCGAGCTCGAAGTCGGCCGACGAGAACGACTTTCCCATCGCCTTGGCGGCGGCGAGCGATTCGGGAGTGCTTGCGGCGGCGAAGCGTTCGTCGATCAGTTCGTCGGTGATCAGCTTCTGGTCGAACACCATGATGCGCAGGAACGCCTCGAGGTTCTCCCGGGTGGGCTGGTAGCCGAACTTGCCGAGGTTCTTGACGCCCTCGGTCGGGTCGGGCGCGAACAGGTTGACACTCAGCCCGCCCGGACCCATGAGCACCAGCCGGCCGGCGCGGTCCGGGTAGTCGAGCGCGAAACGCACGGCGGCACCGCCCCCGAGAGAGTTCCCCAGGAGATGGACGCGTCCGCTGACACCGAGGGTGTCGAGCAGATCCTTCAGCGCGGATGCACTGTGCACGAAGTACTGCGGATGCTCGGTCGGCTTGTCCGACAACCCGTATCCCGGCTGGTCGACGGCCAGCACGTGGAACTTGCCGGCGAGAACCGGAATGTTCCGCGCGAAGTTCGACCACGACGACGCACCCGGTCCGCCACCGTGCAGCAGCACGATCGTGGTGTCGTTGCCGACTCCGGCCTCGTGGTAATGCAACCTCAGGTCGGGCCGCACCTGGGCGAACTTCGAGGTGGACTCGAACGTGAGAGCTTCTTCGGTCGTCGTCACGTGTTCTCCTAGACCATCGTGTCCGTGATGGGCAGACCGAATTCGCCGGTGCCGTACATGACATAGGCGCGTTCCGGATCGTTGGCGGCGTGGACGCGTCCCGCGTGCGCGTCTCGCCAGAAGCGTTGCAGCGGAGTCCCGTTGGCCAGCGCGGTGGCCCCCGAGCTCTCGAACAGTTTGTCGATGGACGAAATGGCCCGGCCGGTGGCCCGCACCTGGTCGCGGCGGGCGCGCAGTCGCAGTTCGAACGGCACTTCCGCCCCGGCGACGAGCAGCGCGAATTCGTCGGCGACGTTGCCGGACAGCTGACGCCAGGCGGCGTCGATGTCGCTCGACGCCTCGGCGATGCGGACCTTGGCGAACGGGTCGTCCTTCGCCTTCTCGCCGGCGAACGCCGCGCGCACGCGCTTGCCCTGGTGCTCGACGTGCGCGTCGTAGGCGCCGTAGGCCATTCCGACGATCGGCGCAGAGATGGTAGTGGGATGGATTGTCCCCCAGGGCATCTTGTAGACGGGCGCGGAGTTGCGCTCGAGCCCGGGAGCGGTGAGGGTGCTCATCGCCTTGAAGCTGAGGACGCGATGCGTCGGGACGAACACGTCCTCGACCACCACGGTGTTGCTTCCGGTTCCGCGGAGCCCAACCACGTTCCACACGTCGTCGATCCGATAGTCCTCGCGGGGGATCAGGAAGCTCACGAAGTCGACGGGGCGGCCGTCCTTGATGACGGGACCGCCGAGGACCGCCCAGGTGGCATGGTCGCAGCCGGAGGACCACGCCCAGGCGCCGTTCACCGTGTATCCGCCCTCGACGACCTGACCGGCACCCATCGGCGCGTACGACGACGAGATGCGGACGTCGGTGTCGTTGCCCCACACGTCTTCCTGCGCCTGCTGTGAGAAGAGGGCGAGATGCCAGTTGTGGACACCGATGATCGACGAGACCCACCCCGTGGAACCGCAGGCGCTCGCGATCTTCCGCACCGCGGAGTAGAAAAGCACCGGATCGGCCTGGTAACCACCCCACTGTTCGGGCTGGAGCAACCGGAAGAATCCGGTCTCCTGCAGCGCCTTCATGGAATCGTCGGGGATGCGACGGAGATCCTCGGTCTCCTGCGCACGCTCTCGCAGCGTCGGCAGTAGTGCGTCGAGCCGCTGCATCACCTCGTGACTGTCATGGTCACCCACAGGACGCTCCTGTCTCCTTCGATGGTTCACTTGTCTTCTGAGACTAGAACACGTTCCCTTTTATGTCGAGATACCGGCAAAGCCGCTGTTTGACGGCCCAGGTCTGGAAGAAAGCCCTCAGAAATCTGGCGGATCTCGGCGAAGTTCTATAACGTGTTCTACTAACAGCATGAAGGGATGTGAGGGCACAATGGCGCAGATTCGCGAGATCGATGTGGGCACGGTCCAGACCCGCTTCGCGCGTGGTTGGCACTGCCTCGGTTTGACCAAGACGTTCAAGGACGGCAAACCGCATTCGATCGAGGCATTCGGCACCAAACTCGTCGTCTTCGCCGACAGCAAGGGCGAGCTGAAGGTTCTGGACGCGTACTGCCGTCACATGGGCGGGGATCTGTCGCAGGGCACCGTGAAGGGCGATTCCGTCGCCTGCCCGTTCCACGACTGGCGCTGGGGCGGCAACGGCAAGTGCACCAGCATCCCGTACGCGCGCCGGGTTCCCCCGATCGCCCGCACCCGCGCGTGGCTCACCCTCGAGCAGAACGGTCAGCTGTTCGTCTGGAACGACCCGGAGGGCAATCCCCCGCCGGAGAACGTGACCATCCCCCGCATCGAGGGCGCGTACAGCGACGAATGGACCGACTGGACCTGGAACTCGATGCTCATCGAGGGCTCCAACTGCCGCGAGATCATCGACAACGTCGTCGACATGGCGCATTTCTTCTACATCCACTACGCGTTCCCGACCTACTTCAAGAACGTCTTCGAAGGCCACATCGCCACGCAGTACCTCAACACGAAGGGCCGCCCCGACGTCGGGATGGCGACGCAGTACGGCATGGAATCGCTGCTGCGCTCCGAGGCCGCGTACTACGGCCCGTCCTACATGATCAATCCGCTGTGGAACAGCTACGGCGGGTACGAGGTCGAGAGCGTCCTGATCAACTGCCACTATCCGGTGACGAACAATTCGTTCATGCTCCAGTACGGCGTCACCGTCAAGAAGCCGACCGGCATCGACGACGTGACGGCCGACAAACTGGCCGCGAAGTTCACCGAGGGCATCGCCGAGGGCTTCCTGCAGGACGTCGAGATCTGGAAGAACAAGACCAAGATCGACAACCCCCTGCTCTGCGACGAGGACGGGCCGGTGTACCAGCTGCGACGCTGGTACGACCAGTTCTACGTCGACGTCGCCGACGTCACCGACAAGATGACGCAACGCTTCGAATTCGAGGTCGACACCACCAAGGCCAACGAGGCCTGGCAGCACGAAGTCGAGGAGAACCTGGCCCGTCAGAAGGCCGAACGCGAGAGTACGGAAGCGCAGGTCTGATGATGAGTGCCTCGACCGAATGGGCTAAAGCTCCCGACTTCGCCGGGCAGCCTGCTCGGCTCGAGGCCATTCATGCGCAGACGGTGGCCGACAAGGCCAATTACCTCGACGACGGAATGAACGAAGTCGAGTGCCGTACGTGCGGAACCTGTGTGCTGGTGCGCAAGAACAGCCTTAAGCACACGAGCGTCCAGTGGACGGACGACCCCGCGAAGACGTGCCCGACCTTCCGGGACGCCGTCGGCGAGGGACAGTCCACCGCGCTCCGGGAAGGGTGCCCGCGACTGTGGGACAGCATCAACCACGCGGTGATGGAGGGGTTCATCGACGTGCGGGATCACGTCGAATAGTCGTCGGCGCCGTCCGCCCGGACACGTCGCCCGATGTGACATTCGTGCCTTCTGTCTGCACGAATGTCACATTGGGCGCATAGGCTGGATGTGCCGTCGGATACGGCGGTTCCCCGCCGAACCGGAGGCGTCCCATGACAGGCCGAATCGTGCATTTCGAGATCCCCTTCGACGACGGTGACCGCGCACGAACGTTCTACCGGGACGCGTTCGGGTGGGCCATCGCCGAGATCCCCGACATGGACTACAGCATGGTCAGCACCGGACCGGTCGGCGAGAGCGGTATGCCCGACGAACCGGGGTACATCAACGGCGGCATGATGCAGCGCGGGGAGGTGACGTCCCCCGTGGTCACCGTCGACGTCGAGAGCATCGACGCCGCCCTCGCGAAGATCGAATCCCTCGGCGGGAAAACCGTCACCGGCAGGACCCCCGTCGGGAACATGGGTTTCGCCGCATACTTCACCGACTCGGAAGGCAACGTCGTCGGGCTGTGGGAGACCGCCCGCTGACCCGTGAGTACTTGTTAACGTCCGGCGGTTAACAAGTACTCACGGGCGCTCGCGCTGCAGTTCGAGGGCAATGTCGATGAGCTGATCTTCCTGGCCGCCGACGAGTTTGCGCTTGCCCGCGCGGACGAGGAGTTCGGCGGACGAGACGCCGTACCGTTCGGCCTGGCGTTCGGCGTGCTTGAGGAAGCTCGAGTAGACGCCGGCGTACCCCATCATCAGCGCCTGCCGGTCGAGGAGACATTCGGCGGGCATCGCCGGACGCACCACGTCCTCGGCGGCGTCGGCGATCGCGAAGAAGTCGATGCCCGTCTTGACGCCGATCTTGTCGCACACGCCGACGATCGCCTCGACCGGCGCGTTTCCGGCGCCGGCTCCGAATCGCCGTGTGCTGCCGTCGATCTGCTTGGCACCGGCCCGGATGGCGGCAATCGAGTTGGCCACACCGAGTCCGAGGTTCTCGTGACCGTGGAAACCCACCTGGGCATCGGTGCCGAGTTCCTGCACCAGCGCCTCGACGCGATCGGACACCTGCTCGAGCACGAGGGCGCCCGCGGAGTCGACGACATACACGCACTGGCAGCCGGCGTCGGCCATGATGCGGGCCTGCTGGGCGAGCTTCTCCGGGGAGATCGAATGCGCCATCATCAGGAAGCCGACGGTCTCGAGACCGCGGTCGCGGGCCAGCCCGAAGTGCTGGATAGACACGTCCGCCTCGGTGCAGTGCGTGGCGATGCGGCAGATGGAGGCGCCGTTGTCCTGCGCGACGATGATGTCGTCCTTGATACCGAGCCCCGGCAGCATCAGGAAGGCGATCTTCGCGTTCTTCGCCGTGTCGACGGCGATCGAGATGAGTTCCTGCTCCGGCACCTTCGAGAACCCGTAGTTGAACGAGGACCCGCCCAGTCCGTCGCCGTGCGTCACCTCGATGACCGGGACCCCGGCGCCGTCGAGCGCACCGACGATGGCCTGGACCTCGTCACCGGTGAACTGGTGCCGCTTGTGATGCGAACCGTCCCGCAGCGAGGTGTCGGTGACGCGGATGTCCCAGCTGGGGTCGAAATGGACCATAGTGCTCATGCCTCCACACTCAGGAGCTTCTGGGCGATCTCCTCGCCCACCTTGGTTGCCGCCGCGGTCATGATGTCGAGGTTGCCCGCATACGGCGGCAGGAAGTCGCCTGCGCCCTCGACCTCGACGAACGTCGTGACCGTCGCCTGCCCGCCCGACACGACGCTCGGGTCGTCGAACTGCGGTTCGTTGAGCAGCCGGTAGCCGGGGACGTATTGCTGGATGTCCGCGACGACGCGGTGGATGGAATCGGTGACGGCGGCGCGGTCGGCGTCCTCGGGGATCGCGCAGAAGATGGTGTCGCGCATGATCATCGGCGGGTCGGCCGGGTTGAGGATGATGATGGCCTTGCCGCGCTGCGCTCCGCCGATGGTCTCGATGCCGCGGCTGGTGGTCTTGGTGAACTCGTCGATGTTGGCGCGGGTGCCCGGGCCCGCGGACACGGACGCCACCGAGGCGACGATCTCGGCGTAGGGCACGTCGACGACGCGGGAGACCGCGTACACGATCGGGATCGTGGCCTGCCCGCCGCACGTGATCATGTTGATGTTGGGGGCGCCGAGGTGTTCGCGCAGGTTGGCCGGCGGGACCACGGCAGGTCCGACGGCGGCGGGGGTCAGGTCGACGGCGCGGATACCCGCGGCCTCGTACCGGGGTGCGGCCTCCCGGTGGACGTAAGCGGACGTCGCCTCGAACACGAGGTCCGGCTTCTCCGGCAGGTTCAGCAACCAGTCGACCCCCTCGGCCGAGGTCTCCAGTCCCATCGTGCGGGCCCGCGCGAGGCCCTCGCTCGCGGGGTCGATCCCGATCATCCACCGGGGTTCGAGCCATTCGGATCGCTGCAGCTTGTAGAGCAGGTCGGTGCTGATGTTGCCCGAGCCGACGATCGCCACACTTGCCTTGGTCATGAACAATCTCCTACTTGAACTGCAGGGATACGGTTCCGAGCCCACTGAACTCGGCGCGGAAGTGATCGCCCGGGTGCGCGTCGATGGCGCGGGTGCAGGAGCCGGGCAGCACGATGTCACCGGCCTTCAACCGGACGCCGAAGCTCTCGACCTTCTGCGCGAGCCAGGCGACGGCGGTCACCGGGTTGCCGAGCACGGCGTCGCTGCGGCCCTCGGCCTTGGTCTCACCGTTGCTCGTCAGGACGGCGTCGATGGCCTTGATGTCGATGTCCGTCGGCCGCACCCGGTTCTTGCCGAGCACGAAACCGGCGGACGACGCGTTGTCGGCGATCGTGTCGGGCAGGGTGATCTTCCAATCGGTGATCCGGCTGTCGATCAGTTCGATGGACGGCGCGAACGCCACAGTGGCGTCCAGGACGTCCTGCTCGGTGCAGCCGGCCCCGGGGAGGTCGGCGCCGAGCACGAACGCGACCTCGACCTCCACGCGCGGGAAGCAGAACCGCGCGGTGTCGACGGGCTGGTCCTCGAACACCTCCATGTCGGCGAGCAGGTGACCGTAGTCGGGTTCGTCGACACCCATCATCTGCTGCATCGCAAGGGATGACAGGCCGACCTTGTGCCCGACGACCTTCGCCCCGTCCTGCAACCGGCGGCGGATGTTGATCAGCTGGATTTCGTAGGCGTCGACGACGTCGATGTCGGGGTGGTCCGCGGTCAGGGGGCCGATGGGGGCCCGGCCGCGTTCGGCAGCGTCGAGCTGATCCGCCAACTCGGTGCGTAGTTGCGTCGAGAGCA
The DNA here is from genome assembly GCF_042674125.1 of Rhodococcus sp. NPDC056960. Taxonomy (NCBI): domain Bacteria; kingdom Bacillati; phylum Actinomycetota; class Actinomycetes; order Mycobacteriales; family Nocardiaceae; genus Rhodococcus; species Rhodococcus sp. NPDC056960. The sequence continues at coordinate 204,959 of NZ_JBHURF010000011.1, read as the reverse complement.
TGGTGTGAGGACCTTCCCAGAAGTTCGTTTGCGTGCGCACGCCCACCGGTTTTCACTGCAACGTGTTTCGTTCTTGTTTGTTGGCGTCAGTAATACTTCCTGGCAGAAACGATGGACTGACAACCCCATCATTCTATAACGTGTTCTACATGAGCAAGCACGAATACGACATCGTGGTCGTCGGGAGCGGTGCCGGTGGGATGACCGCTGCCCTGACCGCGGCCCACAAGGGACTGAGCGTCGTCATCCTGGAAAAGGCAGCGCACTTCGGCGGCTCGACCGCGCGCTCCGGCGGTGGCGTGTGGATCCCCAACAACGAGGCGCTGATCGCCGCGGGAGTCGACGACACCACCGACGCCGCCCGGACCTACCTGCACAGCATCATCGGCGACGTCGTCCCGAAGGACCGCATCGACGCCTACATCGACCGTGGCCCCGAGATGCTGTCGTTCGTGCTGAAGAACAGCCCGCTGAAGCTGCAGTGGGTGCCCGAATATTCCGACTACTACCCCGAGGCCCCCGGCGGACGGCTCGGCGGACGGTCCGTCGAGCCGACACCGTTCGACGGCCGGAAACTCGGTGCCGACCTCGCGAAACTCGAACCCGATTACGTCAAGGCTCCGTCGAATTTCGTGATCACCCAGGCCGATTACCGGTGGCTGAACCTGCTGATGCGCAACCCGCGCGGTCCGCTGCGGGCCGCGCGGGTCGGGCTCCGGTTCCTCGGCGCGAAGCTCACCGGCAAACGGCTGCTCGTCCGCGGTCAGGCGCTCGTCGCGGGACTGCAGGCCGGGTTGAAGGCCGCGGGCGTCCCGATCCTGCTCGACACCCCGCTCACCGACCTCTACGTGGAGGACGGCGTGGTCCGCGGTGTCGCCGCCACGGTCGACGGGCAGCCGCAGGTGTTCCGGGCGCGCCGCGGCGTCGTGATCGCGTCGGGCGGATTCGAGCACAACGACGAGGCCCGCAAGAAGTATCAACGCGCCCCGATCGGCACGGAGTGGACCGTCGGCGCCAAGGCCAACACCGGCGACGGCATCTGGGCGGGTGAAAAGCTCGGTGCCGCGCTCGATTTGATGGAGGACGCCTGGTGGGGTCCGTCGATCCCACTCACCGGGGGCCCATGGTTCGCGCTGTCCGAGCGGAGCCTGCCCGGCTGCATCATGATCAACGAATCCGGCACGCGGTTCGTCAATGAGTCGGCTCCGTACGTCGAGGCGACGCACGCGATGTACGGCGGCGCGTACGGGCAGGGCGACGGTCCGGGCGAGAACGTTCCGTGCTGGCTCGTCCTCGACCAGCGGTACCGCGACCGGTACGCGTTCGCCGGCCTCACCCCGCGGTCCCCGTTCCCCGGTCGCTGGCTGAAGGCCGGAGTCGTCGTCGAGGCGGGCACCGTCGCCGAACTCGCCGGGAAGATCGGTGTCCCCGTCGACGCACTCACCGAAACGGTCTCGCGTTTCAACACTTTCGCCCGGACCGGCAAGGACGAGGACTTCGGCCGAGGCGAGAGCGGCTACGACCACTATTACGGGGATCCCCGCAACAAGCCGAACCCCAGCCTGGGCGCGCTCGAGAAGGCGCCGTTCTTCGCCGTCAAGATGGTCCCGGGCGACCTCGGGACCAAGGGCGGCCTCCGCACCGACCGCCACGCCCGCGTCCTGAGGGAGGACGGCAGCAGCATCGAGAACCTGTACGCGGTGGGCAATGCCAGCGGCCCGGTGATGGGCCACACCTACGCGGGCCCCGGAGCGACCATCGGTCCGGCGATGACGTTCGGCTATCTCGCCGTCCTCGACATCCTCGCAAAATCCGAACAGGCCGAGCTGACCGGAGATCCCACCAATGCCCATTGATCCGGATATCGCCATCGGAGCCGAACTGCCCACCCAGGAATTCTCCTGGACCAGTTCCGACGTGCAGCACTACCACCTCGCACTCGGCGCCGGATCACGTCCGCTCGACGAGAAGGAGTTGCGGTATCTGACCGACGGGACACCGCAGGTGCTCCCCACGTTCGCCACCGTCGCCGCGAACTTTCATGCCACCGCGGCGCCGAGCGTATCGTTCCCGGGAGTCGAGATCGACCTCGCGAAGGTGGTCCACGGCAGCCAGGACGTGACCGTGCACCGGCCGATCCCTCCGGAGGGCAAGGCCCGCACCACCACCCGCATCGCCGAGGTGTGGGACAAGGGCAAGGCCGCCGTCATCGTGCAGGAATCGACCACCACCGACCTCGACGGCACTCCCCTGTGGACGGGGCGCTCGTCCATCTTCGCCCGCGGTGAGGGCGGCTTCGGCGGTGAGCGCGGACCGTCGACGTCCGTCACGCTGCCCGACCGTCCCGCCGACGCGGAGGTCGACTCCCCCGTGCTGCCGCAGCAGGCGCTGATGTACCGGATGTGCGGCGACCGCAATCCCCTGCATTCCGACCCGAAGTTCGCCTCCGCCGCAGGGTTTCCCGCACCGATTCTGCACGGCCTCTGCACCTACGGAATGGTGTGCAAGGCCGCGGTCGACACGGTCCTCGACGCGGACGCGTCGCAGGTGGCGGGGTTCCGCGTCCGGTTCGCGGGCGTGGTGTTTCCGGGCGAGACGCTGCACACCCGGATCTGGAAGGACGAGGGCAGGCTCCTCATCTCCGCCACGGTTCCCGAGCGCGATCATGCGCCGGCGCTGGCCGACGTGGTGCTGACCCTGGTGCAGGGGTGACAGTTACCCGAATTTGACCCGAATGTGCCCAGTTCGGACGGATATTCGCAATTGCCGGGCACGACGCCGCAACACTTTGTACGCTTTCCGTGACCTCATCGAGCCGTGTCAGCCGATGGTCGGGGCGGTTCCACGGCTCTCGGAGCAGTAGCAAAACGCACGAGCAGGAGCGAACAAAGGGGGGACGTCGTGTCCCAGCACAGGCCTCTCCGTCCCGTGCGGCGTGCCGCCGTTGCCGGTGCCCTCGCGTTCTGCGCGACCGCACTGGTCGCGCTTCCGGCGAACGCCGCACCGGTCGCCGGCAGTTCCGACAGCGGCAGCACCGGCGGCAGTTCGATGGGTTCGTCCGTACTCCCGACACCCATTCCCACGCCGACCGGGTTGGCCGCGCTCGCGGCGGCAGTCACCCAGACGGGCAAGCCCTATCTGTGGGGTGGGACGGGCCCGGACGCGTGGGACTGCTCGGGTTTGGTGCAGTGGGCGTTCCGGCAGGCGGGAGTGAATCTGCCCCGGACCACGTGGGAGCAGGCCGAGGTCGGTGCACCCATCCCGCTGTGGGCCCTGGCTCCCGGCGACATCGTGGTGCTCAACGACGACGCGTCGCACATCGGTATCTACGCGGGCTTCGGTCAGGTGTTCAATGCGTACGGACGCGGCGTGCCGGTCGGTCTGGCGCCGCTGTCGCAGTTCCACATCTACAGCATCCGGCGGTTCTGAGGTTCGGCCGACGACCCGGAGCGCCGCGCGTACGGCCACACCGCGACCACGAACAGCAGCACCACCGCGCCCGGCACGAGCAGGGACGACCACGCCGGCCCGTCGGGGAGTGTCGCCGCCAGACTCGCTGCCGCCCCGGCGACGACCGCGCCCAGCAGGAGCGTCGGCACTCCCGGTGCGACACCGGTGTACGCGACGAGCAGCAGAACCGTCGCCGCGACACCCGCGGCAGCCGCCGCGAACGCGGACGCACTGCCCAGGACGAGTGCGACCAGCGCCGCCTGCACCGCGATCACGGCCACCCCTCTCATCGGAGCGCCCCCGACGGCCTGCGGGCCCGATCCGCGAGGGCCAGCGCCAGATCCAGCGCGGAATCGTCGTCCCATGCCACCACCGGGACCCCGAGAACACCCATGTTCCGGTACATGTTGCGGCGTTCGAGCCGCCACATCCGTGCCGTCATCGGGTCGAGTTCGTGCTCGAACGGGGGGCCGCGGAGTACGTCCACTGCGACGACGACGTGCCCGCGTCGCCTCAATTCCAGCAGCGCCAGTGCGAAATTGGTGTCCAGCATGGTGGAGAACGCGATGACCACCGCCCTCGGCGGCAACGCGACCCGCGGGACCAATGTGCCTTCGGAGGCTCCGGCCTCCGAGTCGAGGACGGTGTCGAGGATCCGGTAGAACTGCCTGCGCCCGATGTCGGCGCCGAGCCATCGCAGCCGCAGTCCGCTGGCGACCACCCCGGCGCGATCACCGCGCTGCAACGCCGACTGCACCACCTGTGTAGCCCCGCGGACGATCCGGTGCAGGCTCTCCGACGCGGGCCCCGGCGCCTGCGGGGTGGTGTCGAGTACCGCGACGACATCCGCGGCGCGGTCCATGATCCGCTCGGTCACGTGGAGCCGGCCGCGCCGGGCACTCACGGGCCAGTTGACGCTGCGCAGCGGATCGCCAGGGGCGTGCGGCCGGATGTCGCCGAACTCGACCCCCGAACCGTACCGTCGAGTCCGGTGCGCTCCGATGCGATCCGGAAGCGGGGCGTGCGGAAGCGGAGTCGGCATCGGCGGCGCGAGCGGAAAGATCCGCAACTCGGCGACGGGCACCCGCACGGTCGCCGTCAGCAGGCCGCCGCCGGCGTGTGCGGTGACGATCAGTGCGGGTTTGTACCGACCCCACCGGTGCGCCGACACAAGATAGTCGCCGTCGCCGCCCTGCTCGACCGTATAGCTGTCGGACTCCGCCGGTGTCACCGTGAGTTCCGCCGCACCGCCGCACGCTCTCACCTGCACCGAGAACCGCACGGACTCGGATTCGAAACACCGCAGCGCGCCATCGGGCGTCTCGACCCGCACACGGGTCGCCGGTCGCGGCAGCCACGTCACCGCGCCGAGCGCGCCGAGCATCGGAGCGGCGAAGACCACCAGTTCCCACCAGCGCCCCACGACTCCCACGGTCAGTGCCACGGCCGCGCACGTCGCCAGCGCGAGGGCGGCAGGCGACGCCCGCCAGGCCAGCGGGTGCTCCGTCATCGTGCCCTCGGTGCCGGGAGGCGGCGCAGCAGTTCCGCGAGGACGTCGTCGCTCCGGATCCGGCGCACCCACATCTCCGGGCGCAGGCTGATGCGGTGCGCGACAGCGGGAACGGCCAGCGCCTTGATGTCCTCGGGAATGACGAAGTCGCGGCCGGAGAGAAGGGCGCGGGCCCGCGCCAGCTGGACGAGGTCGAGTTCCGCGCGGGGACTCGCCCCGACCTCGACCTGCGGGTGATGGCGGGTGGCGTTCGCGAGCGCGACGACGTATCCGAGCACGTCGTGGTGGACGCTGACCTGCTCGAGCGATTCGCGCATCGCGAGGAGGTCGGCGGCGTCGACCACCTGCCGGATCTCGACGGGCGCCGATCCCCGATCCAGCCGTCGACGCAGCATCTCGTGCTCGTCGTCCTCGGTGAGATACCCGAGTCGCAGTCGGAGCGCGAACCGGTCGAGTTGCGCCTCGGGTAACGGGTACGTGCCCTCGTACTCGATGGGGTTGTCGGTGGCGAGCACGACGAACGGGCGCGGCAGCGTCCGGGTGGTGCCGTCGACGCTGACCTGTCCCTCAGCCATCGCCTCGAGCAGCGCCGCCTGGGTCTTGGGCGGGGTGCGGTTGATCTCGTCGGCGAGGAGCAGATTCGTGAAGATCGGACCCGGACGAAACTCGAAGCGGCCCGACGGCATGTCGTAGATGGTGGCGCCGAGCAGGTCGGCGGGCAGCAGGTCGGGGGTGAACTGGACCCGGGTGAAGTCGAGCCCGAGCGCGGCAGCGAAAGATCGTGCCACCAAGGTTTTTCCGAGCCCCGGCAGGTCCTCGATGAGCACGTGCCCGCCCGCCAGCACCGCGAGCAGGATCGACGTGAGTTCGTCGTGCTTGCCGACCACCGCCCGTTCGACCTCGGTCAGCACCGCGTGGGCGCGCGCGGTGGTGACCTCGGCGGGCATCGTCACAGCAACTCCAGTCGTCGCAGGATCCGGTCGAGCACGTCGCGACCCGGACCGGGTGCGGTCCGGTCGGTGCGCTGTATGCCGTCGGGATCGACCCACTGCCACAGGTCGCCGAAGAACACCTCACCCGCCGCCGTGACATCGGCCGGGTCACGCCCCTGCCGCTGTCCGGTCGACTGCTGGAATTCACGCGCGAGGAGCGGGCGCAGATGGTGGTCCCAGTCGCCGCGGGTGCCGTCGGCCCAGCTGATCAGCGTCTCGGTCCGCGCCACCCAGCGGGCCATCGCCTCGGCCCGTTCCGCCACCGCCCCCGACGGGAGGTCGCCCGGTTCCTCGGGTGCGAGGCGCCGTCGAATCTCGAAGAGCACCAGTGCCGTCACCACACCCGCGACCAGGACGGCCGCGCTGTACCGGCCCGCCGCCACCAGCGGGACCTCCACGGCCAGCACCGCCCCCACCCCGACTACTGCGACGGCGAACACGTGTCGCTCCCGAGGTCGCCCCGCACCCGCCTGAGCAGATCCGCCGCCTCGTCGCGATGACGTTCGTCCATCGGATGCAGGCTGAACCTCGCCTCGGAGAACAGCCGCACGAGCGGCGCCGCGGCCTCGAAGCGCAGGACACCGAGTTGCACTGCGCGGGCCAGCACTTCGGACGGTGTGTCCGAGTCGCGGGGCTCGGCGCCCGGCGCGCCGCGTAGCGCATCTTCCATCGCGACGTAGCTGGCGATGATGGCCTCGCGCGGCGGCAGATCCGGGGCGACGACCACGGCGAGGCCTTCCTCAGCCGCGCGGGCCAAGGACTGCGAGGTGCCCGCGACGACGCCGGCACGCGCCGCCGTCCACGCCTCGGCCCGGGCCCGGACAGGACGCCGCGCCGCGGCGCCGAGGATCAGCAGCGTCACCAGTACTGGTCCGGCAATCGCTGCCGCGGTCCACAATTCCGTGAGGTCCTCCCGCGTCGCGCCGACCTCGCCGGACGGCGGACTCGTCTCGATGGGCGCGGTGTCGCCGGATCGAGCGGCACCGTCGTCGTCGGCGGTCGGGCTCGCCGGGGACGGCGTACGGTCCGGTGAGTTGCTGCCACCGATCGATCCGGCGACGAGCACCGTCGCCACCAGGAGCGCGGCGAATGCCGCCCACCCGACCAGGTGCCGGCGCGACACCGACACTCCGGTGCTGCCGGTGGGACCCAGCGACGGCGGTTCCGGGGCGACACGAGGCCGACCGCCGCGGACGGCGGACGCCAGCGCGACCGCCGCGACGACGACCGCGACCGCGGAGAGGACGACCAACGCCCGCGTCGCCCCGGCGCCCGGTTCCGTCGGTGTCGCGGGGGTGTCGGGCGCGGGGACCACCCTGGCCGCGAACGTGACCGCCACGACGGCCGCCAGCAGGGCGACCGTGTGGACGACCCTGCTTCTCACCCGACGGTCCGGCATCCTCCACTCCCGAGTTGCCCTTCCATCGTGACACGCGGGGGCGGGGAAAATCACCCGTTCACGGCGGCGGACGGCGCAGCATGTTCCGGACGTATCCATCCACGAAGGAGAGTTACTTGACCACCTCCCCGGTTACCGGAGCCGAATTGTCGCGATCACTGGAACCCCTGGGGGTTGCGGTTCCGTCGGCCGTGCCCACGCATTGGTACAACCTGGCGGCGGATCTTCCGGAACCCGTTCCGCCGCATCTGCATCCCGGAACCCGGGAGCCGCTGGGCCCGGAGGATCTGGCTCCGCTGTTTCCCGCGAGCCTCATCGAGCAGGAAGTGGCGACCGACCGTTACATCGAGATCCCGGACACGGTCCGGGAGATCTACGGGATGTGGCGTCCGTCGCCGCTGGTGCGCGCGCACCGGCTGGAGCGGGTTCTCGGTACGCCCGCACGGATCTACTACAAGTACGAGGGTGTGAGTCCCGTCGGCTCGCACAAGCCGAATACGGCTGTGGCGCAGGCGTACTACAACGCCCTCGAGGGAACCACCAAGCTCACCACCGAGACCGGCGCCGGCCAATGGGGCGCGTCGCTGTCGTTCGCCGGCGCATTGCTCGGGCTCGAGGTGGAGGTGTGGCAGGTGCGGGCCTCGTTCGACGCGAAGCCCTACCGCCGCCTCCAGATGGAGGCCTACGGCGGCATCTGCCATCCGTCGCCGTCCGACCTCACCGAGGCCGGACGGGCGATGCTCGCAGAGCACCCCGACACCACGGGGTCGCTGGGCATGGCGATCAGCGAGGCCGTCGAGGTGGCCGCGGGCGACCCCCGCGCCCACTACTCGCTGGGCAGCGTCCTCAACCACGTCATGCTCCACCAGACCGTGATCGGCCAGGAGGCCATGGCGCAGCTGGAGGACGCCGGCGAGCCCGTCGCGCACACGGTGTTCGGTTGCGCCGGTGGCGGTTCCAATCTCGCGGGGCTGACGTTCCCGTTCCTCGGCCGCAACCTGCGGGAGGGCACCACCACGCGCCTCGTCGCCTGTGAGCCGGCGGCCTGCCCGTCCCTCACGCAGGGCGAGTACCGCTACGACTTCGGCGACGTCGCCGGCCTGACCCCGCTCCTGAAGATGTACACGCTGGGCAACGACTTCGTTCCGCCCGCGATCCACGCGGGTGGCCTGCGGTACCACGGCATGTCGCCGATGGTCTCGCACGCCGTCGCGCTCGGCCTGATGGAGGCGACGGCGATCGAACAGGACGACGCACTCGAGGCCGGCCTACTCTTCGCCCGCGCCGAAGGCATCATCCCCGCACCGGAATCCACGCACGGTGTGGCCGCGGCCATCGCGCACGCCCGCACGGTCACCGAACCGGAGGTCGTGGTCATCGGACTGTCCGGCAACGGCCAGTTGGACCTGCCCGCGTACAGCCGGTACGTCTGATCGATTCCCCGTCGCCGAGGCCGACCCCCGGGTCCGCCTCGGCGACGGTCATCGGCGCAGCGTCGACAACCGGCTCACCAGGCGATCCACGTCGAGCATGTCCCCGAGTCCGGCGAACAGGTCGTCCCACGGCACGTCCGCGACAACGGTCAGCGCTGTCCCCCGGTCGTACAGCACGTCGACGACGTTCGCGAACCGCCGCACGGTCTCCGCGCCGACGTCCCGCAGTCGCGGCACCCCGGTGATCACCCAGCACGGGAACCGGGCCGACAGGTCGAGGTAGTCGGCGGGCGTGGTCGGGGTGTCGCACAGGGCCCGGAAGTCGAACCACACGGTCCGGTCCCGCACCGCCGACGCCGTCACGGTGCGTGTGCCGACCGGCAGCACAACACGCTCGCGGAGGTCCGGACGCTCGGTCTCGGCGGCGCCGGTGAACCGTCCGGGCCCGAACCCGCCCTCGGCGGTCGTCACGGTGCGATAGTCGACCGGCCCCGCGACCTCCACCACCGTCAGATGCTGTTCCAGCACGGCGATCGTCGGCGCGAACAGGTGATGGAACAGCGGGTTGGGCAGCAGGCCGCCGGGGGGATAGTTCGACGTGACCACCAGCGTGATTCCGCGGGCGAACAGCGCCTTCAGCAGTCGCGCCACCAGCATCGCGTCGCCGACGTCGTGGAGGTGGAATTCGTCGAAGCACAGCAACCGGACGTCGCCGAGTGCCGCGTCGACGGCGAGGTCGATGGATCCCAGTTCGTGCGCGTCGGCGTGGAGTCCCCGGAAGAAGTCGTGGAAGTGAACCCGCCGCTTCGGCCCCGGCGCCGATCGGAAGAAGCCGTCCATCAACCAGGTCTTGCCTCGCCCGACCGGTCCCCACAGGTAGACGCCGCGGACCGCGGACCGGTCGTTATCCAAACCGTCGGCGGTCTCGCGCAGGACCGCCGCGGCCGCACGCTGTTCGTCGTCCAGCAGCACCTCTACATCCATAGAGGAAACACTACGAATGTAGAGTCGCGGGCGACAAGCCGATGTGAGGAGGCAGACACCGTGCCCGAACGGCGTGAGCAGATTGCCGACGCGGCGATCACGATCATCGCGCGCGACGGCATGCGCGCCCTGACGCACCGGGCCGTCGACCGCCGCCTCGGCCTGCCGGGCGGTTCCACGTCGTACTACTTCCGCACCCGGCGCGCCCTCGTCGAATCCGCGGTACGCCGGCTCACCGACCGCTCGCGCCACGAATTCGAGAACGCCGCACCGCCGCCCCTCGACCTGTCGTCCCTGGCCGAGGACGTGGCCCGGTCCCTCGACCGGTTGCTGCACACCCGCCGCGACGACCTCGTCGCGCGGCACGCCCTCACCATCGAATTGTCCGGCGACGCGGAACTGCACGCACTGCTCGCGACGTGCCTGTTCTCCCGCGCCCGCGCCACCGCACTGTTCGAGGCCCTCGGCGTCGCCGACCCCGGCGATGCGGGCGCCGACTTCGTCAGCGTCGTCGAGGGCCTGGTCTTCGACCGTTTCATGGGCGCCCGATCCCTCGACGGTCTCGAACCCGGCACCGAACGCAGCGTGCGGCAACTGGCCCGCGCCGTCGAGTCGTTTCTGCGCGGCGCGACGGCCTGAGCGAATGTCACCGCGGTGCCGCCGGACGGGACCGAGGTGACATCGGGCGAGCGGGTGGACGACGCGAATCCCCCATTTCTGCCAAAATCGTGACGTGAACCCCCAGTACCTCAGCCGTCTCCCCGACAGCAGTTTCGACCGCGTCGACGCACTCCTCGACCCCGTCGACACCGACCTCGCGGACGCGTTTCCGGGCGATCGGCAGCGAGCGCAGCCCATTCACACGGTCTATGTGAGTGCGGCGGACGCGGGACCGGACACCCCGAGGGTGTGGGGCGATCAGGCTGTCGAACTGCTGGACAGGCACACCGATGCGCTGACCGAAATCGGCACGACCGGTGCGCTTCCCGACGTCCGCGCGATGCTCGAACACCGTCCGGTCATGGATCTGCGGATCGACTTCGAGGACGGCTTCGGCTGGCGGAGCGACGACGTGGAGGACGCCACCGCGCTGGAGGCGGGGCGCACGCTGCGAACGCTCTCGGCCGACCCGGCCGGGCCGCGGTCGCTGGGGATCCGGGCCAAGGGCCTGGCTCCGCACGAGCGCCGTCGCGGGATCCGGACCCTCGAACTCGTGCTCGAAGGTGCGGGCGGCGTTCCCGACGGCTTCGTGTTCACCGTCCCGAAACTTCGTGCCGCCCAACAGGTCACCGCCGTCGTCGCGTTGTGCGAGGAACTCGAGCGCGCGTACGGTCTTCCCGACCACACGCTGCTCTTCGAGTTGCAGATCGAGAGCCCGCAGGCCGTGCTCGGCCCGGACGGCAGCGTGACCGTCGCGAAGGCCATCCACCTCGCCGACGGCCGGTGCACCGGATTGCACTACGGCACTTACGACTACAGCGCGGCCTGCGGGATCGCGTCGCGATTCCAGTCGCTCGAGCACCCGGTCGCCGACCACGCGAAGTCCGTGATGCTGGTGGCGGCGGCGCAGACCGGGGTCTGGGTGTGCGACGGGTCCACCCAGGTGGTCCCGGCGGGCACCGACGACGAGATCCGCGGCGCGCTCGCCCGGCACTACCGGCTCGTCACCCGGTCGCTCGAACGCGGGTACTACCAGGGATGGGACATGCACCCGGGGCACCTGATCACCCGCTGGCTCGCGACGTTCGACTTCTACCGCGACGCGCTGACCGCCGCCGCCACCCGGTTGCAGGCCTACCTCGACCGCCAGGGCGGCGGGGTGATGGACGAACCGGCCACCGCCCAGGCGCTCGCGACGGTGGTCCTGCGCGGTCTGGCGTGCGGGGCGTTCGACGAGGCGGCGGTCCTCGCCCAGGCGCCGAGTTGCGACACCGCCACGCTCCGCGACGTCCTCTCGCGCACCGTGGTTCCGGAGCCCTGAGCACCGCGGGCCCCGGCTCGAGGTCGGCGCCGCACGCCTCGAACTCCCCTACACTTGCCCCACGCCCGATCAGGAGGTAGCCGAACATCGTGTCCCCGAACACCCCGACCACACCCGATTTCCGCAGTCTCCCGGACCTGGCCGTCCGCACCCTCGGCGGCGCCGTCGTCTGGGCCAACGACGAGCTGTTCGCCGAGCGGGAGAACCTCATCCGCCCGGCCGCCGCCGAGTACCAGCCGGCCACGTTCGGCCACAAGGGTCAGGTGTACGACGGGTGGGAGACCCGCCGTCGCCGGGTGTCAGGTACCGACGAGGCCATCGTCCGGCTCGGTGTTCCCGGTGTGGTGCGCGGCGTCGTGGTCGACACGGCGTGGTTCAAGGGCAACTACCCGCCGGAGATCTCCGTGGCGGCGGCGTCCGTCGAGGGCTACCCGTCCGCCGCGGAACTGGTCGGCGCCGACTGGACCACGATCGTCGAGCGCAGCCCCGTGCAGGGCGACACCGAGAATCCGTTCGCCGTCGACTCCGACCGCCGATGGACGCACGTGAAGCTCGCAATGCATCCGGACGGCGGTGTCGCGCGCCTGCGGGTGCACGGTGAGGGCCGCCCCGACCCCCGCTTCCTCGACGCGGGCCCGGTCGATCTCGCGGCTCTCGAGAACGGCGCCCGAGTCACGTCCTGTTCCAACATGTTCTACGGGTCGCCGCAGAACATGCTTCTCCCCGGTCTCGCCCGGGTGATGGGCGACGGCTGGGAGACGTCCCGCCGCCGCGACGACGGCAACGACTGGGTCGAGATCCGGCTCGCCGCGCAGGGCACGGTGTCGCTGGCCGAACTCGACACGTCCTACTTCCTGGGCAACGCCCCCGGTGAGGCGAGCCTCCTCGGCCGCGACGGCGACGGCGAGTGGACGGAATTACTCCCCCGGACGCATCTGCAGCCCGACACGAGGCACCGATTCGTCCTCGACGGTGGCCGGCCCGTCACGGAGGCCCGGCTCGACATCTTCCCGGACGGCGGCATGGCGCGGTTGCGGTTGTGGGGTTCCCTGACCGACGCGGGTCGGGCAGGGTTGACGGCATGACCCACGGTTTCGACTCCAGTTATCCGCGTGACCTGGTCGGTTACGGGCAGAACCCGCCGGACCCGCAGTGGCCGGGCGGGGCGAAGATCGCCGTCCAGTTCGTCCTCAACTACGAGGAGGGCGCCGAGAACAACGTTCTCCACGGCGACCAGGCCTCGGAGACGTTCCTGTCCGAGATGGTCGGGGCCCAGCCCTTTCCGAACCGGCACATGAGCATGGAATCGATCTACGAATACGGTTCCCGCGCCGGACTGTGGCGCGTGCTCCGGACGTTCGAACGACGAGGGCTGCCGCTCACGATCTTCGCGGTGGCCAAGGCGATGCAGCGGAACCCTGAGGCGGTCAGCGCCTTTCGCGAACTCGGTCACGAGATCGCCTGCCACGGCCTGTGGTGGAAGTCGTACCAGCTCTCCGACGAGGACGCCGAGCGCCGGGACCTGGCGGAGGCGGTCGAGATCCTGCGGGACCTCACCGGTGAGGCGCCGCTGGGCTGGTACACCGGCCGCGACTCCCCGGTCACCCGGCAACTGGTGGTCGAGCACGGCGGCTTCGAGTACGACTCCGATTCGTACGCCGACGACCTCCCCTACTGGGTGGAGGTCGACGCCCCGGGGAAGGGCCTCGTCGATCACCTGGTGGTGCCGTACACCCTCGACACCAACGACATGCGGTTCGCGTCGCCCGGCGGTTTCCCGAGCGGCGAGCAGTTCTTCGCTCACCTGCGGGACGCGTTCGACGTCTTGTACGCGGAGGGAACGGCCGGCGCCCCGAAGATGCTGTCGGTGGGTCTGCACTGCCGCATCGTCGGCAGGCCGGCCCGCACCGCGGCACTCGAGCGTTTCCTCGACCACGTGCAATCGCACGACGGCGTCTGGGTGGCCCGGCGCATCGAGATCGCCCGCCACTGGCGCGACGTCCACCCCGCCTGAGGACGCACCGATGCCCTCACGACGGCCGTCGATGCTGGTCACGAACCTGGCCAACCGGGATCCCGGCAGCTCTCAGACGGTGATCCTCGAGGAGCTTCGCCGGGTGATCCTCAGCGGCGGCGCCCCGCCGGGCACCCCGATCCCGGTCGACGAGGTGGCCGAGCACTTCGGGGTCAGCCGGATCCCGATCCGGGAGTCGCTGAAGACGCTGATCGGCGAGGGCCTCGTCGATCACCGGGCCAACGCCGGGTACACGGTCGCCCGGCTCACCGTCGACGAACTCGAGGAGCTCTACCTGGTGCGGGGCGTCCTCGAGTCGGCGGCGCATTCCGTGGCGATCACCCTCGCCGACCAGGCGGACGACACGAGGGCGAAGGAGGCGTACGAGGCACTGGACCGCTCGGTGCTCGAGGACGACCTGACGGCGTACCACCGGGAGAGCCGCAACTTCCACCTCGCGCTGGCGTCGCCGTGCCGAATGCAGCGGCTTCTGCACATGTTCGAGGCGGCGTGGAACATCACCGAACCGGTGCAGCCGATGTCGCAGGTGGGAACGCCGGAACGGCTGCGGCTCCACCTCGGGCACCGCGACATGCTCGCGGCGTTCCTCGCCCGGGACGCCGCGGCGCTGAAGGCGGCCACCGATCGGCACAACGAACAACTCGACACGGTGATCGCCGCACTCCCCACGGACACCGGAATCTTCCGGGACACGCCCGGGTAGGCCGTCCGGCAAGATATATTCTCGGCTCGGACGAGGGCCCGCGAGAATATATCTTCGCCGTCACAGCCAGGAAATATCCCAAAACTACTTTTGCTCCCAACGCTTCGGTGGTGTGCTTTTCACCGAGGCACCCTTACATCGAGGCAGTCATCTGCGGACTGCACCAGGGAGCAAAACGATGACTCGAACAGCGTCCTCCTCAGAAGGCGACACCGTCCCCGGTGCACACCTGGCCGGCGCGGGGCTGATCAAGCCCGGCTACCACCCACGGCTGACCAACGACGATCTCGCGCCGCTGAAGACGCAGTCGTGGTCGGCGTACAACATCTTCGCGTTCTGGATGTCCGACGTGCACAGCGTCGGCGGGTACGTCACCGCGGGCAGCCTGTTCGCGCTCGGCCTGACGAGCTGGCAGGTCCTCGTCGCCCTGGTGGTCGGTATCGCGATCGTCAACGTGTTCGCGAACCTGGTGGCCAAGCCCAGTCAGGTCACCGGCGTTCCCTATCCGGTCATGTGCCGCAGCGCTTTCGGCGTTCTCGGCGCCAACGTGCCTGCCGTCATCCGGGGTGTCATCGCGGTGGCGTGGTACGGAATCCAGACCTATCTGGCGTCGCACGCGTTCGTGATCCTCGGACTGAAGATCTGGCCGGGCCTGGCGCCGTGGGCAGACGTGCACGAACACGGTTTCCTCGGACTGTCGGCCCTCGGCTGGGCCGGATTCATGACGATGTGGGTGCTGCAGGCGCTGGTCTTCTGGCGCGGCATGGAGAGCATCCGCAAGTTCATCGACTTCTGCGGTCCCGCGGTATACGTGGTGATGATGATGCTCGCGATCTACCTGATCAGCGAGGCCGGGTGGTCGAACATCAGCCTGAATCTCGGCGAGGTCCATTACTCCGGCTGGTCGGCCGTGCCCGTCGTGCTGGGCGCGATCGCCCTTGTCGTGTCGTACTTCTCGGGCCCGATGCTCAACTTCGGTGACTTCTCCCGGTACGGCAAGACGTTCGACGCGGTCAAGCGCGGCAACTTCCTCGGCCTCCCGGTGAACTTCCTGTTCTTCTCCATCCTCACTGTCGTCACCGCGTCCGCCACCCTGCCCGTGTACGGGCGCCTGATCACCGATCCGGTCGAAACGGTCGCGCAGATGGACAACCTGTTCGCCGTCGTCCTCGGTCTTCTCACGTTCATCGTCGCCACCATCGGCATCAACATCGTCGCCAACTTCGTCTCCCCCGCGTTCGACTTCTCGCACGTCAGCCCGCAGCGGATCAGCTGGCGGACGGGCGGGATGATCGCCGCGGTCGGGTCCGTCCTGATCACGCCGTGGAACCTGTACAACAATCCCGAGGTGATCCACTACACGCTCGAGACGCTGGGCGCGTTCATCGGACCGCTGTTCGGAATCCTCATCGCGGACTACTACCTGGTGCGCAGGCAGCGGGTGATCGTGGACGACATGTTCACCATGTCCGACGGTGGAACCTACTGGTACAAGAAGGGTTACAACCCGGCCGCGATCATCTCGACCGTCATCGGAGCGCTGGTGGCCGTCGTACCCGTGGTCCTCAAGGCCCAGCCGTTCGGACTCGACGCGTGGGGCATGGCGGGCGCCGCCCAGTATTCGTGGTTCCTGGGTATGGGCGTCGGATTCGCCTGCTACCTGCTCCTGTCCGCCGGTGCCCGGCGATCGCATCGCGCGGCCACCATCGACGCCTAGATTCGAATCCACGTGCTCATCAAGGTCGTCAATCCCAACACCACGCAGTCGATGACCGACAAGATCGGCGACTGCGCCCGGTCCGTCGCGGGCCCCGGGACGCTCGTCGAGGCGGTGAGCCCGAAGATGGGTCCCGCCTCGATCGAGAGCCACTACGACGAAGCACTCAGCGTCCCTGGGATTCTCGATGAGATCGCGCGCGGCGAGGAGGCCGGGGTGGACGGGTACGTGATCGCCTGCTTCGGCGACCCGGGCCTCGACGCGGCCCGGGAGCTGGCGTCCGGTCCCGTGCTCGGGATCGCCGAGGCAGCCATGCACGCCGCGAGTTTCCTCGGCCGCGGGTTCAGCGTCGTCACGACGCTGGGGCGCACCCGGGGCCGGGCGTGGGAACTCGCCGAACGGTACGGGATGCACCGCTTCTGTCTCGACGTCCATGCGTGCGAGATCGCCGTCCTCGACCTCGACAGCGACCCCGATGCCGTAAAGGTGATCACGGAGGCGTGCCGCGCCGCCCTCACCCAGGACGGTTCGGACGCGATCGTGCTGGGCTGCGCCGGCATGGCCGACCTGTGCGCCGTCCTGTCGGCCGACCTCGGGGTGCCGGTGGTCGACGGCGTGGCGGCGGCCACCCTCATGGTGCAGTCCCTCGTGACTCTCGGTCTCCGGACCGGCGCGCGCGGCGAGTTCGCGCCACCCCTCCCCAAGGCGTACACCGGACTGCTCGAGGGTTTCGGTCGCTGAACCACCGCTGCTGCGGAAAACCAGGGAATCCTTCTGTCACCTCTTGCGTGATCTGTGATCACAAATTACTCTAGAGAGAGTTACATCACAGAAGCCGCGGCCGCACCGATCGACATTCCCGGTCCTCGTGTCCGCACCCGCCTCTGTCCCCCAGGTACATCCAGAATCGGTCCGCGACGCTGCGGAACGACCGAGCCGCGAACCGACTGGTTCGACATGCTTTTCGCCGCAACGAAATTCGCATCACCGTCGAAGAGGAGCCTCGATATGACGACCAACCCATTGGACGACGCACCGCTGTCCAGATTTCACAAAAAGCTGGCGGTGTTCTCGTCGGGAGGGCCGTTCCTCGACGGCTACGTTCTGTCGATCATCGGTGTCGCGATGGTGCAGTTCGCCGACCAGTGGAGCCTGTCGTCCGTCGAGCAGGGACTGGTCGGTGCGTCGTCCCTGATCGGCATCCTCCTCGGCGCCTACGCAGGCGGATGGCTGACCGACAAGTTCGGTCGTGAAATCCTGTTCACCCTGGACCTGATCGCCATCATCGTGTTCTCGGTGGCTCAGTTCTTCGTCCAGGACGTGGTCTGGTTGATCATCCTGCGTCTGTTGATCGGCATGGCCGTGGGCGCGGACTACCCGATCGCCACATCGCTGCTGACCGAGTTCACTCCACGCAAGTATCGAGGACCGTTCCTCGGCGCGTTCGTCGCCATGTGGTTCGTCGGCGCCGCAGCCGCGTACGTCGTCGGCGAATTCCTGGCACGCACCGGTCACGACGACGCATGGCGGTGGATGCTGGCCAGCGCCGCAGTGCCCGCGATCATCATCGTCCTGGCCCGCGTCGGCACCCCCGAGTCGCCCCGCTGGCTCGCCAGCAAGGGACGTCTCGACGAGGCGAACGACGTGATGCGCAAGGTCTACGGCCCCCATGTCAGCATCGCGGACCTGCCCCAGGAAGAGGACGCGAACGTCAGCGTCAAGGATCTCCTCCGCTCCGGATACGGCAAGCGGATGGCCTTCATCACCCTGTTCTGGACGTGCTCGATCGTCCCGCTGTTCGCGGTCTACGCATTCGCACCGGCCATTCTCGGCGCGCTGAAGCTCGAAGGCGACGCCGCGCACTTCGGGTCGGCGTTCATCACGATCCTGTTCCTGGTCGGCTGCGTCGTCGCCCTGCTGCTGGTGAACCGAATGGGCCGGCGACCCCTGCTCATTCACAGCTTCCTGTGGTCCGGACTCGCACTGCTGGCCCTCGGACTCTTCCCCGAGGCCCCGAGCATGATCATCATGGGACTGTTCGCCGTCTACGCCGTCGTCATCGGCGGTAGCCAGATCCTGCAGTGGGTGTACCCGAACGAGCTGTTCCCCACCGAGATCCGTGGCTCCGCGGTCGGAATGGCGTCCTCGCTCAGCCGCATCGGAGCGGCGGTCGGCACCTTCCTGGTTCCCCTGTCGCTCAGCAGCATCGGCATCGGCGCCACCATGCTGATCGCGGCAGCAATCACCCTGATCGGCGCCGTCCTCTCTCAGTTCATGGCACCCGAGACCCGCGGAATGTCGCTCACCGAGAGCGCCGCCCTGACCCCCGCTAGCTCAACCCAGAGGATCCCCTCCGCCTCCTAGTCTGCCTCGACAAACCAGTGGTGGGGGTTGCACACAGAACGTGTGCAACCCCCACCACTGCTGTATGTGTCGACGAGGTCCGCTACCCGGTTTCCTGCAGGTCCATGTCGGGAAGGCAGATGCGGGCGAGATCGTCGAGCGGAATCTCCAGCACGGCCGCGAGTGCGGCGACCGTCGTGAAGGCCGGGGTCGCCAGGCGTCCCGTCTCGATCTTGCGCAGGGTCTCGGGCGAGATCGACGCGGCGTGCGCCACCTCGGCGGGCTTGCGGTCGCCTCGCGCCTGCCGGAGGTAAGCGCCGAGTCGCTTGCCGGCAGCACGCTGCTGCGGCGTCAATGGGGATCGCACCATAGGACAAGGATACGCACGCTCGGTATGAAAATACCGACCTCTCCACTAGTCTGGTATTTCTATACCGGGTTGTCGGCGAGGATGTGGAGCGTGAACGCGTGTTGGAACTGAAGACGCCAGCGGAGATCGAGGCGATGCGGAACACCGGCGCCTTCATCGCCGAACTGCTCGACGACCTGCACTCGCGTGCCCGGGTGGGGGTGAATCTGCTCGACCTCGAACACCGCGCGCGGCAGCTGATCGAGGAGCGCGGGGCGGTGTCCTGCTACTGGGACTATTCGCCGTCGTTCGGCCGCGGCCCGTTCCGCAACGTGATCTGCCTGTCCGTCAACGATGCGGTGCTGCACGGTCTGCCGCACGACTACGTTCTGCGCGACGGCGACCTGCTGAGCATGGACATCGCGGTGTCGATCGACGGATGGGTGGCCGACTCGGCGCGAAGCCTGGTCGTCGGCACACCGCGAGCCGACGACGAGCGGCTGATCGAGGCCACCGAACGCGCTCTCGCCGCCGGTATCGCCGCCGCACGTCCCGGTGGTCGTCTCGGTGACATCTCCGCGGCGATCGGCGCGGTCGCCGCCGACTACGGCTACCCGGTCAACACCGAATTCGGCGGGCACGGTCTCGGTCGCACCATGCACGAGGACCCGCACGTCTCCAACCAGGGACGCGCCGGACGGGGCCTGGTGCTGAAGCCCGGCCTGACCCTCGCGCTCGAGCCCTGGTTCGCCCGGGGCACCGACAAGATCGTCTACGACCCGGACGGATGGACCATCCGATCGGCCGACGGATCGCGGACCGCCCACAGCGAACACACGATCGCGATCACCGATGGTGAACCGCTGATCCTGACGCGCCGCGCGGCTTGAGGCACTCGCGGCCGGTCAGTTGTCCGATGCGGCGACCGAGGCCCTGATCAGGGAGGCCACACGTTCTGCCTCCGTGTACGCCCCGTGGGTACCCGCGGTCTCGGACGTGTAGTCGCCGGCGAAGTGGAGGGAGCCCACCGAGGCCTGGAGGTCGGCCAGATTCGCGGTGCGGTCGGGACCGAGCAACGCGAAGCAGTGCTGCCACGTTCGGGCGTGGACGCCGAGGATTCGTCCCCTGAGCTGCGGTGCCACCTCCAGGAAACTCTCCACCCAGCCGGCCACCCTGTCCTCGTCTTCGGCGAATCCCGGCTGGAATCCGGCGGAGTTTCCGTAACAGGTGAACTGCACTTTGCCCGCAGCCCAGTGGGGGCCGGACCGACCCGGGGTCGGGTTGATCACCGCGTCGAACGGCGTTCCGACGGTCACGATGAACGCCCAGTCCGCGATGTCGGGTAGCCCGTCGATGTCGGCGACGATGTTGAGCGTCGTGCTGCCCGGAGTGTCGAAGCTGTTGAGCGCGGCCACCTTCCATGGGGGCAGAAAGTCGAACACGGAGGGAACGACGGGGGCCGGTAGCGTCGACACGACGTGCCGCGTCAGAAGCGTCTCCGTACCGTTCGGGCCGGTGAACGTCACCTCGTAGACGCCCTGCTCCTCGTCGAACCTGACGTCCGTGACCTCCGAGTCGAAGCGAACGGTGCCCTCGGCCAGGTGGGTGTGCATGGCACGGGGGATCGCCTGCATGCCGCCGAGGGCGAACGACCGGTTGTGCTTCTCTCGTGCAAGGTAGCTGGCGAAATACCGGAGGGCGTACTTGGCCGAAAGCTTTGCCGGATCGCCCACCGCGCCGCCACGCATGGCCGCGTCGATGATGTCCCGGACGGCGGGCCGCAGTCCGCTGAGACGTTCGGCGATCGTCTCGGTCGCCAGGCGGCCGTGTTCGTCCTGGTCCAGGACGCCGTCGCTCGTGTGCTCGTGGTATTCGCGCAGCGCGCTGTCGATGAACTCGCTCAGTTCGGCCTTTTCGGAATCGGTCAGATCGAGGCGCGCGACGAGGTCTTCGTTGGTCTCGGCGACGATCGTCTCGCCGTTGACGTGGATTCCGTAGGTGGTGGGTTCGAACGGTACGACGTCGAGCCCGAGTTCGGCGGCGAGTTCTTCGGTCCGGGTATTCCGGTAGATGAACAGCGCACCGGAGTTCGCGCTCGCCCCGGCGAGATCTACCGTGTTCGATCTCCCGCCCACTTCACCGGTGGCTTCGAGCACGCAGACATCCAGTTTCAGGTCGCGAAGAAAGTACGCGGTGGCTGTCCCTGCTGTACCGCCACCGATGACGACCACGTCGTACATGCATCTCTCCTGAGGTTTTCGGGCGCAGCGTTGCAACGAAGCGGATGTGATGCGCGTCTCGTCGAGGACACTAATATGTAATCACAGATCACACAACCGCGGATGCGTCACCCCTCCGAGTGAAACCGTCAGGCGTTCGAAGCGGTGCGGGTTCGCCTACCCAGCGCTCGCCGACGCGGCCTGCTCGGAGGCCAGAAGGGCCTTGATGCGGTCGGTCGCATCGAGGAGCGATTCGTCGTTGACCGCCGCCGCCGATCCGCCCGAATGGTCCCGCGCCGCGGCAACGAGGCGCTCCTGGAACCGCCACAGCGAGTCGTCGACCGGGTCGTTCAGGCTTCCCTGCGCACCCACGATCTTGTATGCGCGACAGTGATTCCACAGGTTGCGAATCGACTGCAGAAGAACCGGATTCGCCGCAGCGGTGTACAGGATCGACAGCAGCGCCTCGTCGTGGTCGAGGTAGGCGACCACCCGCCCTTCGGCGGCGGCGGTTCGCATCAGGTCGTACTCGGCCTGCATCCTGTCGCAGTCCTCGCTCGTGATCCGCTGGGCGCCCAGCCGGGCGGCCTCCACTTCGAGCAGCCGGCGTACGTCGTACACATGCACCAACTCGGCGAGGGTCAGGCCCTTGACCACGGCCCCCTTGTGCGGCACGCGTTCGGCCAGGCCGGCCTCCTCGAGCCGGCGGATCGCCTCGCGCACCGGCATGACGCTCGTCCCCACCTGCTCGGCGAGATCGCGCACCCGCAGGCGGGCTCCGGCCGGCAGTTCGCCGGTCATGATTGCCTCATGAATCATCGAGTAGACCTGATCGGTCAGCAGTGTCGGCTCGGCGCGCTTGGTCATGACCACAGATCACATATTAACTGTCAATTGAATCTCAGTTACCGACACGGCCAAGGCGAGGCCAGCCGGTTCCCTGTTGATCGGCGTCGACGGCAACCCGGGCGCATTCACTTCCAACCCTTGTGTGATCTGTGATCACACTTTAGGGTGTGTGCAGGATGATCCCCGTCACATCATCCGAGCGTCGATCGAGCCTGACAGAAGCGGAGAGATCATGAGCCCGTCTCTGACAACGCGTCTCCTCACGCCCTCGACCGAGCAGTGGGATTGGCAGTTGCATGCCCGCTGCCGGAACATGGGCACAGACCTGTTCTTCTCCCCCGACGGCGAAACGCGACAGGCGCGCCGGTACCGGGAAGAGTTCGCCACCCGGATCTGTCAGTCGTGCCCGGTCGTGACCGACTGCCAGACGCACGCCCAGGCGGTCCGGGAACCGTTCGGCATCTGGGGCGGCACGACCGAGTCCGACCGCCGGTTCAGAAGCGGGCGGGCGCCGCGGCGGGCCGATGCGGACACCCCGTCCGCACGTATCGCACCGCGCCTGACCATCTCCTCACGACACCCCAGCCCGGGGCGGCAGAAGCTGTAGCGCTCCGCGCCCGTGCGCCATAGTGGTAGCCAGAGCTACCGAAAAGGCGCACGAGCGAGGAGCCCTCATGACCGCACCGCCCGGGCTGATCGAGTTCGACGCACTGAGCGACGCGCGGGCCGTCGAGCTGCTCGCGCGGTGCTGCTCGTCCACCGTCTGGGCTCGGCGGGTGGCGGCAGGCCGGCCGTTCCGGTCCGCTGACGCCCTGTACCGCACCGCCGACGAGGTTCTGGCCGCCCTGACAGAATCCGAGGTCGACGCGGCCCTGGCCGGCCATCCGAGGATCGGCGACCGCGCCGACAACCCGTCGTCCGCGCGCGAACAGTCGGCGGTCGCGTCCGCCGGCGACGACGTCCGAGCTCGGCTGCGTGCCGGCAACGAGGCGTACGAGCAGAAATTCGGGCACGTCTACCTGGTATGCGCATCCGGTCGGTCGGCGCACGAACTGCTCGACGTGCTGCACGAGCGTCTCGGCAACGACGCCGCGACGGAACGCACGATCCTGCGGTCCGAACTGGCCGCCATCAACCGGATCCGCCTCGAACGCCTCCTCGACGAGATCGCAAGCGGGCAACTCCGATGACCGATCCCACCGGTGACATCGCGGACGGCACCGTCGTCGTCTCCGGCGCGTACGTGGCCACGGTCGACGCGGCGGGCACCGAGCACCCGGACGGGTACGTGGTGGTGCGGGGCAACCGCATCGTCGACGTCGGCGCCGGACCCGCGCCGGTGGTCGAGAGCGCCCGGGTCGTCGACGGTCGCGGTTGCCTGCTGACACCCGGACTGGTGAACACCCACCATCACCTGTACCAGTGGATCACTCGCGGACTCGCCGCCGACGACAATCTGTTCGGCTGGCTGACCACCCTCTACCCGATCTGGGCGGGCATCGACGCCGACGCCGTCCGGACCGCGGCCACCGGCGGACTCGCCTGGCTGGCCAAGCACGGGTGCACCACCACGACGGACCACCACTACGTCGTGCCGCGAGACGGTGGCGACGTGTTCGGCGCCGAGATCGAGGCCGCGCAGACCGTCGGCCTGCGGTTCCACCCCAGCCGAGGGTCGATGGACCTCGGCCACAGCCGGGGAGGGTTGCCACCGGACTCGGTGGTGGAGCGTCTCGACGACATCCTGACGGACACCCAGGACGTCATCGACCGCTGGCACGACCCGGCGCCCGACTCGATGCTGCGGATCGCGGTGGCGCCCTGCTCGCCGTTCTCCGTCACCGGCGATCTGCTCACCGAGGCGGCGGCACTCGCCCGTTCCGCCGGGGTGCGGCTGCACACCCATCTCGCGGAAACCCTTGACGAGCAGGACTTCTGCCTCGAACGGTTCGGCTGCACCCCGCTGCAGTACATGGAACGACTCGGCTGGGTCGGCCCCGACGTCTGGTACGCACACGCCGTCCACCTCGACGACGACGCGATCGGCACGATGGCCGGCACCGGCACCGGTGCCGCCCACTGCCCCACGTCGAATGCCCGCCTCGGCGCGGGGATCGCCCGCGCCACGGACCTCCACACGGCCGGGGTCCCGCTGGGACTCGGTGTCGACGGCGCCGCGAGCAACGAGGCGTGCAACATGCTCGAGGAGGCCCGGCACGCCGTGCTGTTCGCCCGGGCCCGCGGCGGTCCGCGGGAGATGACGGTGCGCACCGCCCTCGCACTCGCCACGCGAGGCGGGGCCCGGGTGCTCGGCCGCGACGACGACCTCGGCTCTCTCGAGCCCGGGAAACTCGCCGACCTCGCGCTGTGGCGAGTCGACACCCTCGCGCATTCCGGCATCACCGACCCGGTGGCCGCGCTCGTCCTCGGCGTCACTCCACCCCTGGAGTTACTGCTGGTAAACGGGCGGGCCGTCGTCGAGCGTGGGAGAGTGATCACTGTGAACGAGGAGAGCGTCGCCGCGGAGGTCGAGCGGGCCCACCGGGCCCTGGTGCTTCGGGCAGGGTGACACCGTGGATCTGTCGTTCGTCACCGAGATCTCGGCTCCGCGCAGCCGCGACGACCTGCCCGCCCCGGCACCTGGAACGGCCTTCCTGGCAGGGGGTACCTGGCTGTACTCCGAACCGCAACCGACGGTCACCCGGCTGGTGGACCTGACCACCCTCGACTGGCCCGCGATCACCGTCCACGACGACGAACTCGAACTCGCCGCGACCTGCACCATCGAGAATCTGTGCACTGCAACATTTCCCAAAGAGTGGACGGCGGCAAAGCTGTTCCGGCCGTGCGCCGAGTCCCTGGTCGCGTCGTGGAAGATCTGGCACACCGCGACGGTCGGCGGCAACCTCGCGCTGGCCCTTCCCGCCGGCGCGATGATCACGCTCTGCTGCGCACTCGACGCCGAACTCCTGATCTGGACCGACGGCGGTGGTGAACGACGAGTTCCGGTGGACCGGTTCGTGACCGGCGCGGGTCGCACGGCGCTCGCGCCCGGCGAACTGATTCGCAGCATTCACCTCCCCGCCGCCGCCCTGCGGGGCCGCACGTCGCTGCGCAAGATCGCGTACTCGCCGCTCGGTCGGTCCGGCGCCCTGCTCGTCGGACGCGCCGCGGCGGACGGCTTCGCGCTGACCGTCACGGCGTCCACCGTCCGCCCGTTCGTGCTGCGATTTCCGGCGGTTCCCGACCCCGACACGTTGAGTCGTTCGCTGTCGGAACGGATTTCCCCCGACGACTACCTAACCGACGCCCACGGCGCCGCGGACTGGCGTCGTCACGTCACGGGAGTTCTCGCCGAGGAGATCAGGAGGGAACTGGAATGAAGGTGACGGTCGACGGGCAGACGGTGGATGCCGAACCCCGGCCCGGACAGTGCCTGCGGACGTTCCTCCGCGAGCAGCAACTGTTCGCGGTCAAGAAGGGCTGCGACGCCGGCGACTGCGGAGCCTGTTCCGTGCTGCTCGACGGCGCTCCGGTGCACTCGTGTGTGGTGCCGGCGCACCGCGCCGAAAACCGCGAGGTGACCACCGCGGCCGGACTCGGCAGTCCCGATCGGCTCCATCCCGTGCAGCAGCAGTTCGTCGCCGCGGCCGGCTTCCAGTGCGGGTTCTGCACCCCCGGGATGGTGGTGACGGCGTCCGCACTCGACGACGACCGGCGTGCCGACCTGCCGCGCTCCCTGAAGGGAAACCTGTGCCGCTGCACCGGGTATCGCTCCATTCGCGACGCCGTCGGCGGGGTGCGCACCACCGAATCGGACAGCGCCGGTGCGTCGTTCGGCCGCTCGATTCCCGCCCCCGCCGCCACGCGGGTGGTGTGCGGCGCGGAGCCGTACACGCTCGACCTGGCAGTCGAGGGTCTGACCCACATCCAGCTCCTCGGCAGCCCCCACGCGCACGCCCGCATCACCCGACTCGACACGTCCGCGGCGGAGCGGCTGCCCGGCGTCCACGCGGTGCTCACCCACCGCGACAGTCCCGACGTCGCCTTCTCCACCGCGCGCCACGAGTTCCGCACCGACGACCCCGACGACACCTACGTGTTCGACACCATCCTCCGGTTCCGGGGGCAGCGCGTCGCGGCGGTCGTCGCGGACTCCGTCGACATCGCCCGTCGCGCAGTGGAACTGATCGACGTCGAGTACGAAATACTCGAACCCGTCTTCGACCCCGATCTGGCACGGCGCCCCGGCGCGCCGCTGCTGCACGGCGACAAGGGTCCCGGCTCCCGGATCGCCGATCCGGCGCGCAATCTGGTGGCCGAGGTGCACGGCGAGGTCGGCGACCTCGCAGCCGGACTCGCGGCGGCGCGGGCCACGGGCGCGGTGGTGGAGGGCACGTGGCAGACGCAGCGCGTGCAGCACACGCATCTCGAAACCCACTCGGCCATCGGCTGGCTCGACACCGACGGGCGCCTCACCCTCCGCAGCAGCACCCAGGTGCCCTTCCTCGTCCGCGACGAACTCGCCCACCTGTTCTCGCTCGACCGCGCACAGGTCCGGGTGTTCACCGCCCGCGTCGGCGGCGGCTTCGGCGCCAAGCAGGAGATGCTGGTCGAGGACCTCGTCGCCCTCGCCGTGCTGCGCACCGGCAGGCCGGTGCAGTACGAGTTCACCCGGTCGGACCAGTTCACCATCGCTCCCTGCCGGCATCCCATGCGGGTCGCAGTGAAGGTCGGGGCCGACGGCGACGGACTGCTGACGGCGCTCGCCGTCGACGTGCTCTCGGACGCCGGCGCGTACGGCAATCACTCGGTGGGGGTGATGTTCCACGGCTGCAGCGAATCCGTTGCGCTGTACCGGTCGCCGAACAAGCGGGTGGACGCGCAGGCCGTCTACACCAACAATCTGCCGTCCGGCGCGTTCCGCGGCTACGGGCTGGGGCAGGTCATCTTCGCGGTGGAGTCGGCGCTCGATCAACTGGCGACGCAACTCGGCATCGATCCGTTCGAACTCCGTCGTCGCAACGTGGTCGTCCCGGGTGACGACTTCGTCGATTTCGAAGTGGAGCACGGCGACCTCACGTACGGCAGTTACGGACTCGACCAGTGCCTCGACCTCGCGGAAACCGCACTGCGCCGCGGCAACGACGTCCGACCGCCGGACGGCCCGCAGTGGAAGGTCGGCGAGGGCATGGCGGCGTCGATGATCGCGACCATTCCGCCGCGGGGCCACTTCGCGGACGTGTCCTGCACCCTCGTGGAGGGCGCCCGGTACGAACTGCGGGTGGGCACAGCCGAGTTCGGGAACGGCACCACCACCGTGCACGCCCAACTCGCGGCGTCGGCGCTGGGCACCACCGCGGACCGGATCACCGTGATCCAATCCGACACCGACGTCGCCGGGCACGACACCGGCGCGTTCGGTTCGGCCGGCACGGTCGTCGCGGGGAAGGCGGTGCACATCGCGGGAACCCGGTTACGGGAGCAGCTGTTCGACGTCGCCCGCCGCATCGCGGGCGCCGACCCGGACAGCGACTGCGCGCTGACACCCGACGCGGTCGAGGTGGCCGGGCGGGTCGTCGAACTGGACAAACTGGTGCCCGAGGGACCGCTCCGCGCCGAGGGCAAGCACGACGGCACCCCCCGCTCGGTGGTGTTCAACGTGCACGCGTTCCGGGTGGCGGTCGACACCGTCACCGGCGAGGTCCGGATCCTGCAGTCGATCCAGGCAGCGGATGCCGGCACGGTCCTCAACCCGCAGCAGTGCCGCGGGCAGGTCGAGGGCGGTGTGGCGCAGGCGATCGGCAGCGCGCTGTACGAGGAGATCCTGCTCGACGGTGCCGGAACGGTCCTCAACCCGCAGCTGCGGAACTATCACATTCCGCAGCTCGTCGACGTGCCGGACACCGAGGTCTATTTCGCGGACACCTACGACGAACTGGGCCCGCACGGCGCCAAGTCGATGAGTGAGTCTCCGTACAACCCGGTCGCCCCGGCCCTGGCCAACGCCATCGCTCACGCCACGGGCGCTCGGCTTCGCCGTCTCCCGATGACCCCCGCCGCCGTCTGGCGTGCGCTCCCGCGCCCGTGAGTACTTGTTAACCGCCCGACGTTAATAAGTACTCACGGGCGCGAAGCGCAATCGGGCGCTGGCCCTTGACCAACTTCGTCTCGGCGACGCTCACCGGGAACCAGCGGGCGTCGTCGACCTCGGGGAACTGCTGACGCTTCCCCGATCGCGGCGGCCACTCCAGTTCGAAGGTGTTGCTCCCGACGAACGTGACGTCGTCGGTCGCCTCCGCCAGGTAGACGGTGATCAGCTTGCGGGACGGCTGCTTGAACTGTCCGAGCAGGTGATACTCGACGTCCGGCGGCGGTGCGCCGATCTCTTCCTCGTACTCGCGCAACGCGGCCGCGAAGGGGTCCTCGCCCTCGACGTATTCGCCCTTGGGGATCGACCACGCAGCCTCGTCCTTGCGCGCCCAGAACGGGCCGCCCATGTGCACGATCCACAACTGGAGCACTCCTGCATCGTCGATGCGATACAGGAGCACTCCAGCGCTGGTGACGGCCATCGACCCAGGTTAGGCCGCGGCGCCCTCCCGTTGGTCGGTCAATTCGATCGACTCGATCTCCTGGGCGTAGTGGAAGTGCGGCCGGCGGTGTCCGACGAACGAACCGAACCACGACATCACCGCGACGTACCGGTTGCGGAACCCGACCAGGTAGACGAGGTGCACGGCGAGCCACAGGAACCAGGCGAGCACACCGGTCAGCTCGATCTTGCCGACGCGGGTGATTGCGCGGAACCGGTTGATGATGGCCATGCTGCCCTTGTCCCGGTACTTGAACGGCGTTCCGAGGGCGCGCTTTCCGTTGATGATTGCCGCGACGTGCCTGCCGCCCTGCATCGCGAACGGCGACTGTGCGGGCAGGTTGTTCAGCGAGGCCATGTCGCCGATCGCGTAGACGTCGTCGTAGCGGCCCACGGTGAGGTCTTCGTCGACCAGGAGGCGGCCACCGCGCCCGGTCTCACAACCGGTCCGGTCCGCGAGCACGGCCGCGAAGTCGTTCGCCTGGATGCCGGCCGACCAGATGATCGTGTCCGCCGTGAGGCGCTTCTCGAAACCGGTGCTGGGCGACGAGAGCGTGGCGCCGCGCTCGTCGATGTCGGTGACCATGGTGCCGAGAACCACCTCGACACCCGCCTTCTCCAGCGAGTCCTGGGTGTACTTGCTGAGCTTGCCCCCGAACACCGGCAGCGTCTCGTTGGCGCCCTCGACGAGGGTGACCGTGACGTCTTCGGACGTGATGTCGCGGAGCGACTTCTCGAAGTAGCGGCCCGCCAGTTCCTTGATCTGACCTGCCAGTTCGACACCGGTCGGGCCGGCACCGATCACGATGAAATGCAGCAGGTCGCGGCGACGCTCCGGGTCGGAGGTGGTGTGCGCCTCCTCGAAGCAGCGGACGATCTGACGGCGCAGCCGGTCGGCGTCGGCGACGGTCTTGAGCGCATACGTGACCTCGGCGAACTCGTCGTGGCCGAAATAGGCCTGCCGGGCGCCCGTCGCGGCGATGAGGCTGTCGTAGCCGATCGTGTGGCGGATGCTGCCGGCCTCGTAGACGACCTCCTTCTTGTCCGGGTCGACGTCGACGACACGGCCGAGGCGGACGTCCCCGCTGGGGTACTTGGCGAGGATCGCGCGGATCGACGGGGCGATCTCGCCGGGCGAGATGACGCCGGTCGCGACCTGGTACAGGAGCGGCTGGAACAGATGTTCGGTGGTCTCGGAAATCAGCACGAACGGCGTGCCTGCCTTGCCGAGCTTCTTCGCCGCCGCGAGGGCGCCGAATCCCGATCCCACGATGACGACCTGTGTGCGATCCACCGAAAACCTCCTACTGCCTGAGCGTCACTTAGCGCTGCGTATGAGCTCCACATTAGGGATCGACGAATGCCAATTGCCAGTAAGCTGGGGAAATCGAAATTGTGTTATCTCGATTGCTCATAAGTCGTGTGAAAAGGACGTAACCTCGAGTCATGGAGTTCCGACAGCTTCGCTACTTCCTCGCGGTCGGCGAGGAGGGCAGTTTCTCGCGCGCGGCGCAACGCTGCTTCATCTCACAGTCGGCGATCAGCCACCAGATCGCCAAACTCGAGCAGGAGTTGGGCACCACCCTGCTCGAGCGGACCACCCGCGCCACCAAGCTCACCCCCGCCGGTGAGCGCCTGATGCCGATCGCGGCCGAGATGATGGGTCTCGAGGCGCGCGCGCTGTCGGTGGGACTCGATCCGCGCAACCGTCTGCGCATCAGCGCGAGCATGAGCTTCGCGACGCAGAGCCTCGAGGCCATTTCGCTTGTGCGCGAGGACTTCCCACAGCTCGACATCGAATTCGTCATCAAGGACTTCACCGACCGCATGACCGCGGTCGCGTCGGGCGACGCCGATCTCGCACTGATCCGCGGCGGCGTCGATCGGCCCGGTCTGGAAACGGTGGAATTCGGGCTGGAAGATCTGGTGATCGTCACGTCGAGCAAACATCCGCTGGCCGGGGTCTCGACCGTCGACCTGAGCGAACTGGCGCCGTACCCGCTGCTCCTGCCGCCGCGCAGCAGTCAGATCCTGATCCACACGGTGGTCGAGGACGCATTCCGGCAGGTCGGCCAGCGGGTGATGCTCGGACCGTCGATCCCCAGCGACCACACCGCCACCCTCGACGTCCTCACGACACCCCGGTCGTGGACCGTGCTGTACGCCGACACCGCGGACGCGACTCCCCGACGAGGTTTGAGCTTTCTGCGCGAGGCCCACGACCGTCTGCGCATCCCGGTGTGCGGCGTGGTCCGCAGCGGAACCGCGACACGACCCGAACTCACGCGCCTGTTCCGCGCGCTCGCGCAGTCGATCGCCGGGTCCGGCGGATCGATCTGAAGGTGTCTGTCCGGCTCGCCATTGCCAGGTCTGCGCTGCCACCGAGCGAGTAGCCTGACACTGCACCGGGATCGGGGCAGATCCAACACGAGAGGCTGACGCCGTGCGTCGTGAAGCAATTCGTCGTTCGTTCGTAGCCTGGACCGCGGCCGCCGTGACGGTCCTCGCGATCCCGCTCTGCTCGTTCGCCACCGCGATGGCGAACCCGCCGCCGGTCCCGGCAGCGACGACCACGGCGTTCCAGGTCCCGGTGCGGTTCGTCGCAGGATGCCTGTTGATGACCGTGTTGGCCTGTGAGTACCCGCCGCCACTGTCGACCGTGACGCCGTCGGCAACGACGGGTGCATCCGGCGTGGTGACCTTTGCCGCGGAGCGTTCGGCGACCAACTCGACCTATTGCGTCGCCGTGTGGGTGAACTGGCGGAACCTGACCACCGGCGTCGCCGGCACCACCCCCCTCCGACACGTGGAGCCCGACCACAGTCGGCCCACCGGACCGTCGGATCGGTGCCGATACGCGCCCGCGACGGTCGTCACCGGCAGCGGCACGATCGCCGCGGTCGCCGACGTCGGCGCACACCCCCCGGTCGACGGGTATCAGATACTGGTCAACCCGGGGCTCGGTACCTTCCCTGTCCCGTAGAGCGTGTGTGCTACCTGCCCCGACGGACGCAGGGGACGTCCGTGGAACCTCGTCCGCAATGAGCAGACATGCTCTAGACGTCGATCAGTCCGTGCCGGTCGACCCAGGCCTGCACGTGGTCGAGCAGAGCGTCGGGGACCTCGAGCTGCGGGGTGTGCCCCACGTCGGCGAGAATCACGCTGTCCCACCGCGGGTTTGCCGTCGCCACCTTGCGGGCCGCCGCGACCGGAACCAGTCGGTCGCGGTCGCCGTGGAGCAGCAGGACCGGCTGCGCGATCGACTGCATGACGCCGAGATATCGCCGCGGGCGGGCCAGCACCCGCATCAGCGATCGGCTGGCCTGAAGGAACGCGGCGTCCTCGGGCGGCAGTCCGCGACGGTAGCCCGTGAGTGCCGCTGCCGCGGCGAGGGAATCCTCCGACGCCCGGCTCGGATCGGCGAAACACAGGTCGATCATGCGCTCGACCAGTTGCCGGTCCGTCATCTTCCGGCCGGCGTACTGCAGGTACCGCTCCCCCACGAAGGGTGTGAAGTACATCGCGAACTGCACCGCGATCCGCGGGTCCGGGACCCTTTGCGCCACAGGCAGTGCGGGGTCGACCAGGATCAGCGCCGAGACGGTGTCGGGGTGCGCCGCCGCCTCGAACAGTGAGATCATTCCGCCCATCGAATTGCCTATAAGAATGACGGGACGGCCGACGACCTCGCGCAGGAAGCGGTGCAGCACTGCCGCGTTGGCATCGACCCCCGTCCGGCGGTGTCCGGACGGGCTGAGACCGAAGCCGGGGAGATCGACGGTCAGTACCCGCGTGCGTTTCGCAAGGACCGGCGCGATGCGAACCCAGTTGAGGTGCGAGCCGCCGAGTCCGTGGACCATGACGACCGGAGTGGCCCCGGTGTCTTCGCCGTACTCGACCCAGTGCACCGGGCCGTCGAGGTCGACGACGCGGCCCACGCCGCCCCAGCGGTCCGCGAACTCCTGCGGGGCAGGTTCGCCGACTCTATTCGGATCCACCATGTGTCCGTCCGTTCCGGCTGTCGCCGTGTCGAGGCCACCGGCCAGTCTACGACGCCCCGCGAACTCCGCCCGGGAAAGTAGGTTGGACGCATGCAGCGCGGACCGGTGAGACCCTGATGACGATCGGAGGCGTGCTGCTCGCCGCCGGGGCCGGGTCCCGCATGGGCATGCCCAAGGCCCTCGTCGTCGGTGCGGACGGGCAGCCGTGGCTGGCGCGTGGTGTCCGCGTGCTGGCGGACGCGGGATGCGAACCCACCGTGGTGGTGCTCGGTGCCCGCGCCGACGAGGCGCGGACGCTGCTGCCCGGTGGCGTCCCCGTGACCGTCGGAATCGCGGACGACTGGCAGTCGGGGCTCTCCGCGTCCCTCCGCAGCGGGCTGGAGGTCGCGGCGACGTTCGACGACGTCGACGCCGTCGTCATCACCCTCGTCGATCTCCCCGACCTCGGCGCCGACGCCATCCGGCGGATGGCGTCGGTGCCGCCCGACGCCGCCCGGTCGGCCCTCCGCCAGGCCCACTACGCCGGACATCCGGGCCACCCGGTGCTGATCGGCCGGGACCACTGGCTCCCGTTGCGGCGCAGCCTCACCGGAGACTCCGGCGCCCGCGCATACCTTGCCGCGCACGGCGCCGAGACGGTCGACTGCTCCGATCTGGGCTCGGGCCGCGACGTCGATTCGCCACGCGAACTCGGCTGACTCCCGGACGAGCGGGACCTAGCGGCTGACGGCCTTCTTGTACCGGCGGATCGCGAACGGCACGAAGATCACTAGCAACACCGCCGACCACGCCAGGGAGGCGATGACGGGGTGCTGCAACGGCCACGCGTCGGGAACGGTCATGGCCGGGTTGGTGTTTCCGAACAGTTCCCGCACGGCCTGCGTCACCGCGGACACCGGGTTCCATTCCGCGATCACCTTCAGCGGTCCGGGCAGGTTGGTGGTCTCGACGAATGTGTTCGCGATGAACGACAGCGGGAAGATGACGATGAAACTGGCGTTGTTGAACACCTCCGGTGTCCGGATCCACAGCCCGACCACCGCCATCACCCAGGACAGGGCGTAGGCGAACAGCAACAGGAGTAGGTAGCCGAGGACCGCTTCTCCGACACTCGAGTGGATGCGCCACCCGATGATCAGGCCGGTCAGCGACATCACGACGAGGCTGACGATGTTGATCAGGACGTCTGTGGACGTGCGGCCGAGCAGCACGGCGGACGGGGCCATCGGCAGCGACCGGAACCGGTCGATGATCCCCTTCTGCAGATCCTCGACCATTCCGAGGCCCGTCCATGTGGCCCCGAAGATGACCGTCTGTGTGAAGATGCCGGCGATCAGGAATTCGCGGTAGGACATCCCGGGAACCTGGATGGCGCTACCGAACACGTACGCGAACAGCAGCACGAACATGATCGGCGACAACGTGGTGAACACGATGAGGTCGGGGACGCGCTTGATCTTGATCATGTTGCGTTTGGCGATGGTGAGTCCGTCCGCGAGCGCGGTGTGCACGGATGCCGTCTGCTGGGCGCTCATGAGACGTGCTCCTCTTCGGCTTCGTGTCCGGTCAGGGTCAGGAAGACGTCGTCGAGGGTCGGTCTGCGCAGACCGACGTCGAAGACCTTCACTCCTCGATTCGAGAGTCGGCCCAGCGCCTCGACGAGCGCGTCTGCACCCCCGGTGACCGGGACCGTCACCCGGCGGACGTTTTCTTCCACCAGGATGTCGCCTGCGGCGAGCGGGGCCAGTTCGTCGCGCACCACGGAGAGGTCGATGCCCTCCCGGACGCTCAACTCGATGCGCTCACCGCCCACCCGGTCCTTCAGTTCGTCGGCGGTTCCGCGGGCGATGACCGAGCCGTGGTCGATCACCGCGATCTGGTCGGCGAGTCGCTCGGCCTCCTCCATGTACTGCGTGGTCAGCAACAGAGTGGTGCCCTTGGCGACGAGGTTGTCGATGACGTCCCACAGCGCCAGCCGGGCGCGGGGGTCGAGCCCGGTGGTCGGTTCGTCCAGGAACAGCACTTCCGGCTCGGCCACCAGCGCGCCGGCGAGGTCGAGACGTCGGCGCATGCCGCCCGAGTAGCCCTTGACGGGACGATCGCCCGCCTCGACCAGATCGAATTGTTCGAGCAACTCGCGGGCCCGCGCCTTACTCCGTTTGGCCCCGAGGTGGTAGAGCCGCCCGACCATTTCCAGGTTCTCGAAACCGGTGAGGTACTCGTCGACGGCCGCGTACTGCCCCGACGCGCCGATCCGGGATCGGAGGACCCGCGCGTCGTGCACGACGTCGAGACCGGCGACCTGCGCCCGGCCGGCATCCGGGACGAGGAGCGTGGTGAAGACCCGCACCGCCGTCGTCTTGCCGGCGCCGTTGGGCCCGAGAAGCGCCGTGACGGTTCCCGAGGGGACAGCGATGTCGACGCCGTCCAGCGCGGTGACCTTGCCGTACTTCTTGACCAGACCCTCTGCCGTTATCGCATCGACCATCAGAAGTTCCCATCCGTTGGCGTGTCGACCCAGTGTGACTCGAGGCACCGACAGGGTGCAGCGAATATTCGACGTTCCCGGGCGGCCCGGTGCGGCGGTAGTCTGAAATCCGAGCAGGTCAGCGCGCACATCTTCGGCAGGAGACAGTGATGGCCGACGCGGCGGCGGAACTCCGGACGGGCCGTGCGGCCTTCGATCGACGAGACTGGCGCGACACCTACGCGCGACTGTCGAGCGCCGACCGCCGCAACCCACTGTCCGGTGACGACCTCGAATTGCTCGCCACCGCCGCCTACCTGCTCGGTGAGGACGAGTCCAGCACCGCATGGTGGGAACGCGCGGTGCATGACTGGGTCCGCGCGGATCGACCGGTGCGCTCCGCGCGGTGCGCGTTCTGGCTCTCGTTCGTCCTGATCATGCGCGGCGAGCACGCGCGCGGCGGCGGTTGGCTGAGCAAGGCCCAGCGGCTGCTGGACACCGCGGGTGCGGACTGCGCGGAGCGCGGCTACCTGATGGTGCCGCAGGGGCTGCGACGGATCGACGAGGGCGACGGCGCCGCCGCCCGGGACATCTTCGGCGCGGTGACGGAGGTGGGCATCCGGTTCGCCGACCCGGATCTGACGACGCTCGGGATGCTGGGCACCGGCCATTCGCTCGTGCTCCTGGGCGACGTCGCCGAGGCGGTGTCCGCGTTCGACGAGGCGATGGTCGCGGTGACGTCCGACGAGGTGTCACCGGTCGTCGCGGGGATCGTGTACTGCGCCGTGATCGAGCAGTGCCAGAACATGTGCGATCTCCGCCGATCCCGGGAATGGACTGTGGCGCTGGAGGAGTGGTGTTCCGCGCAACCCGACCTCGTGCCGTACCGCGGTCAGTGTCTCGTCCACCGCGCCGAAATCCTGCAATTGCAGGGCGACTGGCCGACGGCGATGGACTCGGCGCGGCGGGCGCATGAGCGCCTCGCCTCGCATGCCGGCGTCGGGTCCGCCGCCTACGTGATGGCCGACCTGCACCGGCTGCGCGGCGAGATCGCCCAGGCCGAGAAATTGTTCCTGGAGGCGAACCGCTGGGGCAGGCGACCGCAGCCCGGACTCGCGCTGCTGCGGATGGCGCAGGGGCGGGTGGGCAGCGCGGCGGCGTCGATCCGCTGTGCGGTGGACGAGTCCACCGGCGCGGTGGAACGCGCCCGGCTGCTGCCGGCCTGCGTGGACATCCTGCTCGCCGCCGGCGACGTCACGGCCGCGCGCGTCGCCGCCGACGAACTCGACTCGATCGCCACACGGTTCGCGATCCCCTACCTGTGCGCACTGTCCGCGCAGGCGTCGGGATCGGTGCTGCACGCCGAACGGCGGGGCAGCGACGCGCTGACCGTTCTGCGCGACGCCTGGCGACGCTGGCAGGACATCGGGGCGCCGTACGAGTGCGCGCGGGTCCGGGAGTCGGTCGCGCTGGTCTGCCGCGACCTCGGCGACGACGACACCGCGCAGATGGAGCACGACCTCGCGTCCGCCGCCTACCGGCAACTGGGCGCGGTCCCGGACCTCGAGCGGCTGAAGGCGGAGTTCCGGCCCGACTCGACGGCGAGCACTCCGCTGACACCGCGCGAAGTGTGCGTGCTCCGTCTCGTCGCGGCCGGCAAGAGCAACCGCGCGGTGGCGACGGAACTGTTTCTCAGCGAGAAGACGGTCGCGCGGCACCTGAGCAACATCTTCGTCAAGCTGGGCATCTCGTCGCGGTCCGCCGCCACGGCATACGCCTACGAGCATCACCTCGTCGAACCGTCTGCATAAAAGCACCCATACGGTCGTACGTATCTGCGCCTTTTTCCCGACGCGCCCGGATCGGCCCCGGTCATAACGTCGAACATGACCACCGATCACCGCAGGGAAGAAGACAGACGATGTCCACAGAACATTTCGACACAATCGTGATCGGCGCCGGACAGGCCGGCCTCGCCACCGGGTACCACCTCACAAGACACGGACAGCGCTTCGTGATCCTCGACGCCCACGACCGCGTCGGCGACGTCTGGCGGGAGCGGTTCGATTCGCTCCGGCTCTACAGTCCCGCCCGGTACGACGGCCTGCCCGGCTGGGGCATTCCTGCCCGGGCCTGGTCCTGGCCGGGCAAGGACGAGGTCGCCGATTACTTCGAGGCCTACGCGGAGCGGTTCGCGTTGCCCGTCCGGACCGGCGTCACCGTCGACGCCCTGTCCCGTGCCGGCGACCGGTATGTCGTCACTGCCGGGACGGAGCGGTTCGAGGCCGACAACGTCGTCGTCGCGTCCGGGACCTGGCAGAATCCGGTGGTCCCGGATGTCGCCGAGCGCCTCGATCCCCGGATCCGGCAGCTGCATTCGAGCGACTACCGCAATCCCTCCCAACTGCAGGACGGGCCGGTGCTGGTCGTCGGGTGCAGCCACTCCGGGGCGGATATCGCACTGGAGGTGTCCCGTTCGCATCGCACCACGATCTGCGGGCCGGTCCGCGGGGAGGTGCCGTTCGACCTCGAGGGGCGCATCGCCCACGTCGCGATCCCGATCATGTGGTTTCTGGCCAATCACGTACTGACGGAACGCACGCCGATCGGGCGGAAGATGCGCCCCCACGTCCGCTCGGGCGGCGGACCCCTGCTCAGGGTCAAACGCGCCGACCTGGCCGCGGCCGGTGTGGACCACCGTCCCGCGAAGGTCACGGATGTGCGCGACGGCAAACCCGTCCTCAACGACGGTACGGCCCTCGACGTCCGCAACGTCGTCTGGTGCACCGGGTTCCGCAAGGACACGTCCTGGATCCAGATCCCCGTCACCGGTGCGGACGGCTGGCCCGAGCAGTCCCGCGGCGTCTCGCCGGACCATCCGGGACTGTATTTCGTCGGGCTGCCATTCCTGCAGGCATTCGCGTCGATGCTCACCGGCGGGGTGGGCCGCGACGCCGGCTACGTCGCGAAACATATTGCGCGCAGACGGACGCGGGCAGCTGTCAGGCCGTCAGTACCAACCCCGACGTAGGTACGCCGGTGCCTGCGGTGACGAGGACGGTCCGAACCCCGGGCACCTGGTTCACGGACGTGCCGCGGATCTGACGTACCCCCTCGGCGATGCCGTTCATCCCGTGGATGTAGGCCTCGCCGAGCTGGCCTCCGTGAGTGTTGAGCGGCAGGGCGCCGTCGAGGTCGATGGCCCCGTCGGCGATGAAATCCTTGGCCTCGCCGCGGCCGCAGAAGCCGAGTTCTTCGAGCTGCATCAATACGTATGGTGTGAAGTGGTCGTAGAGGACGGCCAGATCCATGTCCTGCGGTCCGAGTCCGGCCTGATCCCACAGCTGCCTGCCGACCAGCTCCATCTCGGGAAGTCCCGCGGGGTCCGGACGGTAGTAACTGGTCATGATGTACTGGTCGCTGCCACTACCCTGGGCCGCCGCCGCGATCACCGCCGGTGTCTGCTTCAGGTCCTTCGCCCGCTCCGGTGACGTGACGACGATCGCGATGCCGCCGTCGGATTCCTGGCAGCAGTCGAGCAGGTGCAGGGGCTCGGCGATGAAGCGGGAGTTCTGGTGGTCTTCGAGTGTGATCGGCTTGCCGTAGAAGAAGGCGTTCGGGTTGGTGGCCGCATGCTTGCGATCGGTGACCGCGACCCGTCCGAAATCTTCACTCGTGGCGCCGTATTCGTGCATGTACCGCTGGGCGACCATCGCGACGAACGCCGCCGGCGTAGACAGACCGTGCGGGTAGGAGAACGCGTTGTCGGTGCCGGACGAGTTCACCTGCTGCACCAGGCCGGAGTTCACCTGCCCGAACCGCGTCCCCGACCGCTCGTTGAACGCCCGGTACGCCACCACCACGTCGGCGACACCGGTAGCCACGGCCATCGCCGCCTGCTGCACGGTCGCACACGCCGCACCGCCGCCGTAGTGGATGCGGCTGAAGAACTTCAGGTCCGGAATTCCGACCGAACGGGCAACGGCGGCTTCGGTGTTGGTGTCCATCGTGAAGGAGGTGAGGCCGTCGACGTCTGCGGGGTCCAGCCCGGCGTCGTCCAGGGCCGCCGTGACCGCCTCCGCCGCCAGCCGCAATTCGCTGCGTCCCGAGTCCTTCGAGAAATCGGTGGCGCCGATCCCGGCGATGACAGCCTTGCCCGACAGCCCGCTCATGCACTCGCTCCGTTCGTGCGTCCGTCCAGGACGAGGGTCACCGTCGACGTGATGTGGTCGCCGAGATCGTTCTTCCCGACGACGTCGAGCGTCACGACCCCGTCGTCCACCGACGCCACCGTGCCGCTCAGCGTGAGGGTGTCGTAGGCGTACCACGGGACCCCGAGCCGCAGCGCGATCGACTTGATCACCGCGGTCGGTCCGGCCCAGTCGGTGACGAACCGCTGCACCAGCCCGGTGTCGGTCAGGATGTTGACGAAGATGTCCTTCGATCCGCGCCGCTGCGCCAGGTCGCGGTCGTGGTGGACGTCCTGGAAGTCGCGCGTCGCGAGTGCAGCCGAGACGACGAACGTCGGGTCGCCGGTGACGGACAGCTCCGGAAGCGTCGTTCCCACCGCGACATCGAGTGTGGACGTCATGACTGCTCCTTCGCTCCGCGCTGCCACGCGTACAGGGTCCACGGCGTGCCGCCCGTCTCGTCGTCGCCGGGGAAGTCGAGGTAGGTCGCTTCCACCGGCATCCCGATCGTGACGTCGGCGGGCTCGACCCCGCGCAGCTCGCCGAGCATCCGGACGCCTTCCTCCAGTTCGACGAGCGCCACCACGAACGGCAGCGAGCGTCCCGGGACCTTCGGCGCGTGGTGGACGACGTAACTGAACACCGTGCCGCGGCCCGACGCGACGACGTACTCCGTCGCCTCCGTCTTGTCCTTCCACAGCGCAGGCACCGGCGGGTGCTGCAGCGACCCGTCCGCACGCTGCTGGATCCGCAATTCGTGCGCGGCGATGCCGTCCCAGAAGAACTGGGTGTCCTGGGAGGCGCTGGGCCGCATCATCTTCGTCGGGTCCAGATCGTCGTACGACGGACCCTGCCCGTTCCCGGACGGCTGCGCCGCAGTGGATTTCGGCATGAACTTCAGGATCCGGAACAGCATCTCGGCCACCGGTTCTCCGGCGGCGTCCCGCCACACGCTGCGGGTGGTGAAGAAGAAGCCCTCCCCGAGTCCCGTCTTCTTCGGGCCCACCACGTCCTCCAGGGTGGTGGTGATGGTGACGTCCTCACCGATCTTCAGGTAACGGTGGTAGACCTGATCGCAGTTGGTGGCGACGACGGATGTGTACCCGGCCTCGTCGAGGATGTTCGTCATGCGGCCCAGCGGGTCGTCGGGTTGCCGAACGGCGTTCAGGCCCTGCATCGTCCACACCTGCGCCATCGCGGGCGGGGCGACGACGCCGTCGTGTCCGGCCGCCCGCGCGGCCGCGTCATCGACGTAGATCGGATTCCTGTCGCCGATCGCCTCCACCCAGTTGTGGATCATCGGCTGGTTGATCGGGTCGCGTCCGGCGCGAGGTGCGCTCGGGCCCGCCGCCCGGACCTCGTCTGCGGCAGCGAGAATCTGTTCGGAACTCATCACGCGCGGCGCTCCTATCGCGGGACTCGGGGAAGTTTCAGGCCTGCGGTCGCGATCAGCTCGCGCATCACCTCGTTGACCCCGCCGCCGAAGGTGATGACGAGGTTGCGCTTGACCTGCATGTCGAGCCACGTCACGAGGTCCGCGGTCGCCGGCTCGGACGGGTCGCCGTACCGTCCGACTATCTCCTCGACGAGCCGGCCGATCCGCTGAATGCGTTCGGTGGCGAACACTTTCGTCGCGGACGCGTCGGCGACGTCGACGGCGTCCGACTCGCTCGACGCCACCTGCCAGTTGAGGAGTTCGTTGAGGCGGTACGTCGCGTGGATCTCGCCGAGCACCCGCCGCACGTCCGGTTCGCCGAGCAGGTCGTGTGCGGCCGCCCAGTCGCGGACGCGGTCGTAGAGTCCCCCGACCCGCCCGGCCGGCCCGAGCATGACCCGTTCGTGGTTGAGCTGGGTGGTGATCAGCCGCCAGCCCTGGTTCTCCTCGCCGACCAGCATGTCCGCAGGCACCCGGACGTCGGTGTAGTAGGTGGCGTTGACGTGGTGCGCGCCGTCGCACGTGATGATCGGCGTCCAGCTGTAGCCGGGGTCCTTGGTGTCCATGATGAGGATGGAGATGCCGCGGTGCCGCGAATCCGCCGAGCCCGTGCGGACGGCGAGCCACAGGTAGTCGGCGTCGTGGCCGCCGGTGGTGAAGATCTTCTGCCCGTTGACGACGTATTCGTCGCCGACCCGCACGGCCGTGGTCCGCAGCGCCGCGAGGTCGGTGCCCGCCTCCGGTTCGGTGTAGCCGATGGCGAAGTGCACCTCGCCGGCGAGGATCGCGGGCAGGAATTTCCGCTTCTGCTCCTCCGTGCCGTACACCTGCAGTGTCGGGCCGACCGTCTGCAGCGTCACCGACGGCAGCGGAACATCGGCTCGCACAGCCTCGTTCACGAAGATCTGCTGTTCGATCTCGCCGAAGCCGCGGCCGCCGAATTCCACCGGCCAGCCCACACCGAGCCAGCCGTCCTTGCCCATCCGACGGATGACCTCGCGGTAGGTGGCGCCGTGGCGCTCCGTGCGCATCACCTCCGCCTCGGCCGGGGAGAGCAGCCCGGAGAAGTAACGCCGGAGTTCCGCCTGCAGTTCACGCTGCTCGTCGGTCAGATCGATGAACACCGGGCCCCCACGAGGTCGAGTCGGTACGAGGCGCCGCCCACGAGGCGGGCCAGGTCTTTGGCGGTCGAGTAGTAGCGGTGCAGCGGGTACGTGACGTCGACGCCGATCCCACCGTGCAGATGGTGCAGCACCTGCATGGCCGCGGGCACCTCCGCGGCGATCCAGTACGCCATCACGTCGAGGTCGTCCTGCGCGTCCAGTCCCTCGGACACCCGCCACGACGCCGCGAGCGCGGACACATGCAGCGTGCGGGAGGTGACGTAGACGTCGGCGATCTGCTGGGACACGGCCTGGAACGTGGCGAGCGGCCTGCCGAACTGATTGCGGGTGGCGAGGTGTTCGGCCGCCAGAGCGGTTGCACCCGAAAGCAGTCCGTCAGCCACGGCCCCGATCGACGCGAGGGCGATGCGGTACAGCGTCTGCACCGCGTCGTCGCCGGCCGCGAGCAGTGCACCCCGCGCACCGTCGAACGTGATCGCGGATTCGGGACTCCCCGACGCCGACGGAGTCGAGGTGAGCGTGACGCCGTCCGCACCCGGATCCACGAGCACCACCCCGGCATCCGTCGGCACCAGGATCCGGTGCGCCTGCTCGGCGTACGGAACGGCGAGCACGCGCCCGGTGACGGAGTAGCCGTCGCCGTCCGCGACCGCCGTCACGGACGGTCGTGCCGGGAACTGCGCGCCGGGTTCCGCGAGGGCGGCGGTGAACGTACGTCCGGCGTCGAGTCCGGTGAGCAGTGCGTCCTGCGTCGCGTCGTCGCCGAGCGCGACGATGGGCAGCACGCCGAACCCGAGTGTCGCAAGGGCCGGGACCTGCGCCGCCGTGCGCCCGACCTCGGTGAGCAGCGCGCCGACGTCGGTGACCGACAGCCCTTCACCGCCGAGGCGTTCCGGAAGGGCGAGGGTGAGCAGATCGGCGTCGGCGAACGCGGCCCAGAGGGCGTCGCCGTCGAGGTCGCGGGCCAGCAGTCCGGCCGCGACCTGCGCCACGGCCTCCTGGGTTTCGTCCGGAGTGAAGTCCACGCTGACAATCCCCTCTTCGATTTAGAACGTGTTCTAGTTGTATCACCATCCCGGAACGCGCGAAAGACCGATCGCCGTCCGGCTCAGCCGCGCGGGAGACCGAGGATGCGCTCGGCCGCGACGGTCAGCAGGATCTGCGTCGTTCCGCCCGCGATCGACAGGCACCGCGTGTTGAGGAACTCCCGCGCCAGCGGACCCTCCACCCAGCCGTCCGTGCCGCCGAGTTCCATCGCGAATTCGGCGACGGCCTGCCGCTGACGGACACCGACCAGCTTGCGGACACTCGATTCGGGTCCGGGGTCCTGGCCGTCCAGCTGCCGGAGCGTGGTGCGCAGTTCGAGTTGTGAACCGACGAGCGCGGTGCCGATGAGCCGGCCGAGCCTGTCGTCGGTCACCGGGTCGCCGTCCCCCGCGAGCGCGAGCAGTTCCTCCGTCGCGGCACCGAGCGAGGAGCCCCCGCCCATCGCCACCCGTTCGTTTGCCAGCGTGGTGCGGGCCAGCGTCCAGCCGTCGCCGAGATTCCCGACCACCAGGTCGTCCGGCACGAACACGTCCTCGAGATACACCTCGTTGAACAGGGCGTCGCCGGTGATCTCGCGCAGCGGCGAGATGGTGATGCCGGGGCTCGACATGTCGACGAGGAAATAGCTGATGCCCTTGTGCTTGGGCACGTCCCGGTCGGTGCGGGCCAGACAGATCGCCCAGTCCGCCTCCTGCGCCCGCGACGTCCACACCTTCTGGCCGTTCAGCTTCCACCCGCCGTCCACCCGTTCCGCGGACGTGCGCAGCGCCGCGAGGTCGGAACCGGCGCCGGGCTCGCTGAACAGCTGGCACCAGACGATCTCCCCGCGCAGCGTCGGGGTCGCGAAGCGCGCGGTCTGCTCGGCGCTCCCGTGCTCGAGGATGGTCGGAACCGCCCACCAGCCGATCACGAGGTCGGGCCTGCCGACCCCGACGGCCGCCAGCTCCTCCTCGATCAGGATCTGCTCGGCG
Source organism: Rhodococcus sp. NPDC056960 (assembly GCF_042674125.1). Lineage (NCBI taxonomy): Bacteria > Bacillati > Actinomycetota > Actinomycetes > Mycobacteriales > Nocardiaceae > Rhodococcus > Rhodococcus sp. NPDC056960. The sequence continues at coordinate 161,165 of NZ_JBHURF010000011.1, read as the reverse complement.
GCCCGCGCGCCGCGACCGTACGGTGCGGGCCAGTGCGGGGCCAGGTAGCCGGAGTCCGCCAGGGCCGCGCGTCGCTCGGATTCCGGCCGCGCCATCAGCTCCGCGATCTCGGCGTGGATCCGCGCCCGTTCGTCGTCGAGGCCGGTCAGGTCGATCGTCAGATGCCGGCGGGCACCCGCGCGCGTCAGTTCCGTGACCCGCGCCCGCCAGCGCGCGGAACCGCCGAGCAGCTGCCGCAGCGACGTGGCCCGGCGCAGATAGAAGTGGGCGTCGTGCTCCCAGGTGAAGCCGATGCCGCCGAGCACCTGGATGCAGTCCTTCGCGGTCTCGACCGCGGCGTCGAGCGTGACGGACGCCGCGACCGCGGCCGCGACGGGCAGCTCGCCGCCGTCCGCATCCCAGGCGCGCTCCGCCGCGACAGCCGCGTCCCACGCCGCCGCACCGGACTGTTCGACGCGGCACAGCATCTCCGCGCACAGATGCTTGATCGCCTGGAACGAGCCGATCGGTTTGCCGAACTGCTCGCGAATCTTGGCGTACTCCACCGCCGTTCGCAGGCACCAGCTCGCGATCCCGGACGCCTCCGCCGCGGCCAGTGTCGCGGCGAGATCGCGGACCAGCCCGTCCCGCAGTCCCGCGATCACCCGGTCGGCCGCCACCGCCACGCCGTCGCAGCGCACCCGGGCGAGCGGACGGCTCTTGTCGATCGTGTCGGCAACCGTGACGTCCAGGCCGTCGGCCTCGCCGTCGACCAGGCACCACACGACACCGTCGCCCGCGTCGGCGGGCAGCAGCACGGACACCCCGGCATCTCCGCCGATCGCGAAGCCCGCGTCGCCGGTGACCGTCAGTCCTCCGTCGGCTCCGAGCGTCGCGTTCACCGGGGGGTTGCTGCCGAGGGCCACCGCGCACGGCATCGCGCCGTCGGCGAGTTCCTCGGACCACCGTTTCGCGGCGGCACCCGAGCTGCGCCCGACGACGAGAGCGGCGAGAGCCGTCGAGAGAACAGGACCCGGGGCGAGTTCGGTTGCGGCCTGTTCGAGCATGGCGGCGAGGTCGACGATTCCCGCCCCCGACCCGCCGACCTCTTCGGGCACGGCAACGGAGAAAATTCCGATCGAGGAGAAGGACCGCCACGGCGTCCGCCACGAATCTGCTGGTCCTTGCCGTACTGTGACCAGCGGGTCCGTCGACCGCGCCCATGCCTGGATCGAACCCGCTGCGGCCCTCTGTTCGTCGGTGGTGGCGATAGTCACAACGGGTATCCGCCTCTCCTGAATGACACATTCGTCTAGAACGTGTTCTAATATGACACCTGGCCATGAGTCAAGGCGCGAAGGAAAACAGGTAATGACGACCAGCTCTCGATCACGGTCCACGACGGTCGCTGCGGCGACGCTGGGCGAGGACGATCTCAGTTCCAACGCGCAGAAGGAACGGCGCAAGCGGATCCTCGACGCCACCCTGGCCCTGGCCTCCAAGGGCGGATACGAGGCCGTGCAGATGCGGGCCGTCGCCGAACGCGCCGACGTCGCCGTGGGCACGCTGTACCGCTACTTCCCGTCGAAGGTTCACCTGCTGGTGTCGGCGCTCGCCCGCGAATTCGAGCGGATCGACTCGCGCGGAAAGAACCCGCCCGGCCGGAACCCGCTCGAGCGGATGCAGCTGATCCTCAGCCAGATCACCCGGGCCATGCAGCGCGACCCGCTGCTGACCGAGGCGATGACGCGCGCGTTCATGTTCGCCGACGCCTCCGCGGCCGCCGAGGTCGATCAGGTGGGCAAGCTGATGGACCGCCTGTTCGCCCGCGCGATGACCGACACCGAGCCCACCGAGGACCAGCTGGCCGTCGCCCGCGTCATCTCCGACGTGTGGCTGTCGAACCTGGTGGCCTGGCTCACACGCCGCTCGTCCGCGACCGATGTCGCGAATCGGCTCGAACTCACCGTCGAACTGCTGCTCGGTGACGGAAGCCGCAGACCCGAGTAGGACGCGATCGGGGCACAGCCCTCGCCGAGAACGCGCTCACAGCCGTCACATCCCCTAGATTTGAACGTGTGAGCGCCCATGATCTGCCCATCGAACTTCGTCGTGCCCTCTCCCGGGTGGCGCGGACCCCTCGACTGCTCGTCGCGTCCGATTACGACGGCACGATGGCCCCCATCGTCTCCGACCCCGAGAAGGCATTTCCGCACGCCGAATCGGTGCGCGCGCTCCGCGCCCTGGCCAGCCTCGCCGGAACCACGGCGGCCGTGATCTCGGGCCGGGCCCTCAAAGACCTCGCCGCGCTGTCGCGGCTGCCCGCCGAGGTGCAGCTGGTCGGCAGCCACGGCTCGGAATTCGACATCGGGTTCATCCATGCGATCGACGCCGACGCCAAGAAGCTTCTCGTCGAGATCACCGAGGAGCTCAGGCGGATCGCCGCCCTGCACGCCGGCACGTCGGTGGAGGCGAAACCGGCGAGCGTCGCACTCCACGTCCGCAACGCCGACGCCGAGGAAGGCGCACAGGCCCTGGCCGCGGTCCGCGCCGACGCCGGGCAGCGCGTGGGGGTCCAGGTCACCGAGGGCAAGTCCGTCATCGAACTGGCCGTCGTCGCCACCGACAAGGGCCATGCGCTCGACCTGATCCGACACCAGGACGGCGCGACCGCAGCCGTCTTCGTCGGCGACGACGTCACCGACGAGAAGGCGTTCGCCCGCCTCCAGGGCCCCGACCTCGGCGTGAAGGTCGGACCCGGCGACAGCCTCGCCGAATACCGGGTCTCGTCCACCGAGGACGTCGCCGCTGCTCTCGCGTTCCTGCTCGAGGAGCGCCGCACCTGGCTGTCCGGGGCGCACGCGCCGCCGATCGAGCGCCTCACCATGCTCGCCAGCCCGCGGACCGTCGCCCTCGTCACCCCCGACGCGACGCTCACGTGGCTGTGTCATCCCGAACCCGACTCGGCGTCCGTGTTCGCGCACCTGCTCGGCGGGCCGGAAGCCGGTCACTTCAGCGTCGGCCCGCACCGCAGCGCCCTGCCGCTGAGCCAGCGGTACATCGACAGCACGATGACCGTGCAGACCCGGTGGGCCAGCCTGGCCGTGACCGACTACCTGCCGCACGACGTCCGCCAGGGCCGCACCGACCTGACCCGGGTGATCAGCGGGAAGGCCGCCGCAGTCGTGACGTTCGCGCCGCGACCCGAGTTCGGGCAGGGCCAGGTCATCCTCGAGGCGGTCGCCGAAGGACTGCGGGTGCACGGCACCAACGAGCCGATCGTCCTGCGCTCCCCCGGCGTGCAGTGGAACGTCACGTCGGACGGCAACCAGCAGACCGCGCATGCCGTCGTCGACCCGTCCGGCGGCGACATAGTGCTGGAATTGCGTTGTGGCACCGAGGAAATCGGGCCGTCCGAGACGCCCGAGGAGGAGCGGCGCGCCGTCGCCGAATCGTACTGGTCGGATTGGGCGAAGAGCCTCACCCTGCCCACCCTGAAACCCGACCTGATGAAGCGCTCGGCGCTCACCCTGCGTGGCCTCGTGCACGTCGACTCCGGGGCGATCATGGCGGCCGCCACCACCTCGCTGCCCGAGGAGATCGGCGGCGTCCGCAACTGGGACTACCGATACTGCTGGCTGCGCGACGCGGCGCTCACCGCGTCCGCACTCGTCAGCATCGGTTCGCTCAGCGAGGCCGAGGGCTACCTCGACTGGGTGCACGACGTCCTCGAGACACTCCCCGGCCCCGAACGCCTGCACCCTCTCTACACGCTGCACGGTGCCGGTCTGCCGCCCGAGGCCGTCATCGACTCGCTGCCCGGATACGCCGGCTCGCGTCCGGTCCGCATCGGCAACGCGGCGAATCAGCAGGTGCAACTCGACGTGTTCGGACCCATCGTCGAACTCATCCACGACCTGTCCCATGCCCGCGAGAAGCAGGGCGTCGAGGTCGCGCTCAACGACCGCGACTGGGAACTGGTGTGCGCCATGGTCGAGGCGGTGGAGCGTCGCTGGTTCGAACCCGACCACGGAATCTGGGAGATCCGCGACAACCCGCGTCACCACGTGTACTCCAAGGTGATGGGCTGGGTCACCGTCGACCGGGCGGTGGCGCTCGCCGAGCACTTCGGCCGCGACATCGAACCTGGCTGGACGCCGCTGCGCGACAAGATCGCGGACGAGGTCCGCGAGAAGGGCTGGAAGGACGAGGTCCGCTCGTACACCGCCGCCTACGACGGCACCGACCTCGACGCTGCCACCCTCTACATCGGACTGTCGGGGCTGATCGACCCGTCGGACGAGAAGTTCGCGGCCACCGTCACCGCCACCGAGGCCGAACTGCGCAGCGGGTCGACCGTGTACCGGTACCACCACGACGACGGACTGCCCGGCACCGAGGGCGGCTTCCACCTGTGCGCGGCCTGGCTGGTCGAGGCGTACCTGCTGATCGGTCAGCGGTCGCAGGCGGAGGCGCTGTTCGCGCAACTGGTCGACGCCGCCGGACCGACCGGGCTGCTCAGCGAGGAATACGACCCCGTCGCCGAACGCTCACTGGGCAACCACCCCCAGGCGTACAGCCACCTCGGGCTGCTGCGCTGCGCCCAGCTCCTGGCCTAGAGCATCGGGTCGGTCAGCGCCTGGCCGGCCCGGCGGTCGTTCCGCGCAGCAGTTCCGTCTCGAGCATCTCGACGGTCGCGACACCGGAGTGCGACGGCGACATCAGCAGGGCGCCGCCGGCCCGGCGACCCTTCTCCTCCTGCGGCTGCCGCACCGTGGTCAGGCCCTCGCGCAGCGCGTCGTCGACGCCGTCGAACCCGGTGACCGACAGCTGTCCGGGCACGTCGATGCCCTGCCAACGCGCCCAGTCCAAGGCGCCCAGGGCGAGAACGTCGGTGGTGCACACGAGCGCGGTGATCCGCGGATTCACCCCGAGCGCCTGCGCGGCCCCGGCATGCCCCGACTTCCCGGTGTGCTCGAAACGCTCGACGACGGTCAGCGTCCCCGGGTCCAGGCCGGCGTCCGCCATCGCGTCGCGCACCCCCTCGATGCGTTCGCGCTGGACGTGGAAGTTCGGTGACCGCAGACGCTCGGCGTCGGCCACCCCGTCCGACCGGTCGCGTCCCAGCCGCATGCTCAGCACACCGATGTCGCGGTGGCCGAGGCCGATCAGGTAGTCGGCGAGGCCGCGCATCGCGCCGCGGTCGTCGATTCCGATGAGCGACGCCCCCGGGATCTCGCGAGGCTGGTCGCATACGACCATCGGGATGTGCCGCTCGCACACCGCCGCGAGGTAGGGGTCGTCGTCCGCGACCGAATACACCACGAACCCGTCGACACCCGCCTGCTGCACGACGGCGGCGGCGTCGGCCTCCTCGCGTCCCGGGCCCGCCGGGATCAGGAGCAGACCCTGCCCGGCCGCCTCGCACGACTCGGCCAGTCCGGACAGGAAGCTCATCGCGGCCGGGTCGCGGAAGGAGTAGCTGAGGGCCTCCGTGAGCAGCAGTCCCACGGCGCCTGCCCTGCGGGTGCGCAGTGAGCGCGCCACCGGGTCGGGCCCCGGGTACCCGCGGCGCTTCGCCGCCTGCAGCACCCGGTCACGGAGTTCCGCGGACAGTTGATCCGGCCGGTTGTAGGCATTGGACACCGTTGTTCGCGAAATATTGAGCTCGGCCGCGAGCGACGCCAGCGTGGCTTGGCGACGAGGTTGTCGAGACCTGGGCATAGGGGGACGTTAGTACCTGGCCGGCGTTCCGGCGCGTCGGGGCTGCACCGAAAGTGCACTACCAGGACCGATCCGCTAAAGTGCAACGGTAACGGTTTCCAATAGCGTTTAGCGTTCGTCTCTGTGTCAGGAGTTTTCTGTGCGCGTTTCCTCAGGTTTTCGTGCCGCCACGGCCGCCGTCGGGCTGTCGGTCGCCGCGACCCTCACCCTCAGCGCGTGCGGCTCCGACACCACCGGCGACGGCACGCTGACCGTCGTCGCGTCGACGAACGTCTGGGGCAGCGTCGCGCAGGCCGTCGCGGGTGACAAGGTGGACGTCACGTCGATCGTCACCGAGCCGTCGTCCGACCCGCACTCCTTCGAGGCGAGCCCCGCCGACGCCGCCAAGCTCACCGACGCGTCGCTGATCGTCTACAACGGCGGCGGCTACGACCACTTCGTCGACGACATCATCGGCACCGGCAACAGCGATCAACTCACAGTCAACGCGTTCGATCTCCTCCAGGGTGGCGCGCACGAAGGCGAGGACGAACACGCGGCCGGCGGCGACTCGCACGAGGGCCACGACCACGGCGACGTCAACGAGCACGTCTGGTTCGACGTCGACACCGTCGACGCCACCGCGCAGTCCATCGCGGACAAGCTCGGCCAACTCGACCCCGACAACGCCGACGCGTACAAGGCCAACGCCGCCGCCTTCCACGGTCAGCTCGAGCAGATCTCCACGATCACCGACGGCATCGCCGCCGCGCACCCGGGCGCGCCCGTCGCCCAGACCGAACCGATCGCCCACTACCTGCTCCAGTCGGCGGGGCTGAAGGACGTCACCCCACCCGACTTCACCAGCGCCATCGAGAACGGCAACGATCCCGCGCCCGCCGCCATCGCCGCGACACGGCAACTGCTCACCGACAAGCAGGTGCAGGCCCTCGTCTACAACGTGCAGACCCAGGACCGGGTCACCCAGGACGTGCGGGCCACGGCCGAGTCGGCGGGCATCCCCGTCGTCGAGGTGACCGAAACCCTGCCCGAAGGCCTGGACTACATTCAGTGGCAGACCAATACCGCCGAGTCGCTCGCCGCGGCTCTGCAATAGAACTGATCGGCTTGTGACAGAACCCACTTCGACGAACACCGGCAACGGTCGCGTCCCCGCACTGGAATTGACGGGGGCGCGGCTGTCCTTCGGCGAACGCACACTCTGGCAGGACCTCGACCTCACCGTGGAACCCGGTGAATTCGTCGCCGTCCTCGGACCCAACGGGTCGGGCAAGACGTCGCTGCTCAAGGTGCTGCTCGGCCAGCTCGACCTCAGTTCCGGCAGCGCGCGCATCGCCGGAACCCCGGCACGGAAGGGCAATTCGCACGTCGGGTACATCCCCCAGCAGAAGTCGCTCGACGACGGGCTGCCGCTGCGGGGCCGCGACCTCGTCGGGCTCGGTGTCGACGGCCACCAGTGGGGAACCGGTCTCCTCCGGCGCGGCCGACGCCGGGCGATCGTCGACGCGGCGATCGCCGAAGTCGGCGCGCAGCACTACGCGGACGCGCCGATCGGCTCCATGTCCGGCGGCGAGCAGCAACGACTGCGGATCGCGCAGGCCCTCGTCGGCAACCCCCAGATCCTGCTGTGCGACGAACCGCTGCTGAGCCTCGACCTCGCCAACCAGAACCTCGTGTCGGGACTCATCGACCGGCGCCGACGCACCCACGACACCGCGGTGCTGTTCGTCACCCACGAGATCAACCCGATCCTCCCGCTCGTCGACCGCGTGCTCTACCTCGTCGACGGACAGTTCCGCATCGGCGCACCGGAAGAGGTCATGACGTCGGAGGTGCTGTCCGAGCTGTACCGCACCGACGTCGAGGTGCTGCACGTGCGCGGCCGCCTCGTCGTCATCGGCACCGGCGACGCCATCGACGCACTCGGCAGCGCGGGCGGTCTCCGCCCCGGCGAGGGTGTGCACCACACAGACGAGGGACACGCATGAGCAACAAGTTCACCGACGCGATGTCGCACATGTTCGACGTCTCCGCCACGGTCGACCTCCTGCAGTACGACTTCGTCCAGCAGGCATTGATCGCGGGCGCCATCCTCGGACTGCTCGCCGGAGCCATCGGCCCGCTGATCGTCAGCAGGCAGATGTCGTTCGCCGTGCACGGCACGAGCGAACTGTCCCTGACCGGTGCGTCGGCGGCCCTGCTCATCGGGGTCAGCGTCGGTGCCGGCGCCATCGCCGGGTCGGTGGTCGCGGCGGTGCTGTTCGGGCTGCTCGGTGCGAAGGCCCGCGATCGCGACTCCGTGATCGGTGTGATCATGGCGTTCGGCCTCGGCCTGTCGGTGCTGTTCATCTGGTCGTATCAAGGCCGCACCGGCACCAGTTTCTCGCTGCTGATCGGCCAGATCGTCGCCCCCGGAAACAGCGGCCTGCAGTTGCTGCTGCTCTGCGCCGTCCTGGTCATCGGGGTCCTCGGCCTGATCTACCGTCCCCTCCTCTTCGCGAGCACCGACCCCGACGTCGCCGAAGCCCGCGGCGTCCCCGTGCGCGCGCTGTCGATCGTGTTCGCCGTCCTCGTCGGCATCACGGCCGCCCTCGGCGTCCAGATCGTCGGGGCGCTGCTGGTGATGGCACTGCTCATCACCCCCGCCGCAGCCGCCGCCTACGTCACCGCCAGCCCGCTGAAGGCCACGATCCTGTCGATCGTGTTCGCCGAACTCGCCGCCGTCGGCGGCATCCTGCTCTCCCTCGCACCCGGAGTGCCGGTGTCCAGCTTCGTCACCTCGATCTCGTTCATCATCTACCTCGTCTGCAGACTCAGCGGATCCTCACGGCGCAAAAACGCCGGACGCATCGCCCACTCGCACGCCGCCCACTCGCACTGAGCCACCACTTTCGGGCTTGTGAAGGCCAGTTCGGCCATCGATTCGCGGAAAGTGGCGGCTCAGTTCGGCTCCCCTACAAATGGTCGGGGAAATAAGGCGCCAACGTCGTCGCCACCTTCGTGGCCTGATCACACGCCGCCTCGACAGTCGTGAAATCCTCCAGTTCGCTGTACCCGATCATGAACTCGAGAATCCCCGGCTCAATCGCCACCGACACCGTGCACGCACTGCCCCCGCGAAAATCCGACACCAGCGCACGCCGCCCGCCGATCTCCGTCTCACTCAGGACGGCGAAGCGGTCGTCGCTCTTCACGCTGTCCGGTGTTTCACCGATTGCGGAGATGACGACGCCGTAGTCCGGGTTGCGTGATCGAAATGAGCATGATCGATTTGCAGGCTCGTCCGACAGTCGCGATCCCGGGCGCACATCGATCTGCGCCGCTTGAAGTGCCTCGGGGGTAAGGCCGTCACATGGGTGGAACGCGATCTCCCTAGCCGGTTGTTGCGCAGCTGCACCATCCACCGGGGTTGAACAACCTGCGATTGCGCCTACCACCGCAACGCCGAGCACCAAGGCGAAGCCACCCAACGGACGGTTCATAAGTCCCCTCCGACCGAACCAAGACTCAAGGCAATCGCCGCATCTTGCTCGTTGTAGCGCGCGAGGACCGCCTCGAACATCGACTTCATGTCCTTCGCATACGTTTGATGCGCACCGAACAGACCCACCGCCGTGTTCGCGAAGTCGATGTCACCGCCGCCGATGGCCTTCTCATCGAACTTCCGTGCCAGTTGCTTGGCCGAGTCGATGTCGTGCTCTCCAATTCCCAAGTCAGCTGCACGAAGTTTCTGACGAGCGTTGTCAGCCAAGTCGCCCATCAGCTCCGCATGCTCCTGGCACAGCTTGATGCACTGCTCGATGCCGGCGGGGTCGAGTTCGAGCCTGCCTCCTCCGACGATGTTTTCGGTGAAAGCCTTCCATCCGGCTTCCGGTGCTTCTGGCCCCGCCATGGTTGTGTCCCCTCCGTGTGTGCTGCTGTGTCCCACCTGTGGAATCGCCGGCGCGTGGCAATCTACCAACCGCGCCCGCCGACCGACCCTGTGCGAGGAGTGGTACCGACCCTGATGAGGGTGTCGAGCGACGATACGAGTTGGTCGGGGCCTGCCGGGTGCGCGGCGGCGGGATCGTGCGGACCGATCAGGTAGCGGCCGTCGCCGGCGATGTCGATCCACTGCATGACGCCGACGTCCCTGCCGGTGCCGTAGCGGGGTCCGCGGAACACCCTGACCTTCCCGCGCCCCGCGTATCCGCGTTGCACGGCGGATTCGAGTCGCGGAGGGGGCGCCACCCGATTGACGTCCTGCAGGATTCCCCGGGAGAAGCCGAGGTCCTCCTCGTCCCGCCGAAACCGGTGCCGGCCGGCGGCGTTCTGCGGGATCAGGCCGACCAGTTGCGCGCCGAGTCGCCCGGCCGCACCTGCGCCGACCACCACGTCGCCACCGATGTGCGGTGCCCGGCCGGGGAGTTGGGCGGCGATCACCGCCCATCCCCGCCCCTGCGCGCCGATGATGCGGATCGGTGTCTCGTCGACGGTGGAACCGGAGATCTCGACATACACCTCGGGCTCGGCGAGAACCGCCAGCGCCGACTTCACGTCGTCGTGTTCGGCTCCCGCGAAGGATTCGCGTAACCGGTTCTGCTCTGCCACATAGGCGTTGAGACCGGGGTGCGCGCTGACGATCCGGAACGGGTACGGGATGCGATCCTGCCCGGTGCCGGCCCACAGCGCGTCGAACAGTTCGGGACGCAACCGCCAATTGTGCATGCTCATGCGCCGATCACCGGTGGCGAGACGAGGGGCAGTTTGCCGATCAACTCGTTGCCGTTGTCGAGGGTGATCAGGTAGTCGGGCGTCTTGTGTTCCTTGTCCTCGCCGCCGCCCTTGCCGGCTCCTGCACCGCCGCCGCCCATCATTCCGCCACCCATTGGGCCGGTGCCGCGCATCCCGGCACCCGTCCGACCACCGGTTGCCACCCCCGCGGCCCCGGGTGTGGAGCCCGGCCTCGCCACGGACCCTGCCCGATTTCCGGCGCCGACACCGCCGCCGAGCCCGCCGACACCGATCCCACCAGCGGCTCCGCCGCCTGCTCCGGCGCCCGCGGATCGCGATCCGGCACCCGCGGACGAATCAACGCCCTGTGCGAGACCCGGCCTGCTCTGCGTCTGATCCCCCGTCACCGAGGCAGTGGCCGTCGACGCCGGTGCGGTCGCCGCCGTCGACGGCGCGGTTGCGGCGTCCGGCTGCGTGTCGTCCGGCGCCGGCGCGCCATCCCCAGCGGACACGGCGGACGGGTCGCTCGCGGGAGCCTCGCCGGAGGTAGGCTGCGCGACGCTCGGTGCCCCGACCCGATCGCTCGAATTCGGCGTGCCGCTGGCCTGCTCGTTACCGGGGCCGGCCTGACCCGACCGCACATCGACGATGCTTTCCGGTGTGGTGAACGACGGGACGTTGCCGTCCGACGTCGCGAGTCCGGGGTTGTAGATCGCAGCCATCTTCTCGCGCGCTTCGCCTTCGCGCCGGTAGTACTCGTCCTCGGTGTCCGTGTCCCAGGGTGTCAGCTTGTCCCACAGTCCGGTGCCGATGGTCTCGGGGACCTGCGACCGCAGAGATGCGACCGTCTCGGCCAGCGGCGTCAATGCCGCCGCCACTCCGTGGAGTTGCTCCTGCGCCTGCGCCGCGGACGAGGAGTACCGCTGGGTCTCGCCGGAAGCCGCCGACGCGGCAGTTCCCTGCCAGCTCTCGCCGATCGTCTTCTTGATTGCATCGCTGAATTCGACGATCGCGTCGTGGGCCGTCGTCCCCAGTTCGGTCCAGGCTCTCGCGATGCCGCTCACGAGCTCGACGTCCATGCCCGCGACGGCACTCGCAATCCGCGCGTGATCCCACTGGTCCGAATGAAAGTTCTCGGGATCCTTGATGTATGCCGGGTCGGTCACGTTTCCCCCTCCGATGGCGCACTCCACCACGCGCGGTCAATTGTTCTGACGCAGCAGGTCCCTCACCGGTTCCGCCCGCCCCCGCGAGAGAATCTACAAGACGGCACTCGGAACCCTAGTATCGAATATGTGCCGGCAATCGATCTGAACAGCGACCTCGGCGAGAGCTACGGCGCTTGGACCCTCGGCGACGACCTGGCGATGCTGAAGCTCGTGACCAGCGCGAACGTGGCGTGCGGGTTTCATGCGGGCGACCCTGCGACCCTCATGGCCACCTGTTCCGCGGCCTCCGAGCTGACGGTCCGGATCGGGGCGCAGGTGGGCTACCACGACCTCGCCGGGTTCGGACGCCGGTTCATCGACGTCTCTCCGCGCGATCTGACCGCCGACGTCGTCTATCAGATCGGTGCCCTGGACGGTCTCGCTCAGGTCTCCGGATCCGCGGTGGCGTACGTGAAACCGCACGGCGCGCTGTACAACGCGATCGTGCATCACCGCGAGCAGGCCCGGGCGGTGGTCGCGGCGGTCGGCGCGTACGACCCGACGCTTCCGGTTCTCGGTCTGCCCGGTTCGATGTTTCTCGAGGAGGCCGAGAAGGCCGGACTGCGGACGGTCACCGAGGCTTTCGCTGACCGCGCGTACACCCCCGAGGGCACTCTGGTGCCCCGGACGACGGACGGGGCCGTCCTGCACGATCCGGTGGTCGTGGCCGAGCGGGTCCGCCGACTCGTCGTCGATCACACCGTCGAGGCGGTCGACGGTACGGTGCTCACGGTCGCCGCCGAATCCGTCTGCGTCCACGGCGATACGCCCGCGGCTGTCGAGATGGCCACCGCCATCCGGTCGTTGCTCGACACCGACGGCATCACGGTGGAGCCGTTCGTGTGATGCGCATCCTAGACGTCGGAGAAAGCGCGATCCTCGCCGAGTTCGAGGATCTCGGCACCGTGCTCGCGCACTTCCGTGCCCTGGACGGGTCCCGGCCGCCCGGGGTCGTGGAGGTGATTCCGGCGGCACGCACCATCCTGGTCCGGTTCGACCACGGCGCGACCAGCCGGGACCGCGTCGCCAAGTGGGTGCGGACCACGGAGCCGGCGCCGCCGGTCGCCGACGATGCCCCGGAGGAGATCCGGATAGAGGTGCGCTACGACGGCCCCGACCTCGAGGACGTGGCCGAGCTGACCGGTCTGGGCGTCGACGGTGTGGTCGCCGCGCACACCGGGACACCGTGGACGGTGGCGTTCTGCGGCTTCGCACCGGGTTTCGGGTACCTCTCCGGCGGTGCGCCCGAACTTCACGTGCCGCGCCGCGCGACGCCCCGGACCTCCGTTCCCGCCGGGACCGTCGCGCTGGGCGGGGAGTTCACCGGAATCTATCCCCGCAGCTCGCCCGGAGGCTGGCAGCTCATCGGGACCACGGACGAACCGATCTGGGATGCCGACCGCATTCCCCCGGCCCTGCTCCGCCCCGGCGTCGTGGTGCGCTTCGCGCCCGTGAGTACTTATTAACCGCCCGACGTTAATAAGTACTCACAGGTCGAGGACCAGGCGGGCTCCCCTTGCCCGGGACACGCAGATCATCATGCTGTTGCACTGCGCGCGTTCGCTTTCGGTGAGGAGGTCGTCGCGGTGGTCGACGTCGCCGCCGAGGACCTTCACCTCGCAGGACCCGCAGATGCCCATCTCGCAGGACGACGGATGGTCGACGCCGGCGTCGCGGACGGCCTCGAGCACCGTCTGATCGGGACGCACCGACACGACCTTCTCGCTGCGGGCCAGTTCGACCTCGAATTCTCCGCCCGACTCGACTGCGGGGGCCGCCGCGGCGAACCGTTCGAGGTGGAGGTCGCCGGCGCGACCCGCCTGCGACATCCGTTCCACCAGCGCGTCCATGAGCGGTGTGGGACCGCAGCAGAAGACCGCCGCCCCCGACGAGGACTCGACGACGGACGCCAGGTCGAGGTGACCGTCCGTGTCCTGCGGCACCAATCGCACCGCGGACGCGTCCAGTTCGCTCACGAACGCGAAGTGCTCGGCGGTGCGCGCGCCGTACACCAGTTCCCAGGTTCGACCGCGCCGCTGCACTTCCCGGATCATCGGCAGCATCGGGGTGATGCCGATTCCGCCGGCGACGAACACGTACCGCTCGGCGTCGGCCAGGGCGAAGTTGGAGCGCGGCAGGCCGATCCGGATCGGGCGCCCCGGACGCAGTTCGCGGTGGACCTCCACCGAACCGCCTCGGCCCGAAGGTAGTTCGAGGACGGCGATGCGGTACCGCGACGTGTCGGCGGGGTCGCCGCACAGCGAGTACTGCCGGACCGTCCCCGACGGCAGGTGCACGTCGACGTGGGCACCGGGTACCCAGGCGGGCAGCTCACCGCCGTCGGCGCGGGCGAACTCGTAGGAGGTGATCGACTCGGCCTCCCAGCGGGCGGCGACGACGCGCAGCGGAAGCGTCTGCGGATCAGACGAACTCGTTGACATGGCTGCCGTCCTCGACACGGGTCATCAGCTCGGTGAACGACCGTCGGTAGTTGAGGGTGAACAGGTCGGCGGGCACGGAGAACTCCTGGAACTCGGAATCCCAGGGGATTTCGCGGGGTTCGATGAATTCGACGATCGGGATGTCCTCGAGGTACACCATTTCCTCGACGCGCAGGCATTCCTCGAGGTCGGCGCCGCGGTAGCCGACCTCGTTGGCGACGCCCCAGAAGATCTTGACGTGTTCGTAGTCGATCGGCGACGGGAACCCGGCGACGACGCGGCGTCCCAGCTTCTCGTAGTGGTAGGTGATGGACGCGAGACCCGGTGCGGAGCAGCGGTACCGCATCATGCAGTCGCCGTCGCCGGCCCAGTCGCCGGAGCCCGCGTCGAGCGGCCGGTCCATCCAGACGTCGAGACCGTCCCGGTTGACGTCCAGCGGTTCGACGACCTCCGGGGTCGGGCCCATCGACACCTTGTGGACGAAGGGGAAGTGCGCGACGTCGCGGAAGTTCTCGATCGTCACGCCGACGCCGACCGACGAGTCGATGGGGTCGGCGGCGAGCCATTCGAGGTCGAGGCCCTGCCACTCCTCGATCTCGTACATGTCGCGGATCGGGTCCTCGAGCACGGTCCAGACGTGCCCGAACCGCTCGACTGCGGGGTACGTGGCGATCGACGCGCGCGGCGGGATCTTGCCCTGATCCGCCAGGGACGGGATGCGGCTGCAACTGCCGTTGGTGCTGGAGAACTCCCAGCCGTGGTACGGGCAGCCGATGGAACTCCGGTGCACTTCGCCCATCGACAGGTCGCCGCCGCGGTGCGGGCAACGCCGCGACTGCACCGAGATCCGTCCCTCGCCGTCGCGGTAGATCACCAGGCCGACGCCGAGAAGCGTGGCCGTCTGGGGCGTGTCGAGGTCGCGGATTCGCGCGACCGGGAACCAGGAGCGGCGCATCGCCGCCTCGGCCAGTTCACGTTTGGTGGGGGTGGGGATGGAGGTGGTCACGAGGGTCCTTTCGGGAGATCAGGCGCCGACGACGAGCGCTCCACCGTTGACCGCGAGGGTCTGACCGGTGATGAATGCGGCTCCGTCGGAGGCGAGGAAGGCAACGGCCGCGGCGATTTCGTGGGCGTCGCCGAGACGGCCGAGGGGTACGGCTGCGAGCTCTTCGGCATAGACCTCGTCGGGAACCATCCGGGTGTGGATCGCGCCCGGGGCGACGGCGTTGACGAGGATCTTCCGCGCGACGAGTTCGGCGGACAGCGCCTTCATCAGGCCGAGCTGCGCTGTCTTGGACACCATGTAGCCGTAGGAGTGTCCGTCCGGAACCTGCCCCCACTGCGAGGAGATGAAGATGACGCGCGGTGCCTCGCTGCGGGCGAGGAGCGGCGTCGCGGCGCGGGTGATGGCGTACGGGCCGAGGACGTTGACGTCGAGGTAGGGCCGCAGGTTCTCGACCGGTGTCTCGCTCAGCGTCTTCCAGTCGTGCATGATGCCCGCGTTGTGGACCAGGACGTCGAGGCGGCCGAAGCTGTCGTTCGCGACGGCGACGACCCGCTCACCGGCGTCCGGTGTCGTGACGTCCAGTGCGAGGCATTCGACGCGGCGGCCGGTGCTGTCGCGGATCTCCTTGGCGACGGCCGACAGTTCTGCGGTGTCGAGATCGGCTACGATCAGGTCGGCTCCGCGGGACGCGAGGGTCCGCGCGTGGGCGGCGCCCATGCCCCGGGCCGCGCCGGTGACGAGTGCGACGCGGTCGTCCAGCCGCACAGTGGGAATGGCGGCCGGACTCATGCTTCGGCTCCGACGATGTGCGGCTCGGTGACGTACAGCATGTTGCCGTCGGGGTCGAAGAACGGACGGTACTGGTACCAGGTGCCGCTGGGGTGCTTCCACTGGATCCGCTCGTCGACCCATTCGACGCGCCCGTCCAGCGCGGCCTCGGCCTCGTCGAGGCTGTCGACCTCGAACGCGATCGAGTCGTAGCCGGGCGCGTTGTCGGGGTTGATCGCGGTGCGGCGCGGCGCGTGTTCGCCCACTTCGGATTTGAAGATGTACAGCGTCACGTTGCCCAGGTCGATCGCCGCCCACTCCTCGTCCTTCTCGTACGGGAGGTGGAAGGGGAGCCCGAGGACGCCGTGGTAGAACTCCACGAGTGCGTCGACATCGCGCGTGAGGATGTCCATGTTGTCGATGCGCTTCAGTTTCAGCACGGTGTTCTCCTTGGTCGGTGCCGCGAAATCGGCAAGGATGGTGCAGGGCCCACCGGAGTGAGCGGTCAGGGTTCCGTTCTCGACGTCGAGCGAGACGGTGGCGAGGGTCTCGAAGCGTGCCGACGCAGGCAGGGCCGAGTCGACGTGGCAGCACGTCGCTCCGCCGCCGAGCAGGTGTGACGTCATCGCCTCGAGGACTGTGGGGACATCGACGTCCGGCCGGCCGGACAGTCGACGGTGGAGCAGGTCGAATCGGATGACGGTGTCCGGTCCGTCCCGGAGTTCCTTGTCGTGCAGGTTCGCCGGACTGCTGAGGAAATGATTGGTGTGGACGAGGAGTCCGTCGGGGTCCGGCAGCGCGTAGCCGATCCCGCCGGGGTTGAGTTCGACGCTCACGGCGGCGGATTCACCGCCGGTGCTCGCGACGAGCGTCAGCGACGTCGACGCGGACACGTCCGCCCGGGCGAGCCGGACGAGCGCGTGGTTGAGGTCGCGCGACTCGTCGAGCACGGCGCGGGCCAGCACGTGCACCGGGACGCCGATCCCGTTCCCGTCCTCGGTGTGATGGAGGATGTTGAAGTGCACGCCCAGGCCGCGGTCGTTGACGCCGATCTTGCCGACGATGCCGTATTCGGTGACCGTGGTGGTCAGGTGCCCGTTCTCGTGCGGGATCTCCCAGACGAGCCAGAGGTCGGCGAGTTCGGCGAACCAGTCCCACGCCTGCACGGAAACTGGCGCCGCCCCGTTCCCGAGCTTGACGACGGTCGAGCACTCGCTCGGTGAGGACGAACCCACTGCTGCAAGCACTTCGGTACGCGCATTGATCGCCGCGACCGCGGTGACCGGCAGGCTGGCTCCTTCAGCGATGCCGTCGATCTCCTCGGCGAGCGCGGGTGCGGCCTCGGTGATCCGCTCGAGGGCGACGGCTCCCCAGTGGTCCAGGTCGACGGCCGAGCCGGCGGCGCGGTCGAACAACTGCCGGTACGCGGCCACGCAGGCGCCGACCTGTTCCGCGTGAACGCTCCCGAATTCGTAGCCGCGGTCCCACGGCCGGGTCTGCGTGGAGCGGAACCGGCGCGTCACGACGCGACCTGCAGTCGCGGCGCCACCCGTGCGGCGACCTCGTCGAGGCGGGCGAACCACACGTCGCCGGATTCGGCCATGTGCGCCACGACCTGCTCGAATTGGGCGAGCCGGTAGGGGCGTCCGATGACCTCGGGATGCATGGTGAAGCTCGTGTGCCTGCGTTCGGCGCGGGCCGATTCGAATTCGGCTGTCCAGCAACGACGCAGCTCTTCTGGATCGGCGACGTTGCCGCCGCCGTCGATGTTCCAGCCGAAGCGCGGCCAGTCGTCGAGCGACCAGTGCACGGGCAGTTCGAGGATCTCGAGCCCGTCCCAGGACTCCACGTACGGGCGGTCGTCGCCCATGCAGCTGGAGTCGTAGAGGAATCCGCGGTCGACGAGCAACGCGAACGTCTCCGGGGTGAGTTCCCAGGAGGTGGAGCGGTATCCCCGCGGCCGGGGGACGCCCAGCCGCTCCAGCGCCTCGAGGCCCTTGTCGATCTCGTCGATCTGCTGCTGTGCGCTCACCTTGTCGCTGCGCAGGTGCAGGTGTCCGTGGTGGCCGATTTCGTGTCCCGCGTCGAGCAGGCTCTCCACCATCGCGGGGTGGTGCTCCGCGGTGTGTCCGGGGACGAAGAACGTGGCCGAGATGTCGTACCGGGCAAGCAGATCGAGGATGCGCGGCACTCCGCGCGTGACGCCGTAGCGGCCCTCGGACAGGATGGTCAGACGGCGCGCGTACTCGTCGCCCTCCCCCAGCCAGCCGGCTTCCGCGTCGACGTCGAAGGTCAACGACACCGCGGCCGCCTTGTTGCCCGGCCAGTCTGCAGCGGGAAAGTCCTGAATCGTCAAGACACGCTCCTCTGATTGCGCCACTCTCCGGCGGCGAGTACGACTCGATGCTGCGCGTTGCGTTATCGAATAGCATCGATTCAACGCTTTGCGTGTTGCACACCACACTAACAGCACGCAAAGCGCTACACAACCCGAGAATTGCTTTGTTTTTGCGTCGATCACACTAGCCCTGCTACGCATTGCGCAGCGACGCCCCTCGAGGTTCGCCGGCTCGGCGCGCCACGGAGACGATGCGCACGTGCGGCGCACCGGAAAACAGAAAGGCGGCACCTCGACGCCGTTGTCGAGGTGCCGCCTTCCGGCGTGGGACCGGTTGCGTTACAGCAGGGTCCAGGCTTCGGTGAGGACGCTGCGCAGGATGGTTTCGATTTCGTCGAATTCGGGTTGCCCGCAGATCAGCGGTGGGGCGAGTTGGATGACCGGGTCGCCGCGGTCGTCGGCGCGGCAGTACAGGCCGGCGTCGAACAGGGCGGTGGAGAGGAATCCGTGCAGCACCCGTTCGGCCTCGGCGTCGGTGAACGACTCCTTCGTGGTCTTGTCCTTGACCAGTTCGATGCCGTAGAAGAAGCCCTCGCCGCGCACGTCGCCGACCATCGGCAGGTCGGTGAGCTTGTCGAGGGTGGCCCGGAACGCCGGCGCCTGCTCGGCCACATGGGCGTTGAGGCCCTCGCGTTCGAAGATGTCCAGGTTCGCCAGCGCCACCGCCGCGGAGACGGGGTGGCCGCCGAAGGTGTAGCCGTGGGCGAACATCGACTGCCCGTCGGCGAACGGTTCGAACAGCCGGTCGGAGGCGATCATCGCCCCGATCGGTGAGTACCCGGATGTCATCCCCTTGGCGCAGGTGATGATGTCGGGGACGTACCCGAAGTCGTCGCACGCGAACATCGACCCGATCCGGCCGAACGCGCAGATCACCTCGTCGGAGACGAGCAGCACGTCGTAGTCGTCGCAGATCTGCCGGACCCGTGCGAAGTAGCCGGGTGGCGGTGGGAAGCAGCCGCCGGCGTTCTGGACGGGTTCGAGGAAGACGGCGGCGACGGTGTCGGGGCCCTCGAATTCGATGGCCTCGGCGATCCGGTCGGCGGCCCAGATCCCGAACGCCTCGGGGTCGGCGCCGAGGGGTTCGGGGGCGCGGTAGAGGTTGGTGTTGGGGACCCGGAACGCGCCGGGAGTGAGCGGTTCGAACGGGGCCTTCAGGGCGGGGATGCCGGTGATCGCCAGCGCCCCCTGGGGGGTGCCGTGGTAGGCGATGGAGCGGGAGATGACCTTGTGTTTGCCGGGTTTGCCGACCTTCTTGAAGTACTGTTTGGCCAGTTTCCAGGCGCTTTCGACGGCCTCGCCGCCGCCGGTGGTGAAGAACACCCGGTTCAGGTCGCCCGGGGTGTAGCCGGCGAGGCGTTCGGCGAGTTCGATCGCGGGTTCGGTGGCGTAGGACCAGAGCGGGAAGAACGCCAGCTGTTCGGCCTGTGTGGCGGCGGCCTCGGCGAGTTCGCGGCGGCCGTGCCCGGCCTGGACGACGAACAGCCCGGACAACCCGTCGAGGTAACTCTTGCCGGCCGCGTCGAAGATCCGGGCGCCCTCGCCGCGGGTGATGATCGGTGGGGTGATTTTCTCCCCGTGCCGGGAGAAATGCCCCCACAGGTGGCGGCGGGCGGCCGCTTCGAGCCCGGTTGTCGTGGCTTGTTCGGTGACTGCAGTCATCGTAGTCCTCAATTGTGTTTCGGTTCAGTCGAGTTCGGTCCGGGCCGGGCCCGTCGACCGAACTCGGGTTGATCGCCCCGGCAGATCGTCGAACTCCGAGGTTCGATCCGGCATGCGTCAATCCTGACGCTTTGTGACCGCGAATTCAAGTAGTTGAGGCGAAATTTTCGACGCAATACGCAGAATTTTGTCCCATTCGATGAGCAAATTCGCGACGACGGGTAGCCAACACCGCATCGCTTCTCTACTGTGGGTGAATCTTTTCGCCCCCGTCTTGGAGTGATCTCATGACCGTCTCGGTCCCTTGTCCGCCGTCCACCTCGCTCGACCTGCCGGCCACCGTGCCCGGCTGCTGGATCTCCGGATCCCCGGCCGAGGGCTCCGGCGACGCCCACCGCATCGTCGATCCGGCGACGGGCAGACCCGTCACGACGCTGACGCTGGCGACCGCCTCCGACGTCGATGCCGCCGTCCGGGCCGCGCGCACCGCCTTCCCCGCTTGGTCGGGGGCGGCGCCGTCCCAGCGCGCGGCAGTCCTCACGACGCTCGCCCGCGCGCTCGAACGCGACGCCGAACTGTTCGCCCGCGAGGAAGTAGCGCAGACCGGCAAGGCAATTCGGCTCGCCCGCGAGTTCGACGTGCCGGGAAGCATCGACAACATCGACTTCTTCGCCGGGGCCTCGCGCAATCTGGAGGGCAAGGCCTCGGCCGAATACTCCCCCGACCACACGTCGAGCATCCGCCGCGAGGCCGTCGGCGTCGTCGGATCGATCACGCCGTGGAACTACCCACTGCAGATGGCGGTGTGGAAGGTGATTCCGGCGCTGGCCGCCGGATGCACGGTCGTGCTCAAACCGAGTGAACTGACCCCGCTCACCACGCTGCGGCTCGCCCGGCTGGCCACCGAATCCGGTCTGCCCGACGGCGTGTTCAACGTGGTGACGGGCACGGGCGCCGTGGTCGGCGCGGCCCTGGCGGGACATCGCGGAATCGACGTCCTGACCTTCACCGGATCGACCGCCGTGGGCCGGACGGTGATGGCGCAGGCGGCCGTGAACGGCACCCGCGTCCAGCTGGAACTGGGCGGCAAGGCCCCGTTCGTCGTCTTCGACGACGCGGATCTCGATGCGGCCGTGCACGGCGCGGTGGCGGCGTCGCTGATCAACGGCGGCCAGGACTGCACCGCGGCGACCCGCGCGATCGTGGCGGACTCGTTGTACGACGACTTCGTCGCCGGCGTGGCCGAACTGATGGAACGGGTAGTCGTGGGCGATCCGTACCACCCGGACACCGACCTCGGATCGCTGATCACGCTCGCCCATCGCGACCGGGTCGACGGCATGGTGCAGCGCGCCCGTGCCGCCGGCTTCCGGATCGTGACGGGCGGATCTGCCCCCGACCTGCCCGGGGCCTTCTACCTCCCGACCCTGATCACCGACGTCACCGAGGACGCGGAGGTGTACCGCGACGAGGTGTTCGGACCCGTGCTCACCGTCAGCCGCCACTCGGGCGACGACGACGCGATCCGCCGGGCCAACGACACCGACTACGGCCTCGCCGCGTCGGCGTGGACGACGAACCTGTACCGCGCGCAGCGCGCATCGCGGGACATCGCCGCGGGCTGTGTATGGATCAACGATCACATCCCGATCATCAGCGAGATGCCGCACGGCGGGGTCGGTGCGTCCGGCTTCGGCAAGGACATGTCGACGTACTCGTTCGAGGAGTACCTCACCGTTAAGCACGTGATGAGCGACATCTCCGGGGTGTCACGAAAAGACTGGCACCGCACGGTGTTCCGTGCCGGTCAGTAGCACTACCCACGCGAGGGCGTGCCGTACCGCAGCTTGTGCACCTTGAGAATCGAGGTGGTCTCGGTGGTACGCACGCCCTCGATGGTGCTGACATGCTGATTCAGGAATGCCCACAGTTCGGAGTTGTTCGCGCTGCCGACCTCGACGCAGATGTCGGCGCGCCCCAGCAGGGTCGAGACATAGGTGATCTCCGGCATCTCGGTCAGCGCGTCCACCACCTGCTGGTGCCGATCCGGATCGACAGTCAGGAAGACGAGAGCAAGTTGCGAGTCGCCCAGCCGCTCGGGATCGGCGAACGCGACGATGCGCAGGATGTTCAGATCCTGCAGGCGCTTCACGCGCGCCCGCACCGTCGCCTCGGACGAGCCCAGGTTGCGCGCGATTTCCCGGAACGCTCGCCGTCCGTCGTCTTCGAGTTGCCGCAGGATCGCGCGGTCCAGTTCGTCCAGAGTGTGCTGTGACATGAATCGACTCTAGCCAGAACAACGAGATCAGTGGCGTTGCGGGGGCAGAATGCTGCATTTCATTGATGCAAACGTCCAGTGAATACGCAATACATAGACATATTCCATCTTGTGCGACGCATTGCGCGGTGTTAGTGTCTTGAATCACACACTTGCGGCGGTCCATCGGCCTCCCCCACTCGACTCGCGTCGCCGAGGGCCGCATTCTGAATACACATACTGCGCCGACAAGGCCCAGAACTGGAGAACTCCCGTGAGCCTGCACGATTCCTTCGCCGACGACCACACCTATGAGAAGAACCTGCGCTGGTGGGACGGCTTCACCATCAGCCTCTCGATCCCCGCCGCACTGTTCGTCGGAATGGGGTACGCGATCGGCCTGATCGGCGCATGGACGACGCTCGTCCTCCTGGGCGCCGTCGCCGTCCTGGCGTGCCTCCAGAACTTCATCTATTCCGAGATGGCCAGCATGTTCGTCGACAAGGTCGGCGGGATCTCGATGTACGCCCATCAGGGCTGGCGGACCCGGTCGACCCTCGTCGGCCCGCTCGCGACGTACGGCTACTGGTTCTCCTGGTCCAGTTCGCTGGCCATCTACGGTCTCCAGATCGGGAAACTGGTACAGGCCGAATGGTTCCCCGAACAGACGTGGACGTTCTCCACGGGACTCGCCACCATCGGACTACCCCACGTCATCGCACTCGGCGTCCTGTTTCTGGGCTGGGGACTGAACGTGCTGGGCATGCGGCCCGCGATGTGGCTGATGTACGCGACCGGCGCCCTCGTCCTCGTCCCGATCATCGTCTTCGCGGCCGCCCCGCTCCTGTCCGACAGCTGGTCGATGAGCAACCTGCACTGGGACATCGCGGCCAGCGGTGAAGCGGGCTGGCGCACCGCCATCGCGTGGATGTTCGTCCTCGCCTGGTCGGTCTACGGCATCGAGGCGGTCGCCTCCTTCGTCCCGGAGTTCCGCGACACCATCCGCGACAGCCGAATTGCGTTGCGACTGGCCGGTTTCTTCGTGATCGCCGTCTACATCCTCGTCCCGCTCGGAGTCGGCGGACTCGTCGACCAGGCCGATGTCGCCGACAACCCCGTGTCGTTCTACCTGACCGTGTTCAAAACCCTCATTCCCGGCGGCGACATCGTGATGGCGATCTGCCTCATCGCCGGCCTCGTCCTCCTGATGGTCATGACCACCGCCGACGGCGGACGCGTACTCCACGGCAGCGCCCGCGAGGGTCTCACCATCAGGCAGCTCGGCGAGCTCAACCGGTTCAAGGTTCCGGGACGGGCCATGTCCCTCGACCTGCTCGTCAACGTCATCCTGATCCTGTTCGTCGGTGAGGCGCTCGCCGTCATCGTCGCCGGCATCGTCGGCTACCTCATCTGCCACATCCTCTCGCTGACCGGCTTCCTCAACCTTCGCCGCGACGAGCCGGACGCCCATCGCCCCATCAAGCTCGGCAAGCAGTGGGTGTACATCGCGGGCCTCCTCGTGATCGTCGACACGATCATGGTCGTCGTCGGTGCGCTTAGCGCGTCCATCACCGGCTACGGCAGCACGAAGGAACTGATCGTCGGCGTCGTCGTCCTGTCGCTGTCGATCGTGCTGTACGCCTACCGTCGCGTCGTCCAGGACGGTCAGCCGTGGGTGTGGAAGGAACCGGCCTCGGCGGTCGAGGCCGACTTCGTCCACGACGACGAAGACCCCGCGCGCACCCTGTAAGTGCGCTCCGCGCCTGTGAGTACTTATTAACCGCCGCGGTTAATAAGTACTCACAGGCGTTGTGTCACTTAGGATCCGCCATAGACCGCACGTGCCGCGCCGCGACCGACAGCGACGCCAGATCGTGAGTGGACGTGGCGTCGATCTCGTCCAAGGTCCGACGCGCGCGTTCGATCCGGGCCCGGTTCGCGGTCTCCCACAGCAGGATCCGGGAGTCCGGCGCATCCCCGGACTCACCCGAGGACAGGACGTCGCGCGTCAGGAGCCGGACCGACCGGTACAGGTCGTCTCGCAGCGCCAGACGAGCGAGGGTGTGCCAGCGTTCACCACGCGGAAGTGCGGACACCTTGATCAGCCACCGGTCCACGCCGAGGTGATCGGAGAGGGCGAAGTACAGCGGTGCCACGTCGGCGACGTCGTGGCCCACCTCGCTGGCGACGTCCACGATGTCGAGCAGGCTGAACCGGTAGAGCCCGTCCGCGATGCGCCCGGCAACGGACGCCGGGACGCCTGCCTCGTCGTACCGGCGGCGCGACGCCTCCATGGCCAGCACTTCGCCGCCCCGGAGCCACCCACCGACCTCGGCGGAATGCGTCCGGACGTCGCGGCGGAAGCTGTCGATCTCGGCGTCCACGGACAGCGGCTGGCGACGGTGCGCGAGGAACCACCGCGACGCGCGGTCGAGCAGACGGCGCGCCTCGACGACCAGTTCGTATTCCGTTGCCGGCGCCAGCTTCGCCGCGGCGATGTCGGACCAGAGTTCCGCGAGCCCGAACACCTCCGACGTGATGACGAACGCGCGCACCACATCCGCGGGGCCCGCGCCCGTCTCCTCGCGGAGGCGGTGCGCGTAGGTGAGCCCGCCACGGGCGAAGATGTCGTTCACGATCTCGGTGGCGAGGATCTCCCGACGGAGGGGATGGGCGTCGACGGGGGCGACGCTGCGCAGCGCGACCGGGAAGTACTGGCCGAGCCGTGCGGAGAAGTACTTGTCGGAGAAGACGTCCGAATCCTCGAGATCCGCCTTCAGATCCAGCTTGGCGTGGGCGAGGAGCGTCGCCAGTTCGGGCGAGGTCAATCCGAGTCCGGCCTCGGA
This sequence comes from Rhodococcus sp. NPDC056960, assembly GCF_042674125.1. NCBI lineage: Bacteria > Bacillati > Actinomycetota > Actinomycetes > Mycobacteriales > Nocardiaceae > Rhodococcus > Rhodococcus sp. NPDC056960. The sequence goes on along the minus strand of NZ_JBHURF010000011.1, from coordinate 136,163 downwards.
CAACGCGGCGAAGCCGTCGGCGTCCGGAAGTGCCTCCAGTTCCCGATCCAGTCCACGGTGCTCGACGAGGCCGGTCACCATCCGTTCGTGGACATCGATCATCCGGGCCGCGTTCCAGCGGGAATCTCCGAGCACACGGTTCTGCGTGCGATTGTTCGCGAGTACGAGTTCCGACACGTCGTCGGTGAGCGCCGCCAGCACGTCCGAGCGCCGAGCCGGGTCGAGGCTTCGATCGGTCGGCAGCGAGTCGAGCAGGATCTTGATGTTCACTTCGTGGTCCGAGCAGTCCACTCCGGCCGAGTTGTCCAGCGCGTCGGTATTGACCCGACCGCCTGCGCGGGCGAACTCGATCCGGGCGAGGGGCGTCATCCCCAGGTTGCCGCCCTCGGCGACGGACCGGGCCCGCAGCCGCCCGGCGTCGAGCCGGACGTTGTCGTTCGCCTTGTCACCCGCATCCGCGTGCGGTTCCGCCGAGGCCTTGACGTACGTTCCGACTCCGCCGTTGAACAGCAGGTCCACCGGGGCGGCGAGGATGGCGCGGATCATCTCCGGTGATGTCAGTGCCGTCACCGACGGGTCGAGTCCGAGCGCCGTCCGCATCTGGCTGCTCACCGGGATCGACTTGCTCTCGCGTGACCAGACGCCGCCGCCGGCACTGATGAGGGTCCGGTCGTAGTCGGCCCAGGACGACCTCGGCAGCCCGGACAGCCTGCGACGTTCCTGCCATGCCTGGTCCCCGGCGGGGGTGGGGTCGACGAAGACGTGCCGGTGGTCGAAGGCGGCGACGAGTCCGATGCCGGTGCTCGCCAGCATGGCGTTCCCGAAGACGTCGCCGCTCATGTCGCCGATCCCCGCCACCGTGAATTCGTCACGGTCGACGTCGATCCCGAGTTCGTCCAGGTGGCGGGTGACGCTCACCCACGCGCCCTTCGCGGTGATGCCCATCTTCTTGTGGTCGTATCCGACCGACCCGCCGGAGGCGAACGCGTCACCGAGCCAGAACCCATATCCCCGCGCCACCTCGTTGGCGGCATCGGAGAACGTGGCCGTGCCCTTGTCCGCCGCCACGACGAGGTAGGGGTCGTCGCCGTCCCTGCACACGACACCGTCCGGGTGGACCAATTCGTTTGTGTCCGAACGGTTGTCGGTGACATCGAGCAGTCCGGAGATGAACTGCCGGTAGCACGCGAGACCGGTCGACGACGGGTTGCGGACGACGAAACCGCCCTTGGCGCCCGCGGGCACGATCACGGCGTTCTTCACCGCCTGCGCCTTGACGAGTCCGAGGATCTCGGTGCGGTAGTCGTCGAGCCGGTCGGACCAGCGCAGCCCACCGCGCGAGACGGGTCCATATCGCAGATGCACGCCCTCCATGTCCGGTGAGTACACGAAGACCTCGTAGACCGGCCGCGGTCGCGGAAGCTCGTCGATCTCGCCGGATCGGAACTTCAGCGACAGCTGGGGCCGGGCCGCACAAAGCGTCCCCTCCCGGTAGAAGTTGGTGCGGGTGGTCGCCGAGACGAGATTGACGTACGCGCGGAGGATGCGGTCGGCGTCGAGACCCTCGACCTCCTCGAGGAGTGATTCGACTGCGTGTCGGCGGATTTCGACCTTGTCGGCGGAGTGCCGGCGCGGATCGAAGTGCGCGTGGAACAGGGCGACGAGCGCAGACGCGAACTCGGGACGGGACAGCAGGACCGCCTCGATCCGGCCCTGATCATAGGGCAGGGCACTCTGCCGCAGGAAGCGGGCATACGCACGCACGAGCACGACTTCCCGCCAGGTCAGGCCGGCCGCGAGCACCAGCACGTTGAACCGATCGGCCTCCGCTTGTCCCGACCACATCGCCCGAAAGGTCTCCAGCACCGATTCGGGTTCGACGGATCCCGCGGCGACGGCGGACGCGACGAGTGGTCCCGCAGACACCCGGAAGTCGTAGAGCCTGCACACCAGTCCGTCGGCGCGGCGGAACACCGACGTCCGCTGGTCGACGACCTCGAGGTCGAGACTCCCGAGAAGTCGGAGCACCCGCTCGAGCGACACGGTCGCGCCCCCGCTGTACAGCGTGATGCGCAAGTGCCGGTTCTCGGGCGGGCCGAGGTGGTCGACGTGGAGGTCGAATGCGTCGGCGGTGAGCCGATCGAGGATGGCGACGTCGGGAAGCGGCGGCCGATCCTGTTCTTCGACGTAGCCTTCCGGCAGGGACGGTGCGAGCGTGGACGTGGTCGTGCTCATAGATTCTCTCCGTTGAGATCCGGGCGCCGGGTGATTGTCGTGGAAACGAGAAAGATCCGTCCCGCGGGCGCCATTGACCGCGGGACGGATCGAGTGTCGGGACACGGGTGTGTCGTCGGACGGGGTGTATCAGGAAGCGGGGTGCGCGTCCGCGATGTCGAGCACCGTGTCGAGGATCGCGAGTCCTTCGCGAGCCTCGGCCTCGGTGACGGTGCACGGGGGCACGGCGTGGATGCGGTTGAAATTGGCGAACGGCAGCATTCCTGCTGTCTTACACGCCGCGATCACCTCGTTCATCACCGGACTGGACGCACCGTACGGCGCGAGCGGTTCCTTCGTGGCGCGGTCCGCGACGAGTTCGATCGCCCAGAACACTCCGAGGCCGCGGACTTCACCGATCGACGGGTGCCGGTCGGCGAGGCCACGCAGTCCGGGTCCGAGAATTTCGCTGCCGATCCGGGCCGCGTTCTCGACGATCCGCTCGTCCTCCATCGCGGTGATCGTCGCGACGGCGGCGGCGGTGGCGAGCGGGTGACCGGAATAGGTGAGTCCGCCGGGGTACGGCCGGTTGGCGAACGTCGCCGCAATCTTCTCGCTGATCGCGACACCACCGAGCGGGACGTAACCGGAATTGACGCCCTTCGCGAACGTGATCAGGTCGGGAACGACATCGAAATGATCGATCGCGAACCACTTCCCGGTCCGGCCGAACCCGGACATCACCTCGTCGGCGATGAACACGATGCCGTAGCGGTCGCAGATCTCGCGGACACCGGCCATGTACCCGGGCGGGGGCACCATGATCCCCGCGGTCCCGGGAACCGATTCGAGCACGATCGCCGCGATCGAGTTCGGTCCCTCCAGCCGGATCAGCTGGTCGAGGTGCTCGAGAGCGCGCTCGGTTTCCTGCTGCTCGTTCTCCGAGTGGAACTGCGACCGGTACAGGAACGGCCCGTGGAAGTGGACGACCCCACTGTTGCCGTAGTCGTTGGGCCAGCGGCGCGGATCACCGGTGAGGTTGATCGCGGTGTCCGTGCCGCCGTGGTACGAGCGGTAGCGCGAGAGCACCTTGTAGCGGCCGGTGTGCAGGCGTGCCATGCGCACGGCGTGCTCGTTGGCGTCCGCGCCGCCGTTGGTGAAGAACACCTTGTTCAGGTCGCCGGGGGTCCGCTCGGCGATGAGCCGGGCCGCCTCGGAGCGGGCGTCGTTCGCGTACTGCGGTGCGATCGTACACAGCTTCGCGGCCTGCTCCTGAATGGCTGCAACGACTTTCGGATGCTGGTGCCCGATGTTCGTGTTGACGAGCTGGGAGGAGAAGTCGAGCATCCGGTTCCCGGCGCCGTCCCACACGTACGAACCCTCGGACGCGAGGATCGTCATAGGGGTGATCTGCTCCTGCGCCGACCACGAATGGAACACGTGCGCGCGGTCGAGCGCGTACGCCCGCTCCCCCTCCACCCGGGCCGCGTCGAGGGACTGACCGGTGGGCAGGAGTGCCTGCGAGACTGTCGTAGTCATGACCGTAGGTCCTTTCCTGCTCAGTTGTTCTGGGGGAAGCCGAGATTGATGCCACCATGGCTGGGGTCGAGCCAGCGGCTGGTGACGACCTTGCCGCGGGTGAAGAAGTGCACACCCTCGGTGCCGTGGGCGTGGGTGTCGCCGAACAGGGAGTTCTTCCAGCCGCCGAAGGAGTAGTACGCGGTGGGAACGGGGATGGGGACGTTGATGCCGACCATGCCGACCTCGACCTCGTTCTGGAACCGGCGCGCCGCGCCGCCGTCGTTGGTGAAGATGGCGGTGCCGTTGCCGAACGGTCCGGAATTGATGAGTTCGAGGGCCTGCTCGTAGCTCTCGACGCGGATCACGGACAGGACCGGTCCGAAGATCTCGTCGGTGTACACACTCATGTCGGTGGTGACGTGGTCGATCAGGGTCGGTCCGAGCCAGAACCCATCCGCCCCGCCATTGGGCTGCACGGTGCGGCCGTCCACGACGATCGTCGCCCCGGCGGCTTCGCCGGCGTCGATGTAGGAGGCGACCTTGTCGCGGTGCACCTTCGTCACCAACGGACCCATGTCCGAATCGCGGGTACCGTCACCGATCTTCAACGTGTCGGTGCGCTCCTTGATCTTGCCGACCAACTCGTCCGCGATGTCGCCGACCGCGACGAGGGCACTGATGGCCATGCAGCGCTCCCCGGCGGAGCCGAAGCCGGCGTTGACCATGGCGTCGGCGGCCAGGTCCAGGTCGGCGTCCGGGAGGACGATGGCATGGTTCTTCGCCCCACCCAGGGCCTGGACGCGTTTGCCGTGGGCGGTGCCGGTGGCGTACACGTACTGCGCGATCGGGGTGGACCCGACGAAGCTGATGGCCTTGATGGAGGGGTGGGTGAGCAACTCGTCGACGGCGGTCTTGTCGCCTTGGAGGACGTTGAACACTCCGGCGGGGAGTCCGGCCTCGGCCCAGAGTTCGGCCATCCAGATGGCGGCGGTCGGGTCCTTCTCCGAGGGCTTCAACACAACGGTGTTGCCGGCGGCGATCGCGACGGGGAAGAACCACATCGGCACCATCGCGGGGAAGTTGAACGGGGAGATGATCCCGACCGGCCCGAGGGGCTGGCGGATCGAATGCACATCCACGTTCGTGGACGCGTTCTCGGTCATGCCGCCCTTGAGCAGCTGCGCGATACCGCACGCGAACTCGACGACCTCCTGACCGCGGGACACCTCACCCAACGCGTCGGAGACGACCTTGCCGTGCTCGGAGGTGATGATCTCCGCCAACTCGCCCTTGCGTTCGTTGAGCAGTTCCCGGAACTTGAAGATGATTTGGGTGCGCTTGGCCAGGGAGGTGTCCCGCCAGGCGGGGAACGCGGCCGCGGCCGAGTCGATCACCGCGCGGGAATCCTCCACGCTGGCGAGGGCGACCTGACCGGTAACCTCACCGGTTGCCGGGTTCGTCACCGGCGCGCTGGCACCGCTGGTGCCGGTAAAAGTCTTGTTGTCGAACCAGTGCGAGATGATCCGGCCTTCGCCGGAGTGCGAGATGATCCGGCCTGCGCCGGAGTGCGAGATGATCCGGCCTTCGCCGGAGTGCGAGATGATCCGGCCTTCGCCGGAGTGCGAGATGGTCCGGGCGGCGTCACTGTGTGTCATGGGGTGGGTGTCCTTACCGAGAGAGCCGAGACGCGGGAACTCCGCGCGAACTGCGATGCCTTCACTCTGGTCCGTCAACCCGCCCCCGAGGCCCGACGATCTGTCAATCGATGGGGCCACTGTTTTACACTGCGTAAATGCAACCGACGATCGTCGACATCCTGGCGCTGCCGGTCGTCCGGTCCGGACTGCCCGAGGTGATCGGCGGCGGGCCGCTCGACCGACCGGTGCGGTGGGTGCACGTCAGCGATCTACCCGACCTGTCGAATCTCCTCCAAGGCGGCGAACTCGTCCTCACCACCGGTCGGCCGCTCGCGGACGACCCGATCTCCTACCTCGAGGGCCTCGCCACGGCGGGTGCGGCCGGACTCGTCGTCGAACTCGGCGTCCACGTCGACACCGTGCCGGACGGGGTCGCGCGGGCCGCCGACCGGTTGTCGTTCCCCGTGATCGCCCTGCACCGCCAGACCCGGTTCGTCGAGGTCACCGAGGCGGTGCACCGGTCGATCGTCGCGGAACAGTACGACGAGGTCGCGTTCGCCCGGCACGCCCATGAGGTCTTCACCGACCTGAGCATGAAACGGGCGTCGCTCGGTGAGATCGTCGACGCCGCGGCCGGCATGCTCGGCGCACCGATCGTGCTCGAAGACCTCAACCGGCAGGTCCTCGCCGTCGCGGCGCAGGGAACCGCGGCGGCGGACCTCCTCGCCGACTGGGAACGCCGGTCCCGGTTGACCCCCGTGTCGCACCAGACCGCCGTCGACGGTCCGGAGTCGTGGACGACGACGCCCGTCGGCGCCCATCGGCAGGAGTGGGGGCGACTCGTCGCCCCGCACCCCGTCGCCGCCGAAGGCCGGGCCCGGATGACCCTCGAACGGGCGGCGCAGGCCCTCGCCCTGAACCGGATGGTCGAGCAGGACCGCACAGCACTCGAACAACAGGCCCAGAGCGGGCTGATCGACGAACTCCGCCGCGGACGCATCCAGGATGAGGCCGAGGCGACCGCCCGCGCCCACGCACTGGGCCTCCGCCCCGCACTGACCTACCTGCCGATGACCGTGCGCGTCAGCGAAACCGCCAGCGCCGACCAGGTTCTCGCCCAGCGACGCAGAGTTCGCATGCTCGACGCCGTCCGTCACGCGGTCCGGACGTCGCGGCAGACGGCCCTCACCGCGAACCGGCGCGCCGGCCAGATCGACCTGATCCTGTCCCACCCGCCGGCGTCCGCGCCCGACGCGCTGCGCGAACTGTGCGCGGCGATCCGCGTCGCGCTCACCCGAATCGACGGCGTCCTGCACGCCGCCATCGGCGTCGGTCCCGAATCGACCCGGCTGCTGGACGCCGCGGGCGGTCTCGCGGAATCCGCGCACATTGCCGAGGTCGCACTGTCGTTGCCGCAGGGCGACAAGGTATTTCACCGGGCAGCCGACATCCGGTTGCGCGGTCTGCTCGCCCTCATCCGCACCGATCCGCGGGTCCAGGCCTTCGCGGAGACCGAACTCCGCGGACTCCTCGAACACGGTGCCCGGCACGGCGACGACAACTTCGACGTCCTGCGCAAATTCCTCGAACTCGGCGGCAACAAGACCGAACTCGCGAAACACCTCCACCTGTCCCGACCCACGCTCTATGCGAAACTCGCCACCATCCAGCGCCTGCTCGGCGTCGACCTCGACGACGCGGAGTCCCGCACGTCGCTGCACACGGCCATGCTGATCGTGCGGCTTCGCCGCTCGTGAGTACTTATTAACGTCGGGCGGTTAACAAGTACTCACGGGCGGCGGAGCCGCACGTGCTCGAAGATCAGGATCGTCTCGGTCGACGCGACTGCCGGGTGGGCGCTCAGGTGCTCGAGAACGAAGCGCCGCAGTTCGTCGCTGTTCGCCATCGCGACGTGGATCAGGTAGTCGTCGGCGCCCGCGATGAAGTACACGTTCAGCACCTCGTCCAGCAGAGCGAGTTGATGCGACAACTTGCCCAGATGCTGTCGTGCGCTGGCCTGCACGCGCACGGCGATCATCGCCTGGAGATCACGCCCGAGCGTCGCCGGGTCGATGTCGGCGTGGAATCCGCGGATGACGCCACGCTCGACCAGTGAGCGCACCCGGCCGAGGCACGTCGACGGAGCAATCCCCGCCATCGCGGCCAGCGCATTGTTCGGCGTGCGCGCGTCCCGGGACAGCTGATCGAGCAGGATCCGGTCGACGTCGTCGATCTGCACGGTGGGCCGAACATCCTTCGACGAGAGCCGCCCCACAGTGGGTGCATCCGAATAGTCGCGAGTCATGACCCCCATCTTAGAGAATTATCTTCACAACTATTGGCACGAAGTGGAGCTTTCTTCACCATTGTCACCTACCAATCGAATTTCCAACAGCACGGAGTTCCCATGAAGATCGGCATCCCCCGCGAAATCAAGAACCACGAGTACCGCGTGGCCATCAGCCCCGCCGGTGTCCACGAACTCGCCGAACGCGGCCACGAGGTGATCATCGAATCCGGTGCAGGCCTCGGGTCGTCGTTCACGGACGAGGACTTCAAAGCCGCCGGCGCCCAGATCCTCTCCTCCGCGGTTGCGGTCTGGGGATCGGCCGAGCTGCTGCTGAAGGTGAAAGAGCCTATTGCCGAAGAGTATTCACGGCTGCGCAAGGATCAGGTGCTCTTCACCTACCTGCACCTCGCCGCGTCCAAGGACTGCACCGACGCCCTCCTCGCGTCGAAGACCACCTCCATCGCCTACGAGACCGTGGTCGGCGCCGACGGGTCCCTGCCCCTGCTCGCCCCGATGAGCGAGGTCGCCGGACGCCTCGCCCCGCAGGCCGGCGCCTACCACCTCATGCGCCAGGGCGGCGGCCGCGGCGTCCTCATGGGCGGCGTCCCCGGCGTGCGCCCGGCCAAGGTCGTCGTCATCGGCGCCGGCGTCTCCGGCAAGAACGCCATCGCCATCGCGCACGGCATGCACGCCGACGTCACCGTCCTCGACCTGTCCATCGCCCGCCTCCGCGAGATCGACGCGCTCTACCAGGGCTCGGTCAAGACCATCATCTCCAACACCCTCGAACTCGAACAGGCCGTCCTCGACGCCGACCTGGTGATCGGCGCGGTCCTCGTCCCCGGCGCCAAGGCCCCCACCCTCGTCTCCAACAACCTGGTCTCGCGGATGAAGCCCGGCTCGGTGCTCGTCGACATCGCCATCGACCAGGGCGGCTGCTTCGAGGACTCGCGTCCCACCACGCACGCCGAACCGACTTACCAGGTTCACGACTCGGTGTTCTACTGCGTCGCGAACATGCCCGGTGCCGTGCCCCGCACCTCCACCTACGCCCTCACCAACGCGACCCTCCCCTACGTCGTCGCGCTCGCCGACAAGGGCTGGAAGGACGCGACCGCGACCGTCCCCGGACTCGCGGCGGGCCTGAGCACCTACGACGGAGAACTGCTGTCCGCGGAAGTTGCTGCCGCGCACGGGTACACGGTCGCCACGCTGCCCGCGTGAGCGAATCGTTCGGGCTCGGCTACGCGCCGAGCCCGAACGCGACGAGGAACCCGAGGGCGGTGGACAGCCCGACCCACCAGCCGCCCTCCCGGTAGGCCTCGGGCATCAACGAGTCGGCGAGCACGGCGATGGTCGCGCCGCCGGCGAACGCCTGGATCGTCGCGATGGCACTGTCGGAAATGGTGTCGGACACGGCGTCGGCGGCGATCACCACCAGCACCAGCAGGACGGCGGTGGCCGCCCACACCGACAGCGCGCGACCGCTGTTGAAATTGGGCTGCGACCGCATGGACGCCGCGCCCGCGACCGCCTCCGGCACGTTTCCGACCGCGACGGCGACGAGCAGCACCACTCCACCCGCACTGCTGATCGTCACCCCGAGCGCGGTGTTCTCGGGGATCCCGTCGAGCAGCGAACCGAGCATCAATGCCCAGCCGAGGGCGCCCGCACCGAGTTTGTTCTCGATCAGCCGGTCGGCGACCACGTAGACGAGCGCCCCCGCGAACAGGGCCGCGCCCGCGGTCCAGATCCCCTCGGTCTCGAACGCCGGCTGAAACAACTCGGTGGACACGGCGGCGACCATCGTTCCCGCACCGAACGCCATGAGGGCCGCGAGGACCGGACGCGGCAGGTCGTAGCGGAGCCCGATGGCGGCACCGATCAGCAGGGGCAGGGCGGTGCCGAGGCCGTACAGCGTCGCGGTCAACATGGTCGAGAGCGTATCCACAGACCCGTGGATACGGGACAATCGAACGATGGCTTGGCTCGAGGTCGTGCGCACCGGACCGTTCACCACCGTGCAGGATCGCGGACGCCCCGGTTACGCGTCCATCGGCGTCGGCGCGTCGGGTGCCGCCGACCGGATCGCGCACGACAGCGCAAACAGGCTGGTGGGCAACAGCTCCGACGCAGCCACGCTGGAGGTCACGCTCGGCGGTCTCGCGGTGCGCGCGGCCGGCACCGTCAGCGTCGCCGTGACCGGCGCCCACAACCCCGTCACCGTCAATTCGAAATCCCGCCCCGACTACACGATGCTGCACCTGAACGCCGGCGACCTTCTGGAGATCGCCTTCGCGTCGGAGGGACTGCGCAGCTACGTCGCCGTCCGCGGAGGTATCGACGTGCCCGCGGTGATGGGGAGCCGGTCCACCGACACGCTGTCGGGGATCGGCCCCGATCCGGTGGCGGAGGGCGATCGGCTGCTGGTCGGCGCGGACGCGGGCGACTGGCCTGCGGACGAGAGCATCCCCCCGCCCGTCACACCCGAGGATCCGGTGACGATGCGCGTCCGGCTCGGACCGCGGGACGACTGGTTCACCCCGGCATCCGTCGCCGCGCTGCTCCGCGAGACGTGGACGGTCAGTTCCGACACGAACCGGGTGGGCGCCCGGCTCCAGGGTCCGGGGGCGCTGCACCGTTCGGTGCGGGACGAGATGCCGAGCGAGGCCATGGTGGCCGGCGCTCTCCAGGTGCCCCCGGACGGCCGGCCCATCCTGTTTCTCGCCGACCACCCGGTGACGGGCGGCTATCCTGTGATCGCCGTGGTCGCCGAGGCGGACCAACCGATGGCCGCGCAACTGCGACCCGGACACCGGGTCCGGTTCCACCGCGCGGTGGCGTCGCCGATCCCGAGGTGACGGGAGCTAGCTGCGGCGGCGACGGGCGATGTCGGCGAGCACGACACCCGCGGCGACGGACGCATTGAGCGATTCGACGGGGCCCGCCATCGGGATACTGAGGATGGCGTCGCAGTTCTCGCGGACGAGACGCGACAACCCCTTGCCCTCCGAACCGACCACCACAACCACCGGACCGCTACCGTCGAATTCGTCGAGTGTGGTGTCGCCGCCCGCGTCGAGCCCGACCACCTGAACGCCCTTGGACGCCCAATCCTTCAGCGTGCGAGTGAGATTGGTGGCGCGGGCGATCGGCAAGCGCGCAGCGGCGCCGGCGCTGGTGCGCCAGGCGACCGCGGTGACCGACGCGCTGCGCCGCTCCGGGATGACCACACCGTGCCCACCGAACGCGGCCACCGAGCGCACGACGGCACCGAGGTTGCGGGGGTCGGTGATGTTGTCGAGGGCCACGAGCAGCGGCGCCTCCTGATGCTTGCGTGCCTCCGCGATGAGATCGTCGGGGTGCGCGTAGCGGTACGGCGGCACCTGCAACGCGATGCCCTGGTGCATGCCGTTGGCGCTGAGCCGGTCGAGATCGGTCCTCGGAACCTCGAGGATGGAGATGCCCGCGTCGGCCGCCCGCTGAACCGATTCCTTCAGGCGGTCGTCGCTCTCGGTCCCCACCGCGACGTACAGGGCGGTCGCGGGGACACCGGCACGGAGGCACTCGACGACGGGATTGCGCCCCAGCACGTTCTCGGGACCGTCGAGCACCTTGCGACCGGCGGTCGGACGACCGCGGCCGGGCTGCTTCTCGGCGTCCCGGGCGGCCCGGGCGGCACGCTTGGCGGCGGGGTGCTTGGTGCGGGCCTCGGCGGGCGGGGTGGCGCCGCGTCCTTCCAGACCCTTGCGGCGCTGGCCGCCGGATCCGGCGACCTGCCCCTTCTTGGTACCGGCCTTGCGGATGGCTCCGCGCCTGCTCGAATTTCCAGCCATTACTACTGTCCTGCCTTGAGAGACCACTCGGGCCCGTTGGGGGTATCGGTGACCTCGATGCCCGCCCGGATCAGACGGTCACGCACCTCGTCGGCCACAGCCCAGTTCTTCTCGGCGCGGGCACTCTGCCTGCGCTCGAGTTCGGCCCGGACCAGAACGTCCAGGGCATCGGTTGCCGCGGACGCATCCGCGGTCTCCTGAGTCCAGTGCTCGTCCAGCGGATCCACACCGAGGATCGACAGCATGCCCCGGACCTGCGACGCGATCGCGCGCGCACCCTCGAGGTCACCGCCATCGAGAGCGATGTTGCCCTCGCGGACCTTGCCGTGCACCTCGGCGAGCGCCGCGGGGACGGCGAGATCGTCGTCGAGCGCCCGCGCGAACGCGTCCGTCCAGCGACCGCTCGGCACCTCACCGGCGCGCTCCTGGGTGCGCATGACGAACGATTCGATGCGCCGGTACGCGGCGGCACCTTCGTCGAGGGCGGTGTCCGAGTACTCAAGCATCGACCGGTAGTGGGCGCTGCCGAGGTAGTACCGAAGTTCTTGCGGCCGAACCTTTTTCAGCACGTTCGGCACGGACAGCACGTTGCCGAGCGACTTCGACATCTTCTCGCCGCCCATGGTGACCCAGCCATTGTGCAACCAGTACTGCGCGAAGGAGTCGCCGGCGCACTTGGCCTGCGCGATCTCGTTCTCATGGTGCGGGAACACCAGGTCCAGGCCGCCGCAGTGGATGTCGAACGCCGGTCCGAGATAGAACTCGGCCATCGCGGAGCACTCCAGATGCCAGCCCGGCCTGCCGCGGCCCCACGGCGTCGGCCACGACGGCTCGCCCGGCTTCTCCGCCTTCCACAGCGTGAAGTCGCGGGGGTCGCGCTTGCATTCGCCGGCGCTCTCGCCCTGGTGGACGTCGTCGAGTTTGTGCCCGGACAGGCTGCCGTACTGCGGATAACTGCGGACGTCGAAGTAGACGTCGCCGCCGGCCGCGTACGCGTGACCGTTGTCGATGAGCCGCTGCATCAACTCGACCATCTGCGTGATGTGGCCGGTGGCCCGCGGTTCGACGGACGGCGGCAGCACACCGAGCTGCTGGTACGCCCACGTGAACGAGCGCTCGAACGTGGCGGCCCACTCCCACCACGGCCTGCCCGCCTCGGCGGCCTTGTTCAGGATCTTGTCTTCGATGTCCGTGACATTGCGGACGAACGCCACGTCGTAGTCGTGGGCGAGCAGCCAGCGCCGCAGCACGTCGAATGCGACACCGCTGCGTACGTGACCGATGTGGGGGTCGCCCTGCACCGTGGCGCCACACAGGTACACCGATGCGTGTCCAGGGGCCAGCGGAACGAAGTCACGCAAGGCCCGCGTCTCGGTGTCGAATAGGCGCAGGGTCACGACCAGCGATCCTACCTGGCGCTTCCACCGGGAATGACCAACGCGGTGGCCATGGCGGCGATCCCCTCGCCGCGGCCGGTGAGGCCCAGTCCGTCCGTGGTGGTCGCGGACACCGAAACCGGTGCGCCCAGAATGTCACTCAGCACCTTCTGCGCCTCGGTTCGACGCGGTCCGATCTTCGGTCGGTTCCCGATCACCTGGACCGCGGCGTTGGCGACACCGAAATCGTCCTCTTCGAGGAGCCGGCGTACTTCCGCGAGCATCGCGGCACCGCTCACCCCGGACCATTCGGGCCGCCCGGTTCCGAACACGGAGCCGAGGTCGCCGAGTCCCGCGGCGGAGAGCAGGGCGTCGCACAGGGCGTGGACGGCCACGTCGCCGTCGGAATGGCCCGCGCAGCCGTTCTCGTCCTCGAACAGCAGGCCGGCCATCCAGCACGGCCGCCCCTGCTCGATCGGGTGGACGTCCGTCCCGATTCCGACTCGCACTAGTGCGCTCCCTCTTCCACCAGCGCGCGGGCCAGCATCAGGTCCAGCGGGGTGGTGATCTTGAATGCGGTGGGTTCTCCGACGATGCTGCGGACCCGTTCCCCGAGCCGCTCGACCAGTCCCGCGTCGTCGGTGGCGATGCCGTCGGCGGCGTCGTAGGCGCGTCGGAGCAGTTCCGCGGTGAAACCCTGCGGAGTCTGCACGGCGCGCAGTTCGGACCGCTCGGGGGTGCCGGTGACCGCACCGAGGACGTCGACGGTCTTGATGGTGTCCGTGACCGGGAGGACGGGGATGACGGCGTTGCGGCCGCACCTCAGCTCGGCAACGACACGGGCGATGAGCGACGGCGGCGTAAGCGCGCGGGCGGCATCGTGCACCAGGACGTATTCGGCGTCGTCCGCGGCGGCGAGTCCGGCCCGAACCGAATCGGTTCGCTCGCTGCCACCGGCCACCACGGTGACGTTTCCGGAGAGGAGGGTTCGCGTCGACTCGACGAGTTCACCCGGGACGATGACGACGACGCGGTCGACAGCCCCCGACTGGAGGAGCCCGTCGACCGCGCGTGTCAGCATGGTCGTCCCGCCCAGATCAACGAACGCCTTGGGCATATTTTCACCCAACCGAACGCCCTGACCTGCGGCGGGAACCAGTGCGACTACAGGACCTTTTCCCTCGGCCACTGATCGCGACTGTCTAGGACGCGGCCGCGAGGACCTCGTCGAGAATGGTCTCGGCCTTGTCGCTGTCGGTGCCTTCTGCCAGTGCGAGCTCGCCGACAAGGATCTGCCGCGCCTTCGCGAGCATGCGCTTCTCTCCCGCGGACAGGCCGCGGTCCTGCTCACGACGCCACAGGTCGCGAACGACCTCGGCGACCTTGTTGACGTCACCGGACGCGAGCTTTTCGAGATTTGCCTTGTAGCGACGTGACCAGTTGGTGGGTTCTTCGGTGTGCGGTGCCCGCAGCACCTGGAAGACCTTGTCGAGACCTTCCTGGCCGACGACGTCGCGTACGCCTACGTACTCTGCGTTGTCTGCGGGAACCCGTACGGTGAGATCGCCCTGAGCAACCTTGAGAACGAGATATTCCTTCTGCTCACCCTTGATGGTGCGGGTTTCAATTGCTTCGATCAGCGCCGCACCGTGATGGGGGTATACGACGGTGTCTCCGACCTTAAAAATCATCTGTCCCGTGCCCCTTTCGATCATTCGAGTTTAACACGTGTCCGGATCCTGGTCGCATCAACGGTGCAGGTCAGGGGCATCGTTGCCTGACCGTAGGGGTTGACAGGACCCCCGATACGTGCATTCCGGACACCCCGATCGGGCGGTTCTCCGTCGCCGAAACCGCACGCAGACAACCATTGTGACTACCCAGCGAGCAGGCCGCGCGGACGAACTACTACTCTGCCTAGTTGAAGTGCGAACCTGACCCCGGAGGACAACTCGTGACTGCTCTCGACAAGCCGACTCGCCGAGTCGCCACCGCCGTCGCTCTCGCTGCCGGCGCAGCCCTCGTGCTGTCCGCGTGCAGTGCGGGCCAGATCACCCAGACGTCGAGTCAGGTCGCCGCGGTCAACGGCAACAGCGCGAACGTCGAGTCGATCGCTCTGCGCAACGTCCACGTGGTCTACCCGAACTCCGCGGAGTACAGCCTCGAGCCGGGCGGCAACGCCGTCCTCGCGTTCACCGCGATCAACAACAACGAGGACACTCCGGACAAGCTGACCAAGATCAGCACCGATTACGCACAGTCCGTCACCCTCGGCGACAAGACCGGTGGACTGGAGATCGCGCCGCAGACCGCGCTCGTCGCCGGCCTGCCGGGCGAGGACGCCGCCGAGAGCGCGGAGGCCGCGGGCCAGTCCGCCGGCGACGCCGACGCCCCGACCGACGTAGTCCTCGTCACCCTGAACAACCTGAAGGAAGGCGTCCGCCCGGGCCTCACCTTCCCCGTCACGTTCGAGTTCGAGAAGGCCGGCAACGTCACCGTCTCCGTTCCCGTCGACGCGGGCCACGAGACCGAGCGCCACGTGTCGGACACGTCGCCGGGCACCGAAGCCGAAGGCGGCGGACACTAGCAACCGGACCGGGTCCGCTGTCGGACCCGGTACCTAGGCTGGCCCGGTGGCCAAACTCAAGTCCAGTTTCCGGTGCTCGTCGTGCCAGTGCACGGTCCCCAAATGGGTCGGGCGGTGCCCAGAGTGCGGTAGCTGGGGATCGATGGACGAGGCCCCGGTCGTCACAGCGGTCGCGAGCCGCCCCGGCGCCTCCCTCGCGAAAGCCGGAGCGGGAGCCGTACTTCCGTCCACCCCCGCGACTCCGATCACGCGCATCGACAGCACGTCCACCCGCGCCAAACCAACCGGCATCGACGAACTCGACCGGGTTCTCGGCGGCGGCGTCGTGCCCGGTTCGGTCGTCCTCCTCGCCGGCGAGCCCGGCGTCGGCAAGTCGACCCTGCTCCTCGAGGTCGTCCACCAGTGGGCCCGGCGCGGTCCCGACGACCGGTCCCTGTACGTCACGGGTGAGGAATCCGCGGGGCAGGTGCGACTGCGGGCCGACCGCACCGGCGCCGTCCACGATCGGGTCTACCTCGCCGCCGAATCCGATCTCGCGACCATCCTCGGCCACGTCGAGCAGGTGCGCCCCACCCTGCTGATCGTCGACTCCGTGCAGACCATGCTGGCCGCGGACGTCGACGGCGTGGTCGGCGGCGTCACCCAGGTCAAGGCCGTCACCAGCGCCCTCACGTCCCTCGCGAAGGCCAGCGGCGTGCCGGTGCTCCTCATCGGTCACGTCACCAAGGACGGCGCCGTCGCGGGCCCGCGGTCGCTCGAGCACCTCGTCGACGTGGTGCTGCACTTCGAGGGCGACAAACACTCCACGCTGCGGATGGTGCGCGGCGTCAAGAACCGCTTCGGCGCCGCCGACGAGGTCGGCTGCTTCGAGCTGCGCGAAGACGGCATCGCCGGCATCAGCGACCCGTCCGGGCTGTTCCTCCACCACCGCGCCGAGGCCGTCCCCGGAACCGCCGTCACCGTCATGATGGACGGCAAGCGACCCCTCCTCGGCGAGGTGCAGGCCCTCGTGGCCGCCACGTCCATGCCTGCACCTCGGCGCGCCGTCAGCGGCCTCGACAGCGCCCGCGTCGCCATGGTCCTGGCCGTGCTCGACCGCCGGTGCGGCGTGCCGATCGCGAAGAACGACGTCTACGCGGCCACCGTCGGCGGCATGCGGATGACCGAACCGTCCGCCGATCTCGCGCTGGCGCTCGCCGTCGCGTCGGCGGTGCGTGACAAGCCGGTGCCGGACGGGCTCGTGATCCTCGGCGAGGTGGGGCTGGCGGGCGAGGTGCGGCGGGTAGCGGGAGTCGGGCGCCGGCTCGCGGAGGCACACCGGCTCGGATTCGGCCGCGCCATCGTGCCCCTCGATTCCGGGGCGGCGCCCAAGGGAATGAGGGTTACCGAGGTCGGGAACCTCGGCGCTGCCATAGCGTCGCTGCGGTGACGGTCAGGCGGACTGTGTCGCTGCGGTGATGCTCAGGCGGACTGTGTCGCTGCGGTGACGGTCGGATGCTCAGATCGACGAGGTGCCGAACGGCTGCTCCGGGACACCGTCCACGAAGTCCATCGTCTTCTCGAAGTGCGCGGCCGTGACGGTGAGGAACAGTCCCCGGGACGTCGCCACCACCACGTCGGGGTCGGCCGTCGGTCCCTCGACGATGCGCGCCTCGGCGCTGGTGTACACCTTGCGACGGATCGTGCCGTCGATCCGGGCGTGGAACTCGAGAACCGAGCCCAGCGGTATGGGCCGGGCGAAGTCGATCTCGAGATGACCCGTGACCACCGGACCGTCGGCTGCGGCGCGGCAGACCATGCCCTGCGCCTCGTCGAACGCCGTCGACAGGATGCCGCCGTGGATCACTCCGGGACCGCCCTGGTAGCGGGGCGCTACCTCGAGCCGTCCCCACACGTCGAGTCCCTGCCCGGCGGTGAAGCTCATGGACATGCCCGCGGGCGACTCGTCGCCGCACCCGAAGCACCGTGACCAGTGCTGCGGCACGGGCTGACCTGCGGCGGGAAAGCTGTCGACCAGTTCCGGCAGGGTCAGGTCGTCGGGCAAAGTCCAGGTACCACTCATGGATAGGTAATCTAAACGCGGGTCCGGACGTGTTTCCACGACGGTCCCCGACAAGTGACGCCTACCTCAGCGGGAGTATTGCGCGATGAACGATGCCGAGTCGTCGTCTGCGCTGCGCGAAACGATTGCCCGGTTGGCTCCCGGAACGGCACTTCGGGACGGGCTCGAGCGCATTCTGCGCGGTCGCACGGGTGCGCTGATCGTCCTCGGCTACGACGAGCAGATGGAAGAGATCTGCGACGGCGGCTTCGAGCTCGACGTGGAGTTCGCCCCCACTCGGCTGCGTGAGCTGTCGAAGATGGACGGCGCCGTGGTCCTGTCCACCGACGGCTCCCGCATCGTGCGGGCCAACGTCCAGCTCGTACCCGACCACAAGATCCCCACCGTCGAGTCCGGCACCCGCCACCGCGCCGCCGAGCGGACTGCCATGCAGACCGGTTACCCCGTGGTGTCGGTGAGCCAGTCGATGAGCATCGTCAGCGTGTACGTCGGCGGCATCCGGCACGTCATCGACGGTTCCGCCACGATCCTCTCGCGCGCCAATCAGGCGGTGGCCACCCTCGAGCGGTACAAGGCGCGGCTCGACGAGGTCACCCGCCAGCTGTCGGTGGTGGAGATCGAGGATTTCGTCACGCTCCGCGACGCACTGACCGTGGTGCAGCGACTGGAAATGGTGCGGCGGGTGTCCGTCGAGATCGAGCAGGACGTGCTCGAACTCGGCACGGACGGGCGTCAGCTCGCGCTGCAGCTCGAGGAACTCGTCGGCGACAACGACGTGGCGCGGGAACTCATCGTGCGCGACTACCTGGCGGGCACCGGCCCGGCGCCGGCCGACGACGTCGAGAAATCGCTCACCGCGCTCGACCGGATCACGGACGCAGACCTTCTCGACCTCACGACGCTGGCCCGCGCCTTCGGGTACCCGGGCACCATCGAGGCGCTCGAGGCGCCGATGAGTCCCCGCGGCTACCGCGTGCTCACCCGCGTTCCCCGGCTTCAGTTCAACCAGATCCACCGACTGGTCGGCTCGTTCGGGACGCTGCAGTCGCTGCTGGCCGCGACGGCCGCCGACCTGCAGTCGGTGGAGGGCATCGGCGGGCTGTGGGCGCGCCACATCCGCGAGGGCCTGTCCCGGCTCGCCGAGACGTCGATCTCCGGCCCGTACGACTAGTACGACAGCCGCAGCGCGTCCAGCCGCGTGCGGATGGTCAGGGCTCGCGCGAGTTGCGGCCGGTCGCTGCCGCTCCGGACACCCGCGCCGTCGACGCCGAGTCGGTCGATCACCTCGTCCGCCCATGCCGCGTCCGCGGCCGTCGGGCTCAGCTCACGATTGACGTCGCCCGTGTGCGCGGCCTTCATGCACAGCTTGCCGGACATCCCCATCGACCGGGTGACGGCCAGCGCCTCGATCCGGGTGTCGTGATCGTCGGCAAGTGTGGGTCCGTCGATCGGTGCGGCGATTCCGGCGGCGCCGCTCGCGACGACGAGGCGGCCCCGGGCGTACGCGAGCGCGTCCGGTTCCGCACCGGCGCCCGTGTCCCTCCGGAAATCGCCGCTGCCGAAGGCCAATCGCAGTGTGGCGGATTCGGACGCGATCTCGTACGCGAACTCGATTCCCCGCGCGGACTCGACCAGTGCGAGCACCGGAACCGTACCGCCGAGCCGGGCTGCGGTGTCCCGGACCTGTTGCCCGGATTCACTTTTCGCCAGCATGACGCCCTGCAGACCGGACAGTCCCCGGAGCGCGTCCACGTCGGCCGACCAGTCGTCGGTGGTTGCGGCGTTGATCCGGACCCACGCGGCACCGCCGCCGGAGAGCCATTCGGCGACGGACCGCCGGGCGTCGGATCGTTCCGCGGTGACCACACCGTCCTCGAGGTCGAGGATGACGGCATCGGCGTCACACCGGTCGGCGAGGTCGAAATCCTCGGTCCGCGAAGCGGACACCAGTAGCCACGATCGCGCGTGCCGGGCGTCGAGGGGAATCGTAGTGAAAATGGTGTCTTCCTTACTGTCGATGGTCCGGATCGGCTTCTCCGACCACGGATTCCAGTGCGACGCGGACGGCGTCGAGATGCTCGGCCATGGCCTGGGCCGCCTTGTCGTAGCTGCGCGAGGCGATTCCGTCCACGATCCGGTCGTGCTCGTCGTTCGACTTCTGCTGACGCCCCGTTACGAGGTTCAGCGTCTCGGACTGCCGGGTGAGGGCCTCGCGGATGTCGACGATCACGGATTCGAACACGCGGTTCCGGCTGGTCCGGGCAATGCATGCGTGGAACTGCGCGTCGAGGGACACCCAGACGAGGGGATCGTCTTCTTCCCGCATCTGGTCCACCAGACCGCGCAGAGCGGCCAGGTCTTCCTCCGTGTGCCGCTGGGCCGCCCAGCCGGCCGCGGGGATCTCCACGTGCGGACGGGCCTCGACGAGTTCGTTCGCCGCGTAGTTCCCGAAGTCGAGGTCGCGGGCGATCGAATCGCTGACGACGAACGTGCCGAGGCCCGACTTCGTCTCCGTGAGTCCGAGCGCATGACACGAGCGGAGGGCCTCCCGGATCACCGAACGGCTGACGCCGTGCCGTGCCGCGAGGGACGCTTCGGACGGGAGTCGCTCCCCGACGGACAGCTCGCCGGACGTGATCGCCTCACGGAGATCCGCGAGGACGGCCTCCGCGGCGCTGACCCGGGCCGTGACGGGACGCCTGGCTGCCCAGCTGTCTGACAGGTTCATGAGGATATTGTTCCCACGCCCCGGCGTCGCCGTCAACACGGGATACCGCCCGGGGGTTGACGGCTGCGAGTGAGCGCGGTAACAATTGCACCTGTCTGACAGCCTGGCAGGTGGATAGCCGGGTGGCTCGACCGAGAAATCTACCCCTCCTCGGGCAAACAGACTCCGTCCACCGCATCGTGCGGAACACGCTCGCGCGAATCCCTGTGAGGAATGATCAAGTGCTCGAAACGCGAACAGAACACGATCTGCTCGGCGACCGCCAAGTACCTGCGGATTCCTATTGGGGAATCCACACGCTGCGGGCCGTGGAGAACTTCCCCATCACCGGCCGCCCCATCTCCACCAACCCCTACCTGATCCGCGGGCTCGCGTTCGTCAAATGGGCCGCCGCGAGCGCCAACGAGAAGCTCGGGATCCTCGATCACCGCCGGGCCGACGCGATCGGGCAGGCGTGCCGCGAGATCGTCGACGGCCGCTGGCACGAGCAGTTCGTCGTCGACGTCATCCAAGGCGGTGCGGGGACGTCGACCAACATGAACGCCAACGAGGTGATCGCCAACCGGGCACTCGAGATCCTCGGCCACGGGCGCGGCGAGTACGCCGAGCTCCACCCCAACGAGCACGTCAACCTCAGCCAGTCGACCAACGACGTGTACCCCACCGCGGTCAACATCGCCACGATCTTCGCGATCGACGACCTGCTGGACGCGATGCGCGTGCTGCAGGACGCGTTCGCGGCCAAGGCCGTGGAGTTCGCGGACACGGTGAAGATGGGTCGCACCCAGCTCCAGGACGCGGTCCCGATGACGCTCGGCCAGGAGTTCGCCACGTATTCCGTGATGATCGACGAAGACCGGGCACGCCTCGGCGAGGCCGCTCTCCTCGTCCACGAGATCAACCTCGGCGCGACCGCGATCGGCACGGGTCTGAACGCTCCCGCCGGGTACGCGGAGGCGGCGTGCGACACGCTGCGGGACCTCACCGGGCTCCCCCTCGTCCTGGCCACGGACCTGGTCGAGGCGACCCAGGACGTCGGCCAGTTCGTCCACCTCTCCGGCGTGCTGAAGCGGATCGCGGTGAAGCTGTCCAAGGTCTGCAACGACCTCCGCCTGCTGTCGTCGGGGCCGCGCGCGGGCCTGAACGAAATCAATCTGCCACCGGTGCAGGCCGGTTCGTCGATCATGCCGGGCAAGGTCAATCCGGTGATTCCCGAAGTCCTGAACCAGGTGGCGTACGAGGTGATCGGCAACGACGTCACCATCACGATGGCCGCCGAATCCGGGCAGCTCCAACTCAACGCGTTCGAGCCGATCATCGTGCACTCCCTGTCCGAGGGGATGCGGCACCTCGGCGCCGCCTGCCGGATCCTGGCCGACCGCTGCGTGCTCGGCATCACCGCCAACACCGATCTCCTGCGGGCCCGGGTCGAGGACTCCATCGGACTCGTCACCGCACTGAACCCGTACATCGGATACACCGCGTCCACCCGGATCGCGCAGGAGGCCCTGGTCACCGGGCGCCGGGTCGCCGACCTCGTGATCGAGGCTGGCCTGCTCGACCGCGACGAACTCGACCGCCTCCTCAGCCCCGAGCATCTCGCCAATCTGAGAGCCTCCGGTGCGGACCGCAGAGCACCCGTCGCCGCGGCCGCGGAGGTGGTCTCGTGACGATCGAGAAGGACGACACCTCCGGAGACATCTTCGTCGAGGAAGACCTCGGTTATCGGAAAGCGCTCGGCCCGAGACAGATCCAGATGATCGCGATCGGCGGAGCGATCGGCACCGGACTGTTCATGGGCGCGGGCGGCCGTCTCCAGCAGGCCGGTCCCGCACTCGTCCTCGTCTACGCCCTGTGCGGGTTCTTCGCCTTCCTGATCCTTCGGGCTCTCGGCGAACTCGTGATGCACCGGCCCACGTCCGGTTCGTTCGTCTCGTATTCGCGGGAATTCTTCGGCGAGAAGATGGCATTCGCCGCGGGCTGGCTGTACTGGATGAACTGGGCGATGACGGCGGTCGTCGACGTCACCGCCGTCGCTCTGTACATGAACTTCTTCAAGAAATACTGGGCACCGCTCGGCAACGTCGACCAATGGGTGTTCGCCCTGGCCGCAGTCGTACTCGTCCTCGGCCTGAACCTCATCTCCGTCAAGGTGTTCGGTGAACTGGAGTTCTGGTTCGCGCTGATCAAGGTCGTCGCCCTCGCCGCGTTCCTCGGCTTCGGCATCTACTTCGTGCTGTTCGGGACGCCCATCGAAGGCCACTCCCCGGGCTTCAGCATGATCGCCGACAACGGCGGTCTCTTCCCCAACGGAATCCTGCCCGCGATCGTCGTGATCCAGGGCGTCGTCTTCGCCTACGCCTCGATCGAACTCGTGGGAACCACCGCGGGAGAGACGAAGAACCCGCAGAAGGTCATCCCCAAGGCGATCAACACGGTCATCGTCCGCATCCTCGTCTTCTACGTGGGATCCGTCCTGCTGCTGTCGCTGCTGCTCCCCTACACCGAGTACCACGCCGGCGAGAGCCCGTTCGTCACGTTCTTCGGCTCCATCGATGTGCAGGGCGCCGACGCGATCATGAATCTCGTGGTGCTCACGGCCGCACTGTCCTCGCTCAACGCGGGCCTGTACTCCACCGGCCGAATACTGCACTCCATGGCCATGGCCGGATCGGCGCCCGCGTTCGCCGCCCGGATGAACAAGTCCGGCGTCCCGTACGGCGGCATCGCCCTCACCGGATTGGTGATCCTGCTCGGGGTCGGACTCAACGCCGTCGTCCCCGCGCAGGCGTTCGAGATCGTCCTCAACCTCGCCGCACTCGGCATCATCAGCGCCTGGGCCGTGATCGTGCTGTGCCAATTGAAACTCTGGAAACTCTCGAAGGACGGGAAACTCGCCCGGCCCGGTTTCCGGATGTTCGGCGCCCCCTACACCGGGCTCCTCACCCTGGCCTTCCTCGGATGCGTCGTCATACTGATGGCGTTCGATCACCCCGTCGGAACGTGGACCGTCGGGTCCATCGCGATCATCGCCCCGCTGCTGGTGATCGGCTGGTTCGGCGCGAGGAACCGCATCCGCACCCTCGCCTCGGACCGCCCCACCGCTTAGCAAGAAAGGACAACAGTGCCGAAAGTCGCCGTCGTCACCACCGGAGGCACGATCGCCAGCAGGCAGGACCGGCACGGTGTCAGCAGACCGGTGATCGCGGGCCCGGATCTGCTGGGCACCGCGCAGACCGGGACGAAACTCCGCGTCGTCGACCTGATGTCGAAGGACAGTTCGAGCATGACGTTCGCCGACATGGACCGGGTCCGCGACGCCGTCGCCTCGGAACTGCGCGATCCCGGCCTCGACGCGGTGGTCGTGCTCCACGGAACCGACACGATGGAGGAGACCGCGTACCTGCTCGACCTCCATCACGCCGACCCCCGACCGGTGGTCTTCACGGGCGCACAGCGCACGTTCGACCACCCGGAGTCCGACGCACCGGCCAACCTCGCCGATGCGATCACCGCGGGAGCAGACCCCGCCCTGCGCGGCGCGGGTGTCCTGATCGCGTTCGGCGGCGCCCTCCACCCGGCGTCGGGGACACGAAAGACGGACACGACGTCACTCGACGCGTTCCGCTCCGCCCAACCGGACGGCGGCATTTCCCCGCGAAGTCGCGACCCGCTGCCCTGGCATCCGATCTCCGGAACGCGCGTCGACATCGTCGCCGCCTATCCGGGGGCGGACCGCGTCCAGATCGACGCGTGCCGGGCCGCGGGAACCCGGGGACTGGTGCTCGACGGGCTCGGATCCGGGAACGCGAATCCCGCCGTCGTCGAGGCCGTCCGGGACTGCGTGTCCGCCGGGATCCCCGTGGTGGTCACCACCCGGGTGCCCCACGGCCCGATCTCCCCGTCGTACGGCGGCGGGGGCGGCGGGCACGACCTCGTCTCGGCGGGCGCGTTGTTCTCCACCGACCTCCGGGCAGGTCAGGCCCGGATCCTTCTCGCGGCGCTGCTCGCCGACCCCGATCTCCGCGACCTCGACAAGGAGTTCGACCGACGCTCCCGCGTCGACGCCGCACCGAGGATCAGCTGAGGTTGAACGGCTCCGGCGCGCTGCGGAGCTGACCGAGCTGCCCCACGACGGTGTACGCACCGGGCCCCACCGGATCACGCTGGGGTTCCGGTTGCGTCAGGCAGTCGGGGGCCGAGGTCTTGGCCGACCACTTCACGGTGAACTGGGCCTGCTCACCCGGCGCGAGGGTGCGCACGTCCGCCGCGGACTGCGGGAAGCAGTCGATGTTGGACCACAGGCGCACCGCGCCGTCGATCGTGTAGACGAGCACCTGCTGGAGGCTGCTGCCCAGATCACGCTCGCACGGTGTGGTGCCGATGTTGGTGACGACCGTCGTGAAGCTGGGCTCCTCACCGGCCGGGTACGTCGGCTTGTCCGCGGCCACCTTGATGGCCAGCGACTGGTCCGGGCACTGCCCCGCGGCAACCGGCTGGCCGCTGGGAGCCGCGCTGCTCGACGAGCCACTGCTCGACGCCCCGGACGAGCCGGACGTCCCGGAGGAGGCCTCACCGCCGGCTGCCGCCGCGCCACCCCCGCCGCCGGAGCCGCCCGACCCGCCGCTGGACGTGGACGAACCCGACGCCGTCGGGGAAATCGAGACGGGAGTGGTCAGCGACGAACTCGCTGCTGCCGGATCCGTCTCGGAGTCGCCACCACCGCGAAGTGAGTTGATCAACCACACGACGAGCAGCAACACGACGATGGCGCCGCCGATCGCCAGCGCCCTGCGGCGCCAGTAAATCTCGGGGGGCAACGGTCCATTCGGTTCCAGCACGACGTCAACGGTAGTTCGGCGTCGCGCGGCAACGGCTCAGCGGGCGCGGCGTGTCGCCATCAGTCGACGAGCTCACCGATGTCCCCGACTGCTCCCTGCAGGTGGGTGCGGCCGTCGGACAGCTTGTACGTGACACCGGCGATGGCGCACGTGCCTGCCTCGACCTTCTCGGCGATGATGCGCGACCGCTGCATGAGCAGCGCGCCGGTCTCCACCACGTGGCGACCTTCGAGTTCGTCGACGGTTGTGAGGCCTTCTCGGCGTCCCTTGAGGATCGACGGGGCGACCCGTTCCACGATGCTGCGGATGAACCCGGGCGGCACGTTGCCGTCGTCGAGGGCGTCGAGCGTCGCCTTCACGGCACCGCAGCTGTCGTGACCGAGCACGACGATGAGCGGCACGTTCAACACGCCGACGGCGTATTCGATGGACCCGAGCACGGCGTCGTCGATCACGTGACCTGCGGTGCGGACGACGAACATGTCGCCCAGGCCCTGGTCGAAGATGATCTCGGCGGCGACACGGGAGTCTCCGCATCCGAACAGGACGGCCGTGGGGTGCTGGCCGCCGACGAGCTTCGCCCGATCGGCGATGCCCTGGCTGGGATGGAGCGAGCTACCGCTCACGAAACGCTCATTACCCTGTCGCAGGGCCTTCCAGGCGGAAATGGGGTTGGAATTCGGCATGGGATCATTGTGCACCGGGCCTGCCGGGCCGTCGCGACGGGAACATGACGAGCGCGAAAATTCCGTATCCCACGTGAACGAAGGGACCTGTGAGGGCGAAGTGGCCGTTGATTCCTCCGCGTTGATCAGCTGGTACGAGGCGCAGGCCCGGGACCTGCCGTGGCGCCGCGACGGTGTGACGGCCTGGCACATCCTGATGAGCGAGATCATGCTGCAGCAGACACCCGTCGTCCGGGTGGCCCCGATCTGGGAGGAATGGGTGCAGCGCTGGCCCGTCCCGTCCCGCATGGCCGCGTCGAGCCAGGCCGACGTGCTCCGCGCCTGGGGCAAGCTCGGCTACCCGCGTCGCGCGCTGCGACTCCACGAATGCGCCGGCGTGCTGGCCGCCGAACACGGCGACGTGGTTCCGAGTGACGTCGACACCCTCCTCGGACTGCCCGGCATCGGCGCCTACACCGCGCGGGCCGTCGCCTGCTTCGCCTACGGACAGCGGGTCCCCGTCGTCGACACGAACGTCCGCCGCGTGGTCGCGCGAGCCGTGCACGGAAGCGCCGAGCCGGGCAATCCGTCGACCACCCGCGACCTCGCCGACGTGTCGACGCTTCTGCCTCGCACCCGCGTGCGGGCCGCCACCTTCTCCGCCGCCCTGATGGAACTCGGGGCCACCGTGTGCACCGCCCGGACCCCCGGCTGCGAACGCTGCCCGCTGCCGTCCTGCGCCTGGGTCGACGCCGGACGTCCCGCGCACACCGGCGAACGCCGCAAGGTCCAGAAGTTCGCAGGCACCGACCGTCAGGTCCGCGGCAAGCTGATGGCCGTGCTCCGCGAGAGTTCCACCCCCGTCGAGCGGGTCAGACTCGACCAGGTGTGGCTCGACGACCCCGGGCAGCGCGACCGCGCCCTCCACTCCCTGCTCGTCGACGGACTCGTCGAGCAGACCGACGACGGCCTCTTCGCACTCGCGGGTGAGGGAAGCTAGCGGCTCACACCGGAACCGCTTCGATGACGGACGACCGGGGACCGTGCGTGATCGAATCCAGCGTGAATCCGTGGTCGGTCAACAGTCGGCGCCATTCGGTGATCGTGCGCTCGCGACCTCCCAGCAGAACCAGCATGTGGAGGTCCAGCAGAGCCATGGGGTGGGTTGTCGCTGCTTCCGGCAGGACCTGCTCGACGATCATCAATCGTCCGCGTGCCGGGATCGCTCGCCGACAACTGCCGAGGATCTTGCCTGCGGACACGTCGTCCCAGTCGTGCAGAATCTGAGACAGCACGTACACGTCACCCTGCCCCGGGACATCGTCGAAGAAACTCCCGCCCGCAACTGTCGTTCGTTCACCGATGCCGGCCGAACCGAACTTCGACGGCGCTTCCGCGACCACATGAGGCAGATCGAACAGAATTCCGCGCAGATGCGCGTGCCGATCGAGCAACCGGGTGATCAGTGCGCCCGTCCCGCCTCCGACGTCGACGACCGTTCCCACGCCGGACCAGTCGTGGTTGAGCAAAGGCAGCAACCGCAGCTCGACCAGCCCTGCCTGGCCCCGTGCGAACTCATCGGCTGCCGAGGGATTCTCGGACAACCATTCGAAGTACGGCTTGCCGAAAGCCGCCGAAAACGATTCCTTCCCCGTTCGGATCGAATGGGCTGCGTGCCCCCACACGAGGTAGGCCTCGTTCGACATCAGGCCGACCAGGTGGCGAAGCGAGCCCGGAGTGTCTGCCCGCAAGAGCTCACCGGCCTCCGTCAACGCGAATCGTCCTCCGCCGTCTTCCTCGAGCAAGCTTTCTGCGACGAGTACCCGCAAGAATCGGCCAAGTGCGTCGGCGTCGGCGCCGACGCTCGCCGCGAGATCGTCGAGCAAGCACGCGCCGTCCGCCAGTCGGTCGGGCACACCCAGTTCACAGACGGCTGAAATAGATTGGGACACGATGTATCCCATGATTTGTTTTCTGACTCGGTGGTTGATGTCGCTCATGTTCACGCCACCTCGGACAGCCGCGGGAAGAGTGACTTCATGGCAGCAGTTTTCAAGTACGACGCGCCTGCCGTCCCGCCGGTGCCGGGTACAGTTCCGATGACCTTCAGGGTGATGCCCCAGTGACCTCGCTTCATCGCACCCCACGCGCGGTCCAGGCGCCGCATCGACGTCTCGAGAACGCTTGCATCCGGATGCGTTTTCGGCATCGCGAGATAGACGTCCTGCAATGTAGCCTCCCCGACGTCAATTTTCGTACTGTGCTCGAAGTCGCCAGGATCGATTGGAGCGCAGGAGAACTCGATCTCACGGAACGCACGCGACTGCACCGCGCTCCGCCCATGGGTGAAGCCGCGAATAATCGAGAAGGCGTCGACCGGCATCGTCGTCAGAACCCGAAAGAGCGCAGGCATCGCTTCGAGGCGGATCGATGCCTGGTCGAGGCGCTCCTTTGCCGCTGCGGCCAGACCGTGGTGCACGTCAATGATCGCCATCGAAATCGCCGTCGCGACCTGCCGATACAGGCCTTCGAAGATCTGGATGCAGCGGATGAACATCTGCTCGTCGTGCAGGCGAGTCGTCGGCAACAACGTCAGCCGGACTGCAGTTCCGATCTCGTCGGGGAGGCCATCGAGAGCCGGCGCGGCGACTGAGGCAAACGAACTGTATTCGGCGCCCGGCTGATTCAGCGCCTCGAGGCCAGCCTCAGCCACGGAAGGGTCGAGCGAGAAATCGGGTGCGAGTCTCGCGAGTTGTGTCACGACCCGCGTCGCTGCGCGCGCCCGGACCGCCTGGGGTGCGTGTGCCGATCTCCCGAGTGCTCGCGCCTCCAGCAACGCGAGGTCCAGGGCCGCGGCAGCTACGAATGCGTCGACACGCTGGACGTCATCGCACCCGACGACCTGGTCGAAATAGTCGAGCCCGACGTATGAGAAATAGTCGCCGTCCTGCGCATCGAACGTCATCGGTAGCCAAGCGCCGAGAACATGATTCGCACGGTTGTTGCCGTGGAAGTTTCGCAGCATGGCCACCAGGTGGGGCCGGACCCCGTTACGCCCGACTGTCCGGTAATGGTCCGCGACAGCCGCATGGGGAAACTCCGAGCACCCCGAATCCCATTGCCTGAGCGCACTCTCGATATTGTGGCCGGACAATTCATCGGTCGTCGCGTCAGCAGCCTGAAGACACGTGCCCCCGACGCCGATCACGCCGGAACGAACGAATTTCTCCTCGGCTTCGAGCATCGTTTCGGAAATCAATGCGAAACTCGCCTTTCATCCGTACTGCGGTGTTCAGCAATCTTCGACGGCGCGCGGCGAATTCGGATAGACACCCTAGGGAGCTTTCCCGGCACCCTTCTACTGGGGGTGACGATTTCACCCCTGGGGTGTCTGTCCATCCGGCACACACGTGCCCAGGATTGGGAACGACACCAGTGCTCGAGCCAGGTCGATAGCAGCTATTCGCACGTGCCTCACAGAAGGAAGAAATCTATGCAGATAATCGCCAGAAACGCACTCGAGACGATCAACGAAGCGGTTGTCGGCGGGAACAGACACGACCTGGGTGTCGTCAAGATATTCAGCCGGCACCCTCGGTTGGCGCAATTCATTCCCACTTCCAGCAATCTGGCGATCAGCTGGGTCCGGTTGGAGTGCGGTGAGGTGCTGGCGGTGCACAAGCACCCCGAATCCAGCCTGATCCTGATCTGCGAAGGTTCCGGACGAACGATGGGGGATGCAGAGCAGGAGGTCGTCGCGGGAGACATGATCCTCGTACCCGGCGACTCCTGGCACGGCTTCGAAGGAACCCGGGACGGATTCTGGGCGCTCTCGATCCAGTTCAACGGCAAGGCCCTCTACGAGGACGCCGAGAAGCCGAACGCGGTGTTTGCAAGCGAGGTACCGAATCGGGCGGCTGTGCTCCTGGCAGACAACGAGAATTACCTGCAGCAATTCGGAACCAGCAACCTGTTGCGGCTGATCGACGACCCCTCCTTCGACGACCCACGGGTTCGGGAACGGCTGCTCGACTGCCAGCAAACCTGGTCGGACGTGTTTCAGGACCTGCTGCACCTGCGAGTCGCGATGACCACCGATGCGGCGCACAAGCAGGTAGCGCTCGACCATCTGGTCGAGGAACTGGGCCATAACGACAACCTGCGCAACCAACGGGGATCAGCGCACGCACCGGTCACCGATGCGACGTTCGTATCGACAATGGAGTGGTTCAGGCATCAAATGCTCTACCGGAGCGACATGGTGCGCACTCTGCTGATGCATGTGGTGCTGGAAGGTAGTGGCGAAATCTGGCACCGGGAAGCGGCGCGCGCGTTTCCGGCAATCCCGCACTTCCAAGAACACGGAGACGACGACGGCGAGCACGTGAGCATGGGTATGGATCTGCTCGATCGAGCAACGCCGGCCGAGATCCGGGAACTCCGCGAAGCACTCGCCGAAGGATGGAAGATGATCACCCAATTGTGCGACAGAATCGCGTCGATCGCCCTGGCCGACACGGCGGTCCCCACGTACTCCACATGCTGAGCGTCCTCAGGAGAATGGTCTGGTTCGAGGCTCCCAAACCTCGAACTCGGCTCGACCCGTCGCCCAACGCCTCGCATCTTGCCAGGTGGCAGCGGTGGTGTGATGCGGCGCAACGGGACAGCGTGAACGCGCCCCGAGGCGAGCGACTCAGCAGATCCGTCTTCGGCGGGCTCCGTCGTGACATCATGCTCGGGCTCGTGGCCATCGCGATCAATGCAGGATGCGCCTTCGGTGCTGCGCTCACGCTGAAATCGCTGATCCAGCACCTCGTCGCAGGCGGTTCAGCGCTCACGACGAACCTCACGCTCGGTATCACCTGCATCGTATTGACGTACTTGGCGTGGCTTGCGTTGAATCACACCTTCATGCAAGCCGACGTGGTAGGCATCGGAGCCCGGACGTACATCGAGCAAAGGCTGCTGCACAAGAAACGCAGCGTTTCCCCTTCCGACCAACCAGTCGACCTTGTCACAATGCTGGACCGGGAGGCATCACGCGTCGAAAACGCCTGGTCAGGAATGATATTCATCATTCTGGCACTGGCAACCATCTCCTTCACCTCCGCGTACTTCTTCGTGGCGCTGGGGCTGAGTGCCCTGTCGGCTCTGTCGGTGATTCTCATGAGTTCCGGGGTGATCTACTGGAACGCCAAACAATTGAATGCCGCGCATGCTGCACTATCGGCGACGGCGGCAGATCGCATCGAAGTCGGCCTGTTCTCAATGAACAATCGCCTACTCGCGTGGCTCAAGAACTGGAACGACGAACTTTTTCGGCGCTATGCCGACAAGCGAGACGGTGAGGAGCGCGCGCTCCTGAAAGCGGCGCGTCTTGTCGCGCGGATCAATCTCATATCGACGCTCACCCCGATCGTTGCCATGCTTGCCGCGGTATTCACCCAGCTGGCCCACGTCGGGTACGTCGATCCAGCGGGCCTGTTGTCCGCAATGGCGCTGGTGGGAGGTTTGAAATCCGTCGCCAACAATATTCCCTTCATTGTTCAGAGCCTTTCCCAGGGCATCGTCGGGCACACCAACGTCGCGAAGTATTTATCCAGTCCCCACCCACTGGACACCGACGCCGCGGCAACGCCCCTACCGGAAACCACGGCGAAGCACATCGCCGTGGTCGGAGGGGCAGGCAGTGGCAAGACATCCGTTCTGAAAATCGGTGCACGCCGCAGCAGTCAAGTGAGCAACAAAACATTCTTCGTACCGGATGAACCGTGGATATTCCCTGGCGGACTCTACGAGAATATGTGTCTCTATCGAAGCGAATTCGCGGACGACGAGGCCCGTCGAGCCTTGAATCTGTCCCGACTTCCCGAAACCTTCTACGACGACTACCTCTCGAGCAAGTCACGCGACCGGACCGAGAGCTGGGACGTGTCCCGTGGACAGGGAAAGCGCCTCGAACTGGCGCGGGCAATATTGGCCGAACCGACGTTCGTGTACCTGGATCAGCCCACGGCAGGGCTGGACGACGACCTGGCGAGTGGGCTGTTGGCCTCGCTTCTGCGCGGGCCATGGCGCGACACCACGGTCATTTACGCAACGGACAAGCCCGATGAAATAGATGCCGCAGACGAGATTTGGGTGGTGGCCGGGGGCGAGGTAGTGGAGGTGATACGAAACCTCGCACCACGGGCGGCGAACACTGTTCACGACGGCAAAAATCGGCTCGCTCGAGAGGATCGGTCGCGCCGTCCCCAGGCCATGGACCGACCGGAATTCGCGAACTCGTCACGCCGCAGTCTGATCAACCTGGGCGTCGCGAAGGTCGCGGTTGTCGCATGCGTCCTGTTTGCGTGCCGCGACGTTCTGACGATTGTCGGTGATTACATCGCTGCCAGCGGAATTTCGACGACGAATGCGCGGACGGCAGCGATAGCCCTCATCGCTGCACTGTCGGCTGGGGCACTGCTGTCGATGTTCACCTCTCTGCTCATAGTCAAGCGCAGCATCATGGCGGCATCCGTGAAGTGTCTGAGATACTTCACGGCAGTCACGAGTCCAAAGCCCTCCAGGTCGGCCTTCGACGAGGCCGATCAGGACTATCCGAACTATCAGGACTATCAGGACTATCAAGGCAAACTGACTTGGGATCAACGACGTATCGACGAAGTTCTGCCAGAAGTACTTCTGAATACGCTGGGTGCGGCCACGCTACTGCTCACGACCGCGGGGTTCGTATTGAGCAAGAACATTTTCGTCCTGTTGCCCCTCGCTGCGATGTGCTTCGCCTACTGGCACAGTTCGAAGCGGTCGGGTAGGCGACTGCAGGAGTTCAACGACAAAGAGATCGGTACGACGTCGACAGTGTTGGAGCGGGTCGAGGCCATTACCTGGAGCTCAGCTCGATTCGACTTGGCACGCGACAACTCGGCCCTCGTAAATTGGCTGAACAAGAGTTTGATGAATCGTGCCTTCGCTTCGATGGACAATGCGGGCGCGCGCCGCTGGTTCAACTACAAGCTCGATTTGATGGGGGTCCTCTTCCTGTCTGTCGTCATCGGTTCGACCGTGTTTGTCCATGTCGGCGGCGGACCCGGCCTCACCAGTGTTCTCGCGCTCAGTCTCTCGTACAGCCTCATCGCTGTTTTCGCCCGAGCGGGCCGCTGCCTGGTAGACCTCAGGCAGGTTCTCGACAGCGCGGATCGTCTGCACATGCCTTTGATCGAACCGACGCCGTGCTGGACCGGCTCAGCAGCCGAAGACGCACCGCTCGTGTCGCTGTCGGAGGTCGCGTACGTCGCGCCGCGCACCGGGGCGGTGCTGCTGGAGGAGTTTTCGGAGTCGTTCGCCAGCCGAGACGTCGTGGTCGTCATGGGCCCGAGCGGGGTCGGGAAGTCGACATTTGCGAAGTTGGTCGTCGGCAGTCTGCAGCCGACAACAGGCGCCGTCTCGACATTGGGCCGAACGACGGGATACGTCTCGAATTCCCACGCCGAGGACATCCTGCTACTGACGTCGAGTCCGATCTTCAAGCCGGGACGACTGATCGAACACTTCAACAGCCCGCCGCCGCTCGAATTAGCTTGCGCGGTCGATTATCTCGACGTGTCAGACGTCGTCAGGCGACTACGCTCCGGATTCGACGAGCCCGTCCCCGCCACCGGCCAGTTGAGTCTGAGCAAGACGGAACTGCAGCGGCTGGCGCTCCTCGACCTTGTGATCAATCGCCCAGCGATCGCCATTCTCGACGAAGCGACTTCCGAGTTGAGTGCAGGAGCAGAACTCTCGCTATTGCGGACCTTGATCTCCGCGCTGCCGGACACGCTTTTCTTCATCATCACGCACAATCCCGAGCTGGCCACACTTGCCAATCGGGTCTTCCACTTCAACGGTGAGCGGCGTCTCGTCGAGAATTCTGGCCGGCCGCCCACGACAGCCGATCGGAACCGGAATGGAAAGGAGGAAGACCATGGAATGGCTACCCCAACGCAATGCGTTCTGTAACAGTCACGACGTTCCACGGCCAGAACTTCCGCTGAGGAACATCGCGCACTGGAACGCGGTGCTTCATGACGGCGTGAGCAACGATGACGCCCTGCATCACGAGCGAGCGTACGTCGCACCCGGATACTTCTACATGCCCGTGTGCGACGAGCCCGACGATCGGACACTGGCGGAATTGTCGAGTCTGGCATCAACGGCCGACTGGTTGCTGGTCCCTTCCGTTCGCAGAAACGATCGCTGTCGGCGCGCCGACGTCATTGCCGTTCCATTCATGCAGGCGGCATTCTTCCGGTCTTCGCGAAGCGTGGACCTCGCCCTGCGAACAGCGGTAGGAGCCAGTCAATACAAATCGATCGTCAGGCTCACGAGGAAGGCTGAGGCGGCGTGCACAACCGAGATACACCGTCTCTCGGAATTGGCGCAGGACGATCGAGTCCTGCGCGATTTCGCCGGCCTTCAGGCATTGAATGTGGCCAAATACGGACACGCGAGGAACCTATACACGAGCGATGTACTACAGATGCTGGCACGCTCGCCCGAAGGTGAGAAATACTTCGTGAAGCTGGACTACGACAAGTCTTCGAGTACTCCATTGGCCGGATCACTGAGCTACGCCGACGATCAGCGTGGCGTGTTCACCAAGCTCGTTCGGGGACTGGACCATGACCGAATTCCGCGCGGGTTGAATCTGTATATCGCCGACTACTACCAGATGTATCATTTCGCGGATCGGCTGGGTTTCACGGACATCTGCCTCGGTCGAGGCGCCATCGACGCCAAGGGCCGGGTGGGTGCAATTCACATCGTCGATCTGGACAACTGGCTGATTCCGGTCAACACGAGGCGTACACAGGCGATGCAGGAATACGCGAGATCGCGACATGGAGACTAGATGATCAGCGAAACAGTTTGGGCAGATGGAAAATTCGTCCGATTCGACGAGGTGAGCCTGTCACCCGCCACTCATGGGTTATCGTATGCCACATCGGTATTCGACGGTATCCGCACGTACGGCGGAAGCATCTTCAAATGTGACGACCACGTAGCCAGGTTGCGCCGGTCCGCCGAGTTGTTCGGGCACACCTTGCACTATTCGAATGCGGACTTGGCCGATGCCTGCCGCGAATTGGTGCGGGCCAACGATCTGGCCGATGCGTACATAAAGTGTTTGGTCTTCTACGACGACACGGATGTGAGCTTCAAGGCGCAGGGCTCTTCCAGCAAGGTGGTCCTGTTCGCCCTGCCGTTTCCGTCGAACTCGACCGCGGAGCGGTATCGGCTCTCGACGGCGACGTGGCGGCGTGCACCCGCCTCGTGTCACCCGTATCAGGCGAAAACGTCGTCGACCTACGCGTTGAGCTTCTTGAGCCACCACCGACGGGCTGCCGGCTACGACGATGTGCTGTTTCTCTCGACAGCCGACGTTGTTTGCGAGTCGAGCGGCTCGAACGTGTTCTTCGCCAAGGGAGACGCATTGTTCACGCCCACTGCCGAATTAGCGCTCGACGGAATCACCCGACGGGTGATCATCGATGAGCTGTGCCCGCGACTGAATCTCTCGGTAACGGAACGCGATATCGCCTACAACGAGATCGGGTCGTTCGACGCCGCATTTCTGTGTGGCACTGCGATCGAAATCATGGGGGTTGCCGGCATCGACGAGATCCGGTATGCGAAGTCCGCATTGGTCGATGCGATTGCAACCGAGTATCGGCACGTGACCCGCGGCCGGTCCGCCATTCGATAACGACCACGAGAGGTGGGCGATCTGTCCCCCCAAGGGTTACTGGCTCCACGCCCGTCGCCTCGGGATACTACTGGAGAGCGAAAGTCCATTACGCCGATCGGTATTCCATCCAGCGGAGTCATCTGAATGAAACTGTTGATCCTCCACCGCGTTCCCTACTCCTTCATCGAATACCATCGTGTCATCGATCATGAAGTTCACGATGTCGTCTACGTGGGCACCAGCGCGCAACTTGCGACCGTGCCGCCGGACCTTCCCTGCAAAACGGTCGAACGGCCGGGTCGAGCAGGCCTGGCGGAGGAGGTTCGCACCCTGTTCTCCCCCGGCGATTCCTTCGACAGGGTCATCAGCGTCTCCCAATACGAGATGATGGACGCAGCGCAGATAAGACGGAGTCTCGGAGTAGAAGGAATATCACCGGAGCAGGTCCACATCGTGAACGACAAGGTAGCGATGAAAGCCGCGGTCGCAGGATGCGGACTTCGCGTGCCCAAATTTGTTCGCTGCGACGAGGCACTCACCGCTTCGTCCGCCGATGCCGCTCCGTGGGCCGGGAAGACGGTGCTCAAACCACTCGATGGAACCGCCAGCAAGGATGTTTTCGTTTTCGCGACCTACGCTGACGCGGGCACGGCGATTCTCGATAACCCGCCAGGCCTGGAGGACTGGGATCCGGAGCGCTTCCAGCTCGAAGAATATGTGGAGGGGCCGATCTTCCACTTCGATGGCGTGATGCTTGCCGGTGCGCCGGTGGCGATCGTCGCCAGCAGATATCTGGGCACTTGCCTCGAGTTCGCCCAGGGAGTTCCGCAGGGATCGATTCAAGTCGACGACGACGGTGGGCGCTGCACGACAGCGGTCGAGTACCTCCGGGCCGTGGGCATCGACAATGGCCCATTTCATCTCGAAATGATCGAGACCGCAGAGGGAATGGTGTTCCTGGAGGTCGGCGCCCGCCCGGGCGGCGGACATATCAAGGAGACGTTCCGGCTTGCCACGGGCATCGACCTGGTCGCGGCCAGTTTGGCGTGCAACCTCGATTGGTCACCTCTCGAAATGAATCCGTTGAGCCGGTGGTTCGAGCGGACGGCGAGTAGCAAGGTCTACGGGGACTTCATGTTCCCCGGTCACCTGCTTCGGTCGCGGCACTGCGCGATACGGGGTGGAGAAAGATTTCGAACCCACCCGGATGTTGTTCGATGGAAGGAGCTGGATGCAGACGCTCCGCTTCCGGAGACCGTGAGCTATTTCGATTTCGAATTACCAGTCAGCGGCATCGTCACCGGTCGGTCGAGCTCTGAAGTGACAGCACTCATTCGCGAAATTTTGACGACCGTGCGTGTGATGCCGATCGAGCAGTCCACGCGCCGCCCCACCTCCTGCTGATCGGGCAGTGCGTTGGATCTGCCCTGTCAGCGCGGGAGTGGGCTCGTGTCTACCCGAATCTGAGCCTGCGCGTCGGCCAGCCGGCGCTCGGCGTCCCCGAGATCGGTGCCGACCGCGACGATGACGCCCTGTCGATCCGCGGAGGATCGGAGCGGACCGAGGTGTTGCCCCGGTTCGAGAGAACACTGCAACCGGATTACCCCCTCGGCCCGACGCGCGGCCTCGATGCCCTGCACGCGTTCGATCACCACATTCTCGTAGGCGAAGAATGCGACGCAGCCCGCTCCGCGCCCGGGTGTTCGCGACTGCGGCGGCAGTCCGGCAAGATGACAGATCGACTCCCGGACCAGGTCGCGACCCATCGCACGGAGCACCAGCTCCCAAATGAAGTCGCCGCCCGGGCGGGTATTGCCCTCGATGATCCGGGGACCGAACGGGCCGAAACGCACTTCGGTATGGGCGGGCCCGAAGGAATGACCGATCGAATTGAGGAAATCGGTCACGAGACCGCGGATCTCGGCAAGGGCCGATGCTGCGATCACGGCCGGCATCAGATGACCGGTTTCGATATACCGTGGCGGGCCGGTCGTGGTCTTGTGGGTCACCGCGATGATGTCGTGCCGGCCATCCGTGCTGAAGGATTCGACGCTGTATTCGGGGCCGTCGATGAACTCTTCGACGAGGGTCGGCCCGGGGTACTCGCCGCGAGATCGGGCGAATGCGGATTCGACCTGGTCGAGGCTCGAGACGCGAAAGACGCCGGAACTGCCGGAGCCTGCGGCCGGCTTGACGACAATCGGGCCGCCCACTGCGCGAAGAAAGCTCCGTACCTCGGAGGCTGAATGGCAGCTTCGGGTCAGCACAGCTCCGAAATCACGGCCGGCCATGTGCTCGCGCATGGCGATCTTGTCGCGGGTCAACCGGACGGCTTCCAGCGTGTTGCCCTTGATGCCTAGAGCCTCTTTGATCACGGCGGCCGGCATGAGGCCGTGCTCGGTGAATGACACGACGGCATCGACGGGTTGGACTTCGTGCAGCGCCCGCGCCATGCAGAGCGCCTCGGTCTGGTTGCGGTAGTCGAATACGCACAGCCGGTGGGCGCGCCTCGTCTGCCGCGCGGTGACCGATTCGGAATTCTGAAAAACAGACAGCTCGACCGGTAGATCCTCGATCATCCGGAAGGTCTCGTCATGTCCGCCGACGATCAATATGTGAGCCATGCCGACCCAGCTCCTCGACGTCCACTCGAGGGATGCACGGGCTCGCGCGCCGGTCTCACTTCCCGCCCTCGATTACGCTGAAGCCGCAGGGCAGGAGCGTACTGCCGGTGAGTTCGAGGCCGGCGCGCTCGTACACGCGCGCGTAGTCCTGAATCGTTCGCTCGCGGCCGCCCGTCATGACCAGCATGGCGACGTCTACCACGTTTCCCCAGACGTATCCGCCGTCCTCGCTGATCACCCGCTCCAGGACCAGGATCCGGCCGCCGGGCTCGAGCGCGTTCGCGCAATTGGCTAGGATGCGCACCGAGTCGTCGTCGTTCATCGTGTGCAAAACGCTCTTGAGCAGGTGGACGTCGCCCCCGCCGGGCACCTCTTCCAGGCCGTCGCCGGGCACGATGTCGCAGCGCTCGTCGACGCCATGTTCCCGCAACGTGTGACCGGTCCTGGCCAGCGAGAACTCCAGGTCGTAGATCGTGGCCCGCAGATGACCGTATTTGCGCAACAGCTGGGCGGTCACGATGCCGTAGCCGCCGCCGACATCGATGACGTGCCGATTGTCCGTGAAATCGACCGCTTCCGCGGTCTCGAGACCGGCGCGGATCGAGATCTCGTGCCAGCCGAGATGGAAGCGCTGGGCGGAATCGGGGTGATCGGCCAGGTACTCGAAGAGGGGTTTGCCGAAGAACTGGCCGAATCCCGTCTGTCCCGTACGCGCGGAATGGAGCAGCTCGCTCCAGGCCAGGTACGTTTCTGCGCCGGCAAAGAGCTCCACCTCGCTTGCGATCGATTCCGGGTCATCCCTGCGCAAGAACTCCGCTCGCGGCGTGAGTGTGTACTTGTCCTGCTCGTCCACCGAGAAGATCCCGGCGCTCATCAGCAGACGGAGGATCCGCTTCAGCGCATCGGGATCAGTTCCGCTTCGTCGGGCGAGATCGACAAGCGATAGCGGGCCCTCCGCCAGCAGATCGGCGAGCTCCAGCTCGACGGCCACGAATAGGCAGCAGGATATGTTGTAGCCGTGAACCATCTCTTTGACACAGAGACGTTCGGGCTTGTCACGGAAATCGAAATACATTGCGCGCCTTCGATTAGCGGTTGAGGTCCCGGACTCCCGGGCTTTCAACCAGCGTGAGGCTTCACCGCGCCGGGCGATAGACACCCCGGGGCTGGCAACCATTCACCCCGCAGGGACATCGCGGCAGCCGGCTACGGAATTGCGGCTCTCAGCGGAGCCCGTCCAGGAATTCCTCGACCACCTTCCGGTACTGCTCCGGCTGGTCGTCGTGGACGAGGTGCCCGGCCTGCTCGATCCGGACGTACCGGGCGCCGGGATGCTGCTCGGCCATGGCCCGCATCTGGCCGTCGGGGGTGATGGTGAACTCGCCCTCGATCAGGAGCGCCGGCACCGTGACCGCCGCCCACTGATCCCAGAAGTGCCTGCCACCCCACTCCTCGGAGATGTCGCGGAACGTGTCGACGTCCCCGTGCAGGTACCACCCGTCGGCGCGCTTCTCGAACGAATCCAGGAAGTACTGTCCGGCGACCGGGCCGAAGAACTCGAACAGGTCCTCCCGTGTCGCGAACGGCTGCGGCCAGTTCGAGATCATCGCCGCCCAGTTCTCCGCGGTGCGGCCACGGAAGTCGGGTGCCATGTCCTCGAGCACCAGCGCCGCGACCTTCTCCGGGTATTCGGCCGCCAGGAACCAGGCGTGGAGAGCGCCCATCGAATGGCCGATCACGACCCAGGGCTCGGTGACGGGGGCGAGGGCGGCGGCGAGGTCGTCGACGAACGCTTCGGTGGTCAGTTCCGGAGGTGTGGGACGTCCGTGACCGGCGGCGTCGAACGTGAAGACGTGGCCGTGCTCGCGGAGCCACGGCACCTGCCGCCCCCATGTCCGGGCGCTGCCCATCAGCCCGTGCAGCAGCAGAATCGGCTGTCCCGTTCCACCCTCGTCGTGCAACGCACTCTCACCCGCCACCTCTCCGACGCTAGCGGAGTAACCTCGCCCGCATGGCAGTGGTGAAGATCAACGCAATCGACATCCCCGAGGGCGCGGGCCCCGAACTCGAGAAGCGCTTCGCGGGACGCGCGCACGCCGTGGAGAACTCTCCCGGCTTCCTCGGCTTCCAGCTCCTCCGTCCGGTGAAGGGCGAGAACCGCTACTTCGTCGTCACGCAGTGGGAGAGCGAAGAGGCTTTCGCGGCGTGGCGCGACGGTCCGGCCAGGGAGGCGCACGCCGGTGAGCGGCAGAAGCCGGTGGCGTCCGGGGCGTCGCTGCTGGAGTTCGAGGTCGTTCTCGACGTCACGGCGGCGAACAAGAGCTGAGCGGTGCGGCGGGGCGGAAGGATTGACACGACGGCCCGCCGGGTGCAAAAGTTCGCAGGACAATGCGATGGTTCGGCAGGAATCCGGTGTAATCCCGGAGCGGTCGCGCCACTGTAAATCGGAGTAGTCCTTCACGGGAACCACCTCGACAGCCAGATACTGCGGCCATCGCCTGGACCTAGGGGACGCGAAATCCCAGGAGGAACTATGGCACTCGCCTACGCACCCGGCTCGTCGGTCGACACGACCCGTCTCGCCGTGATCTCTTTCGCGATCGTTCTGTTCGCGATGCTCGCTCTCTACCTCGTGGGATTCGACCAGGGCGCGATTTCGCGCAGTGGCATGTACATGCACGAACTGATGCATGACGGACGCCACCTCCTGGGTCTGCCATGCCACTGACCGATTCCTTCACGAAACTCCTCATCCGCGGTCTGCTCGCCGGCCTCATCGCAGGCATCCTGGCCGGTGGCGTCGCATTCGTCCTCGGTGAGTCGCACATCGACGCGGCCATCGCGATCGAAGAGTCGCACAGCGCAGCGGAAGCCCCGGAGCACACGCACGACACATCCGCGGCGGACGAGCCGGCCGGGCACTCCCACGACGAGGAAGATGCACTGGTCAGTCGCAACGGACAGCGCTTCGGGCTGTTTCTCGCCACCTCCCTCGCGGGGCTCGCGCTCGGCGCGATCTTCGCCGTCGTCGCCCACTACGCGCGCCGGGTGACCACGTTGTCGGGGCCGGTACTCGGTCTGACA
Source organism: Rhodococcus sp. NPDC056960 (assembly GCF_042674125.1). Lineage (NCBI taxonomy): Bacteria > Bacillati > Actinomycetota > Actinomycetes > Mycobacteriales > Nocardiaceae > Rhodococcus > Rhodococcus sp. NPDC056960. The sequence goes on along the minus strand of NZ_JBHURF010000011.1, from coordinate 94,965 downwards.
CTGGCCACGCTGGGGTGGCTGGCCATCGAGGCGGTGCCGTTCTTCAAGTACCCCGCCAACCCGCCGGCGGTCGGGGACCCGGACACGATCAACCAGCGCACCTGGCTGTGGCTCGCCGCCGTCGTGCTGGGACTGCTCGCGGTGGTGGCCTCGGTGTTCGCGTCGAAGGCAGTGGTGGCGCAGGAGTTCCTGTCGGTGCGGATCGCGGCACCGGTTCTCGCCTTCCTCGTGGTCGTGACCATCGGATACCTCGTGCTGCCCACCGTCAACGAAGTGGGTGACGACTTCCCCGCAGTGCTGCTGTGGCAGTTCCGCCTGTCGTCGCTCGCGACCCAGGCGACGCTGTGGCTGGTGCTCGGCTTGGGCTTCGCGTTCCTCACGGAGCGGGCCAGCCGGGCGAAGACGCCCGCCGCGGCGAACGCCGTCTGAGTTCGGCGTCAGCGGGAGTTGTCCCATCGGGCCGGGTCCGCCTCCAGGGCGGCCCGGTCCCAGCCACCCCGGTCGGCGGCCGCGTCGTACGTGCCGTGCAGGAACTGCAGCAGGGCGGCATCGGGATCGTCCGCGGTCCGGACGGTCTCGTACGGCAGCAGGAACTGCCGGAACTCCGGGCTGTAGAAGGCACCGTCCGGCCCCACCGGATAGTCGGCGAAGCCGTCCGGTTCCGGGTAGGCGTACGCATAGAACGCGCCTTCCGCGCCGCCGCCCGGCCAGAACCCGCAGCTACTCAGCTCGTGTGAGTAGCCCTCCACCATCACCCAGTCTCCGCAATTCGGTGCTCCCCCGGGGTGAGTCGGCGCGGTCCGTCCCGAGAACCGGGTGCAGGCCAGGTCCAGCGCGCCCCAGAAGAAGTGCACCGGGCTGACCTTCCCGATGAAATGGGAGCGGAACTCGTGCAGGACACGGTCGGCCTGCACCAGCTGCCGCCAGAACTGGCGCACCGACTCCCCGTCGTACGAGCAGTGCTGGGTGTCCTGCGCGAACGGCACCGCGGGCTCCACCTCGTTGGGCCGGGCCAGGATCGTCGTCGTCACGTCCAGCTCGGCCAGCGTGTCCATCGTCTCCGCGTAGAAGTCGGCCACCGACTTCGGTTCGAGTGCAACCGTCCCCCTGGCGCCCTCACTCGTGCGGATCACCAGTTGCTGGTCGAAGAAGTCGAACTCGATGTCGAAACAGCCGGTGCCGTACGGGATGGTCGACGTGGTCAGGCCACGGGGGCTCACGTACAGCGGCACCTGCCACCAGTGATTGATCAACGGTGCGTGAGCCAGCCGGATCTTCCCGACGATCTGCGTCCACATGTGCAGGGTTTCCCTCGTGGACGTCCAGTCGTCCACCTTCAAAGCGGGCCATGCATCTCGGGTTCCTGCCTGCTCGTGCACAGTGCCTCCCTGCCGACGACGTGCATTTCAATCTGCCCGCCGTTCCGGGTGTTGGCAAGAGGCCGGGTCACGCATCTCGTCGCGGTGGTCGCCGCGCTGCATGGTTCGGCCTGCGCGAATCGCTACGTCGCGCGCACCTGATCGTCCGCGCTCGCCTGCACCAGAAGCTGCAGGAACACGTCCTTCGGCTGTGCACCGGACACCGCGACGCGCCGGTTGGCGACGAAGAACGGCACCGCCGACACCTGCAGCGCACGCGCCGTCTCGAGATCGGCCCGGACGGCGTCCGCCGCGGCATCGGACGCGAGCGCGGCGCGCACGGTATCGGCGTCGAGCCCGGCCCGCGACGCGATGTCGACGAGGGTCTCGCGGTCGTCGATCACGGCACCTTCGGCAAAGTGGGCGCGGAACAGCGCTTCCACCACGTCATCTCGCCTGTCACCCGCGAGATGGATCAGCCGGTGCGCGTCGAACGTGTTGGCCGCGATCACCGAATCGAAGTCGAGACGGAGGCCCTCGTCGGCCGCCGTCTGCGCAACGTGCCCGAACATCTGCCGGACCTGTTCCGGCGGCATCCCCTTGCTCTCCACGAGGGCGTCGAGTTCACTGCGCCGCTGCCCTGCCGGGGTGTCCGGGGACAACTGGTACGAGCGCCACACCACGGTCACGCGGTCGCGTCCCTCGAACTCGGCGAGGGCCGACAGGAAGCGATGCTTACCGATGTAGCACCAGGGACAGGCCACGTCGGACCAGATTTCGATCTCGATGTCGCCGTCGGCGTTCTGCTGTGTCGTCACAGTCCTGTGGAACAGATCGGTGCCGTATTCTGTTCCGGCTGGTTCGGCGGGAGCGTGTCTTGGTTCGCCGCGCTGCATTTACGCACAAAGAATTCGACCGAACGGTACGGTGAGGGTGTCGACACGGCGCGAGTAACGTCGTATCGATCGTGCCGCCGAGTGAGGGTGATCGTCGCAATGCCCGGACACTGGGCGGCCGATAAGTGCGGAACCCGAACTCCTCCAGGAGTAGCCATGGTTTACGTCTCTTCACCGAGCAAGTCCGTCGAATCACTCGCCGTCGTGCTGATTGCCGTCGGAGTCGTCCTGCTCGCTCTGCTCACCCTCTACCTGGTCGGCTTCGACCAGGGCGCGATCTCCCGAAGCGGCATGTACCTGCACGAATTGATGCACGACGGCCGCCATCTCCTGGGAGTTCCCTGTCACTAGTTGCACCACTACGGAGCACGCGATGAACTCTCCAGCAGATTTCGAAGCACAGGCGAACAGGGTGGCGGGGTACGGCCCCGTCCATCACGAAGAGATGGATTCGCCGTACTACCTGTCCAATTCCGCGTTCGATGCGTTGCGGCACGTCCTGCACGACGTCGGCGGCCAGCCCGCCCTCCCCGTCAAGTACGAGGAGAAGGTCGAAGAGGACTGGGAGATGAGCACGTACGTCACGTGCGAATGCCTCGGCTGGCGGGGCGTGTGGAACTCCGAGGAGCGCCGCCGGGCCGAGAACGACCTGGGTGCCACGCTCTACTTCGGATTGCCGTACTACGCGCGGTGGATCACGGTGGCAGCCAAGACACTCATCAACAAGGGCCTGATCACACCGGACGAACTCTCCGCCAAGATCGACGAGGTGCGGGCCCGGACCGCCGGCGGGACAGCGGCGGGAGGCCGGTCATGACGAAGAAGTTCGAGATCGGCGACCGCGTCACCGTCAAGAACGCGACGTCGATGTTTCACACCCGTACGCAGGCATTCATCCGCGGACACACCGGCGTCGTCGTCGAACACCGCCCGGAGTGGGTGATCCCCGAGGACGAGGCGTGGGGGCGGGTGGACGACGGACGGACCGAACCGTTCTACGTCGTCCGCTTCCAGCAGACCGACCTGTGGCCCCGCTACACCGGATTCGAGATCGACACTTTGGAAACCGAGTGCTCCGAGCGCTGGCTCGAGCCGGCAGGAGAGGCGGACACATGACGCATTCGCACGACGATCACGCACCGATCCAGGCCTCGGAGGAGATCAGCGAATTCGGGGTCCTGGAGACCGCCATCCGGGAACTGTCCATCGACAAGGGCCTGTTCTCCCGCGAGGATCACCGCCGCTTCTCGGAATGGGCCGAATCGGTGGGGCCGTCGGGTGGTTCGCGATTGGTCGCGAAGGCGTGGGTGGATCCGGAATTCAAGAAGCGACTGCTGGCCGACGGCACCGAGACCTGCAAGGAGGTGGGGATCGACTGGCGCGATCCCACCGGGTCGGGCACGCCGAGCGACTACACGTACTTCTACGTGCTGGAGAACACCCCGAAGGTCCACAACGTGATCGTCTGCACGTTGTGTTCGTGCTACCCGCGCCCGGTTCTCGGCATGTCTCCGGACTGGTACCGCACGCCCAACTATCGCCGCCGGCTGGTGCGCTGGCCCCGCGAGGTGATCGCGGAGTTCGGCCTGCACTTCCCGGCGGATGTCGAAGTGCGCGTGCATGATTCGAATCAGAAATCGCGGTTCATGGTGATGCCGATGCGCCCGGAGGGCACCGACGGGTGGAGCGAGGAACAGCTCGCGTCGATCGTCACCCGCGACACCATGATCGGCGTCGCCGTCCCGCAGGTCGACTGGACGGCAACCACACCACCCTCGGACAACGGAGGAACCGCACGATGATGACGGACAAGGGTTACGACGTCATCCTGAACACGTTGACGCCGGAGACAACTCGCGACGACGTGACGCTGCCGGACCTCGATCGCAAACCCGACCCGTGGGAATCGAGCATGCAGGCCACCGCGGAATGCCTGTCCTGGCGTGGCGCCTGGGACAATCGCGACAGGCGCCACACCGAGGACCAGTTGGGCGAAACCGTCTACCGCGACTTCCCCGTCCGCTCCCGGTCCGTCGTCGCCACCGCTCACGCGCTGATGGACAAGGGCGTCATCAGCCCGGACGAACTTCAGGCAAAGATGGAGGAAGTGCGCGCACGGTTCACCCGGCAGTAGCCGGCTGCACTCAGGATTCGAGTGCCGCGTCCAGCGTGATCTCGACACCGGTGAGCGCCTTGCTCACCGGGCACGACTCCTTCGCGGCCTGGGCGGCCTTGGCGAAGCCGTCGGCGTCGAGACCGTCCACCTCGCCGCGGACCGTCAGCTTGATGCCGGTGAGCTTGAAACCCGGGTTGTCCGGTCCGAGTGAGACATCGGCCTTCACCTCCAGGCTCTGCGGGGTTCCGCCGGCCTCCGCGATGAGTGCGGACAGCTGCATCGCGTAGCAGGACGAATGCGCCGCCGCGATCAGTTCCTCCGGGCTGGTGGTTCCACCCGCCTCCTCGGCCGCCCGCTTCGGGAACGAGACGTCGAAGGTCGCGACACCGGAACTGGTGAGTTCCACCTGGCCGCTTCCCTGTTCGAGCGATCCGTTCCAAGCGGTCCGTGCGGTACGTGTCGGCATGCCACATCCTCTCGTGATTCTTCGGGTGTACGTGTCGAACCTACTCGTACCGAGCGGACATCCGCAGCGCCCGGGAACGCAGGGCGGCCCGCAGATCGTCCGGTGCCAGCACTTCCGCGTCCTCACCGAACGACCACAGCACCCCACTCGCGTGGGCGTCGTCGCCGAACACGACTTCCAGGCGCACCCGGTCGTCGTCGAACGGCCCCTCGGATCGGACGTCGAAGACGCGCTCCACCAGATCGTCGCGTCGCTCCCGGCGGACGAGAATGTCGGCGAGCACCGGCGTCCCCCGCGCCCGGAATGCCGCGCGCCGACGTTCCCAGATCGCGGCGAGGTCGATGTCGGCGGATCGCTGGGCGGGCTCGTCGAGTTCGCGAACGTCCTCGATCCGCTCGAGCCGATAGGTCCGGTCGCGTCCGGCGTCCGTCGCCACCAGGTACCACCGTCCCGCCGCGTGGATCAGCCCCTGCGGGTCGATGACGCGCCAGGCGGCATCGTCGCCCCGCGACGCGTAGAGGATGCTCAGCCGCCGTCCCACGAACACCGCCTGCTGGATCAGCCCCAGATGGTCGTCGGCCTGTTGCGCGTCGGTCAGCCACGTGCCCTGGGTGACGAACACCCGCTCCGCCACCTTCGTCGCCGCCGCGCGGTGCGCGTCCGGCATCGCCGCCACCACCTTGCGCATCGCCGACGCGAACGCCGGCGCCATGCCCAGCGATTCCGACGTCACCGCCGAACCCGCCGCCAGGAGTGCCTTCGCCTCGTCCACCGTCAGACCGGTGAGGTCGGTGGTGAATCCCGGGAGCAGTTCGAAACCGCCGTCCCGGCCGCGTTCCGCATAGACCGGGATTCCCGCCGTCGACAGCGCGTCGATGTCCCGCAGCACCGTGCGGGGTGACACCTCCAGTTCGCGGGCCAGGGCCGAAGCGGACATCCGCCCGCGGTTGCGGAGCAGGAGGACGAGCGAGAGCAGGCGGTCGGCGCGCATGCGAAAAGTCTCGCAGAAATACACGACAGAAGATGTCATGTATTGCGGCGATAGTTGGCTCATGACAAACACGACGGATCCCCGACCCCTGTACCGCGAAGCCCTCGCCTGGACCACCGGCCTCATCGACACCGTGCGCGAAGACCAGCTGACGGCGTCGACACCGTGCGCCGACTTCGACGTCCGAACCCTGCTCGGCCACCTGGTCGCGACTGTGGAACGCGCCCGAGTGATCGGCGAGGGCGGCGACCCAGGCACCGTTCCGCTGATCGTCACCGACATCCCCGCGGGCGGGTACGGCGACGCGTACCGTTCCGCCACCCACCGCATGTGGCCCGTCTGGACCGGCGACGACCGCCTCGACGCGACGGTGACCGCACCGTGGGGCACGGTGCCCGGCCGCGCCGCGATCTGGGGATACATCAACGAGACCCTGGTGCACGGCTGGGACCTCGCGATCGCCACCGGGCAACCCTCCGAAACCCGACCGGAACTGGCCGAAGCGATGCTCGAAGTCGCCCGGCACGCGATCCCCGCGGAAACCCGGGGCGGGCACGTGCCGTTCGCGGAGGTCGTCGAACCGCAGCCGACGGCGGGCCCCACCGAGCGGCTCGCCAACTGGTCGGGGCGCAAGAGCGCCTGACCCCGCACACACGAACGGGCCGCCGGTGGAAAACCACCGGCGGCCCGTTCGTCTACTGCCTGTCTTACTCCGAGTCGGCTGCGCCCGACTTCGCCAGGTCGACCGGAACCTCGTCGGGCACCGTGACCGGCTTGGTCTCTCCGCGGAACGTGAACTTCGCGTCCTCGCCCGCGCCTTCGCCGTCCCAGTTGTCGACGTCGACGTACACGATCTGACCGGGTCCGACCTCCCCGAAGAGGATCTTCTCCGACAGCTGGTCCTCGATCTCGCGCTGGATGGTGCGACGCAGCGGCCGTGCACCCAGGACCGGATCGAAGCCACGCTTGGCCAGCAGCGCCTTGGCCTTCTCGCTGACCTCCATCGTCATGTCCTTGTTCTTCAGGGCCACCTCGACGCGCGCGACCATCAGGTCCACCATCTGCACGATCTGCTCGGTGGTGAGCTGGTGGAACACGACGATGTCGTCGATGCGGTTGAGGAACTCGGGACGGAAGTGCTTCTTCAGCTCGTCGTGCACCTTGAGCTTCATCCGCTCGTAGTTCGACTCGTCGCCCTTGCCGGACGTGAAGCCGAGACCCACAGCCTTGGAGATGTCCGAGGTGCCGAGGTTCGAGGTGAAGATGAGCACCGTGTTCTTGAAGTCCACGGTCCGGCCCTGACCGTCGGTGAGACGGCCGTCTTCGAGCACCTGCAGGAGCGTGTTGTAGATCTCCTGGTGTGCCTTCTCGATCTCGTCGAACAGGACCACGCTGAACGGCTTGCGGCGCACCTTCTCGGTGAGCTGCCCGCCCTCTTCGTAGCCGACGTAGCCGGGAGGGGCACCGAACAGCCGCGACGCCGTGAAGCGGTCGTGGAACTCGCCCATGTCGATCTGGATGAGGGCGTCGTCCTCGCCGAACAGGAAGTTGGCGAGCGACTTGGCCAGCTCCGTCTTACCGACACCGGACGGGCCGGCGAAGATGAACGAACCGGACGGACGCTTCGGGTCCTTCAGGCCTGCGCGGGTACGACGGATGGCCTTGGCGACAGCCTTGACCGCGTCTTCCTGACCGATGATCCGCTTGTGCAGCTCCTCCTCCATGCGGAGCAGACGGGTGGTCTCCTCCTCGGTGAGCTTGAACACGGGGATGCCGGTCCAGTTACCCAGGACCTCGGCGATCTGCTCGTCGTCGACCTCGGCGATGACATCCAGGTCACCGGAACGCCATTGCTTCTCCCGCTCCGCGCGCTGAGCGACGAGGGTCTTCTCCTTGTCGCGCAGGTTCGCGGCCTTCTCGAAGTCCTGCGCGTCGATCGCGGACTCCTTCTCGCGGCGGGCGTCGGCGATCTTGTCGTCGAACTCGCGGAGGTCCGGCGGTGCGGTCATCCGGCGGATGCGCATCCGGGCTCCGGCCTCGTCGATGAGGTCGATGGCCTTGTCCGGCAGGAAGCGGTCGTTGATGTAGCGATCGGCGAGGGTGGCCGCGGCGACGAGAGCACCGTCCGTGATGGACACGCGGTGGTGCGCCTCGTAGCGGTCGCGCAGACCCTTGAGGATCTCGATGGTGTGCTCCACCGTCGGCTCGCCGACCTGCACCGGCTGGAACCGGCGCTCGAGGGCGGCGTCCTTCTCGATGTACTTGCGGTACTCGTCGAGGGTGGTGGCACCGATGGTTTGCAGCTCACCGCGGGCGAGCTTCGGCTTGAGGATCGAGGCCGCGTCGATGGCGCCCTCGGCCGCGCCTGCACCCACGAGGGTGTGCAGCTCGTCGATGAACAGGATGATGTCGCCGCGGGTGTTGATCTCCTTGAGGACCTTCTTCAGGCGTTCCTCGAAGTCACCGCGGTAACGGCTGCCGGCCACGAGCGACCCGAGGTCGAGCGTGTACAGCTGCTTGTCCTTGAGCGTCTCGGGGACCTCGCCGTTGACGATGGCCTGAGCGAGACCCTCCACGACGGCGGTCTTACCGACACCGGGCTCGCCGATCAGCACAGGGTTGTTCTTGGTACGGCGCGACAGCACCTGCATGACACGCTCGATTTCCTTCGAGCGGCCGATGACGGGGTCGAGTTTGCCCTCGAGGGCCGCCTGGGTGAGGTTGCGACCGAACTGGTCGAGCACCAGCGACGTGGACGGGGTGCCCGCCTCGCCGCGCGTGCCGCCGGACTCGGCCGGCTCCTTGCCCTGGTACCCGGAGAGCAGCTGGATGACCTGCTGACGCACCCGGTTGAGGTCGGCGCCGAGCTTGACCAGCACCTGCGCCGCGACGCCTTCACCCTCACGGATGAGGCCGAGCAGGATGTGCTCCGTGCCGATGTAGTTGTGTCCGAGCTGCAGTGCCTCGCGCAGGCTGAGCTCCAGGACTTTCTTGGCACGCGGGGTGAAGGGGATGTGGCCGGACGGGGCCTGCTGGCCCTGGCCGATGATCTCCTCGACCTGGCTGCGCACTCCTTCGAGGGAGATGCCCAACGACTCCAGCGACTTGGCAGCGACACCTTCGCCCTCGTGAATGAGGCCGAGCAGGATGTGCTCCGTACCGATGTAGTTGTGGTTGAGCATCCTGGCTTCTTCTTGAGCCAGGACAACAACGCGCCGTGCGCGATCGGTGAACCTCTCGAACATCGCTCTCCCTCACACTTTCCGACGTGCAGTCACGAGACCGGGTGTCTCGTCCCTGTTCGCCGCGTTTCGCTCCGGCACTACAAGCAGATCGCCAGCGCCTGCTCCGAGGGCAGAAGCCCCGAACCGACGAAGGTTCCACGACCCCATCTATTACTGTAGTTGGCTGCCGATCGACCTGCTGCCCCTCCACCCCTTTAGGTGGGAGAGCAGGCCTGCTTATCCGTATTCAACGCCCCAGCTCCGGCAATCGTTTCCCTTTCGCTGTACGCCTGGAGCGAACAGGTCGAGCGGAGGCGATTCGGACCACCTTTTCGTAGCCACCGGAGTAACCGAGGTCGGCGGCCCGCACCCCGAAGGGCACGAGGCCTGCGTATCCGGACAGGGTATGTCGGCGAGCTGTGAATTCGCTACCCGTTCGTTTCGGTCGGCGTCGGCGTCCATACCAGCGGGTTGGTCGGAGCTCCCCGGGTAACCGGCGGCGCAGCGGAATGCAGTCCGGGGCGGCTACCCCGCGACGGGGGCGACGAACCGGCACGGCACGTCGCGCGGATGCGCGGGATCGAGCGCGTTCAGGACGAAACCCGCGGCGCGTGCCGAACCCGCCACCGCGACGTGATCGGAGTAGTCCTGCTCGCATCCGTCCTGTACGACGATGTTGGTGGTGTCCGGTCCCGGTTCGAGGCCGCTCGTGTACGGGACGACGAGTTCGTCGTAGCGGGTGGTGATGTTCGTGTAGTCGATGCCGGGCGCGTAGACGCCGCCCGCACGCATCCGGTCGATGAACGCCGAACCCTGCAGCATCTCGGGGCAGGCCCCGCAGACAGGGAAACCGGCCGCCACCTCGTCGTCGATGCCGAGCGAGCGCATGAACCGGCCGGCACTGACCTGATCGTTTCCGTACGTGCCGTGCCACGGCGGTGCGAGCGACACGATCTTCGCGACCTTGCCGGCACCGCCGAAGAACTTCACGTAATTGTTCGCCTGCACGGTGCCCTGGGAATGTCCCACCAGGTCGACCTTCGACGCCCCCGTACTCGACAGCACCTCGTCGACGAAGGCGGCGATCTGAGCGGTGCCGGTGTCGATCGGTGTCATCCCGCCGATCGCGTCGAGCGGCCACGGCAGGTCGGGGAAATTGCCGTATGTGAGGGAGTACACGCAGTAGCCCTCGTTGGCGAGAAGCGGTGCATATACCGCCCAGTTGGTTTGGCGCGCGCCCCCGGTGCCGTGGACGAGGACCACCGGTTCGGGGTGGGCGTCACTCGGCCGGCAGGTCCAGTCGTTCGAACCGGGGGCCGAACCGCCCGGATTTCCCAGTTCGAGCGGCACACCGGCGAGGAAGGAGTCCGGAACCGGATAGACGGGCGCCGCGGTCGCCACCCCCGCGCCCGCCCACATCACGAATGCCAGGAACAGGATTCCCGACACGGACACGAAGCGACGCACAGCTACCCCCAGCCTTACCCGATTATCGGATCAGAGCGGGACGGTAACAGCCCAGGTCGCTTCGCGGAGCGAATCAGAGAATTCTGTTCCCAGCTAACTTTCAGTTCGCCTTGTTGTAGGCGTCGATTATTTCGGCGGAGATACGTCCACGGGCAGAAACCTTTTTGTTGTTCTTCCGCGCCCATTCACGGATGGCGGCACTCTGCTCGCGATCGACCGAAACTCGGGACTTGGTGGCCGCGGGAGCCGCGACCGCCTTGCCGCGCTTGCGCGAGCTCACCTTGCGGGCGTGAGAAACCCACACATCGAGCTGCTCGCGCAATTTCGCCGCATTCTCCGAGGAAAGATCGATCTCGTACTGAACACCGTCGAGTCCGAACTCGACCGTCTCGTCGGCAGACGCCTCTTGATCGACATCGTCGATCAGGGTGACAGTGACCTTCTTTGCCATGGGATGAATTTCCTCTCGAATGAAGCGACATCTCATCGTCAACGTGAGCTACGACCCGGAGGTAACCATACCCCTGTTCTTCCGAATCGGAATACGAGGAATGGATCTAATTCAACCGCGTGAATTCACCCTGGTGAATCAGCGAGAAGAAGGACGAACAATGGGAAAGAGGATTGTTTCCCGGATTCCCAATCCCGTCAAAGCCATGAGCAGACGGTCGATTCCCATTCCGGTACCGGTGGTCGGCGGCATTCCCTGCTCCATCGCCGCGAGGAATTCCTCGTCCAGGACCATCGCCTCGTCGTCACCGGCCGACGCGAGCCGCGCCTGATCGACGAACCGCTCACGCTGGATGACCGGGTCCACCAATTCCGAATAGCCCGTGGCCAACTCGAATCCGCGAATGTACAGGTCCCACTTCTCGGTGACGCCCGCCTTGCTGCGGTGGTCACGGGTCAACGGTGACGTCTCGACCGGGAAGTCACGGACGAACGTCGGCTCGAACAACTGATCACCGCACTGGTGTTCCCACAGTTCCTCGACGAGCTTGCCGTGCCCGTAACCCTTGTCCTTGGGGACCTCGAGGCCCACCTTCTCGGCGAGAGCCAGCAATTCCTCGACCGTCGTATCGGGGGTCACCTCGACACCGATCGCCTGCGACAGCGACGGGTACATCTCGAGGGTCTTCCATTCACCACTGAGGTCGTATTCGGTGCCGTCCGCGAGGGTGACGATCTGTGAACCGAAAGCGGCCTGCGCCACTTCCTGGACGAGCTCGCGAGTCATGGCGGCCGAATCGTCGTAGGTGCCGTACGCCTCGTACGTCTCGAGCATCGCGAATTCCGGCGAGTGCGTCGAATCGACACCCTCGTTGCGGAAATTCCGGTTGATCTCGAACACCTTCTCGATACCGCCGACAACGCACCGCTTGAGGAACAACTCGGGCGCAATTCGAAGGTAGAGATCGATGTCGAGCGCATTGGAATGGGTGACGAACGGCCGCGCCGCGGCGCCGCCGTGCAACGTCTGCAGCATCGGCGTCTCGACCTCGAGGAACCCGCGACGCTCGAGCGCGTTCCGAAGCTCACGAACTACCGCCACCCGCTTGCGCGCATTCTCCCGCGCCTCCGCGCGCACGATCAGATCGGCATAACGCTGCCGGACGCGGGACTCCTCGTTCATCTCCTTGTGCGCAACCGGGAGGGGCCGCAGCGACTTGGACGCGATCTGCCACGAATCGGCCATCACGCTCAGCTCACCGCGACGGGAGCTGATCACCTCACCGTGCACGAACACGAAGTCACCGAGGTCGACATCGGCCTTCCAGGACGCGAGCGCGTCCTCCCCGACCGCGGCGAGACTGATCATCGCCTGCAGCTGGGTGCCGTCGCCTTCCTGCAGCGTCGCGAAGCACAACTTGCCGGTGTTCCGGACGAAGATCACCCGGCCCACGACACCGACCTGGTCGCCGGTGGCCGTGTCGGGCTCGAGTTCCGGATACTTGGCCCGGATCTCCGCCAGCGAGTGGGTGCGCGCCACCGACACCGGGTACGCCTCGCGCCCCTCCGCGAGGATGCGCTCACGCTTCTCCTGGCGGATCCGAAGCTGCTCGGGGGTGTCGTCGACTGGCTGGGCTGCTACTTCACTCACGGGTCACCAGCCTAATCGACAGCCCCGCGTCCCCCTATTCCGAGGTCAGCGTACTGAGTCAGTGGGCCGAGACGGCTCGCCGTCAGTGGGCCGAGAGGGCTCGCCGTCAGTGGGCCGAGACGGTGGCCAGCTCCCGCGCGCAGTGCCGCGTCGCGACGAGCGACCCCAGCAGTCCCGCCGCCTTGATCGCCTTGTACCCGCCGACGAGATCGGTCGCCTTGTGCAAGCCCAGCTGCTGCAGGGCCGCCGCGGCGAGACTCGAGGTGTAGCCCTCGGAGCAGACGATGATCCACTCGACGTCGTGATCGACGGCCAGCGCCAGGTGCGCCGAGCTGGTGGGATCGCAGCGCCACTCGAGAACGTTGCGTTCGATGGCGAGCGCGCCGGGCAGTGTTCCCTCGATCGCCCGCTGCGCCTGCGGCCGGATGTCCACGACGATCGCGCCGCGCGCCACGGCCTCGGGCAGTTCGAACGCGTACATGCGGTCGATCTGGGTGCGGGCCTCTTCGAGCATCTGGTCGATGTTCACTTCGAACCACCCTCGGGGAGATCGGTGAGCTCGGTCCGGGTACGGCGCAGGGTGCCGTGGTCGGTGACCTCGTAATAGGACATGGCAGACAAGGGCGGTGAGTAGGCGTGCACACTCAGCGTCGGTGTCACCACCTCCGCCCCGGGTGCGTCGGGCGCCCGCACCACGTCGTGGACCCAGCCGAGCGGGAACGACGCCTGATCGCCCGCGCCGAGGACACGGTGACGCAGTCGGTCACCCGCCCAACGGAACTCGGACAGGGCGCCGCTGAGAACGGTGAGCGCGCCGAAAGAGCCTGCATGGTCGTGCAATTCGGTGTTCCGGTCGGGAACCCAGCTGATCAGCCAGACATCCACGTCGTCGTCCGAGTAGAGCCGGGTCGACCAGCGCTCGTCGGTGGGCCACCTCTGCGGAAGTAGCACGTCGTGGCGGCCGTCGAGGACCTCGGAGGCACCCTGATCGGTGATGCGCAGCAGATCGGCCGGGCGAAGACGGGTGGGTACAGATGCAGAAGAATACGTTGCGAGCACGAGAGAGACTCCCAGAAGTGTGAATTGGTCAAGGCAGCGTTCAGCCTCGACAACACTCCTGAGCACTCGTGCAGAGATTCACGGGGACCATTCTGACATAACTTCCACGAAGAGGGAACCCATCACTCGAGCGGACTGCGACGCGCTCCCCGGCGGGCCTGATTCCGCTCGTAGACCAGGCGCAGCCCTTCGAGGGTGAGGTCGGGCTCGTGCTCGTCGACGGTCTCGGTCTCGGGCATGATCAGCGGCGCACGGTCACCGGTCGCGATCACCACCACATCGGAACCGGAGAACGCGGGAAGTTCCCTGCGCACGCGACGCACCAGTCCGTCGACGAGGCCGGCGAACCCGAACACCGCACCCGACTGCATGCACTCGACGGTGTTCTTGCCGACGACGGAGCGGGGACGCACCAGTTCGACCTTGCGCAGCGCCGCCGACTGCGACGCGAGGGCGTCCGAGGAGATCTCGAGACCGGGCGCGATGGCGCCGCCGAGGAACTCGCCCTTCGCGGACACGACGTCGACGCACGTGGAGGTCCCGAAGTCGACCACGATGCACGGCGCATCGTAGAGGTGATGCGCGGCAAGGCTGTTCACGATCCGGTCGGCGCCGACCTCCTTGGGGTTGTCGACGAGCAGCGGGACACCGGTTCGCACCCCGGGCTCCACCAGCACGTGCGGCACGTGCCCCCAGTACCGCGTCAGCATCACGCGGATCTCCCGCAGCACCGACGGCACCGTCGACAGCGCGGACACACCGGTGATCTGGTCGGTGTGCCGGCCCAGAAGCCCGCGGAAGATCAGGGCCAGCTCGTCGGCCGTCATCCTCGCGTCGGTGCGCATCCGCCAGTCCTGCACCAACTTCGAGTGTTCACCGGTACCGGTGAACAGTCCGAGAACAATGTTGGTGTTCCGGACGTCGACGGTGAGGAGCATGGGTCAGACCAGACTGGATTCGCGCTCGGCGTCGAGCGTCGACAGCATGCGCGGGGTGATCAGGCCGGAGCCCTCCGGCGCGTGGGCCGGGTCGGCGCCGAGTTCGACCGGCGTGTTGGCGGCGTCGACGAACACGACACGCGGTTCGTAGTCCCGCACTTCCTGCTCGTTCATGACGCCGTAGGCGATGAGGATGACGAGGTCGCCGGGCTTGACCAGATGCGCAGCGGCACCATTGATTCCGATGACGCCACTCCCCCGCTCGCCGGCGATGACGTAGGTTTCGAGCCGCGCGCCGTTGTCGATGTCGACGATGCACACCTGCTCGCCCTCGAGCAGGTCTGCTGCGTCCATCAGATCCTGGTCGACCGTCACCGAACCCACGTAGTGCAGGTCGGCGTGGGTGACGGTGGCGCGATGGATCTTCGACTTCATCATGGTGCGAAACATGTTCCGGTCCTTACTCTTCTAGCGGGAAAGAAGCTCGTCCGGCGTGGACGGGTCCGACGCCTCGGTGTCACGTTCGAGAAATCCGGTGCCGACGGCGACACCGACGTTGTCGATCAGGCGGGTGGTTCCGACCCGGGCTGCGACGAGCAGCCGGCCGTCTCCCCGCTCGGGGGCGGGACCGAGATCGACGCCCCGCACCTCGAGGTAGTCGACGTCGACCTCGGGGGTCGACGCCAGCACCTCGCGGGCGGTGGCCAGAATCGCCTCGGCGCCACCGGCGGCGGCGTGCGCCCCCGCGATCAGCGCCGCGGACAATGTGGTCGCCGCGTTGCGCTGCGCCTCATCGAGGTAACGGTTCCGCGAGGACAGCGCGAGTCCGTCGTGCTCACGCACGGTGGGCACCCCGATGATCCGGACGTCGAAGTTCAGATCGGTCACCATCTGCCGGATCAGCGTCAGCTGCTGGTAGTCCTTCTCGCCGAAGTACGCGGCGTGCGGCGCGGCGATCTGCAGCAGCTTGGCGACCACGGTCAGCATGCCGGCGAAGTGCGTCGGCCGAGACGCGCCCTCGAGTTCGGCGCCGAGCGGTCCGGGAAGGATCGTCGTCCGCGGTCCTGCCGGGTACATGGTGGCCGCGGTGGGCACGAACGCCAGCTCGACTCCCGCCTCGCGCAGCAGTTCGAGGTCTGCGTCGACGGTGCGCGGGTAGGCGTCGAGGTCTTCGCCCGCCCCGAATTGCAACGGGTTGACGAAAATCGAGACGATCACCACCGCGCCGGTCAGCTTGGCCTGACGCACCAGCTCCAGGTGGCCCGTGTGCAGGGCCCCCATCGTCGGCACGAGCGCGACCTGACGACCGACGCCGCGCAGCGCCTTCGAGACCCGCGTCAGAATCTGCGGGTCGTGGTGCACGGTCAGTTCTCCGCGCTTGTATCCGCCGTGCAGATCGCTCACGGAACTCACCTCCGGTCTTCCAGGATGTCGAGCAGTTCGGGTGACGCGCCGGCGCGTTGCGCCGACCGCAGTGAGAGGGCGCGGTAGCCGGCCGCGATCTGCGGATCGACTTCCTCGAGTACCCGCAGGTGCGTGGCCACCGCCTGGGAGTCGCCCCGTGCGACGGGCCCCGTCAGAGCCGACGGTCCGCGCCGCAGCGCGTTGTCGAGTGCCGCCGAGAGCAGCGGCTGCAGAACACGTTCGGCCAGACCGTTGGGCTCGTCGCCGATCAATTCCTGACCGAGCAGTTCCTGGCCTTCGAGCGCGACCCGCAGCGCGGCGACGGCGTCGACGACGAGCGTGACGAGATGATTGCTGCCGTGGGCGAGCGCGGCGTGGTAGAGCGGCCGCATGTCCTCGCGGACCCGGACGGGCTCCCCGCCGATCTCGAGCACCAGCGACTGCCCGATGGCGTACCCGATGTCGTCGGCGGCGGTGACGCCGAAACACGCGGACGAGAGACGGACGGTGTCCTCGTCGTGCCCGGTGAACGTCATCGCCGGGTGGATTGCGAGCGGCACGATGCCCTGCTCGGTGAGCGGTTGGAGGATTCCGATGCCGTTGGCTCCGGACGTGTGGGCCACGATCGCGCGGTTGGGGACAGCCCGGGTGGAGGCCAGGCCCGCGATCAGCGACGGCAGTTCGGCGTCGGGAACTGCGAGGATCAGCAGTTCCGAGCGCGCGGCGACCTCTGCCACCGGCAGGACCTCGGTCTCGGGGAGCCGGGTGCGTGCCCGGTGACGTGACGCGTCGGAAACCGCCGAGCAGGCGACGACGACGTGACCTGCCCGCTCCAACGCGGCACCGATTGCTGTACCGACCCGGCCGGCGGAGACGATTCCTACCGTCAACCTCGCAGGCGCAGGGCCATTAGTGATCCCGAAAGAGGTCACCTTCGTCCTCTCGTTCGTTCCAGTCCCGCTCGGCGGGTACCAGACGTTCCAGGTGAGGATAGCCCGGCTCGAACGCACCCCGCCATGCGCCGGCAGAGTGATATATGCCTCACACCGTGCGGGTTGTCCCGGGCGCGTCCGACGCTATTCGGCGCGGCGACGCCTGCCGCCGCCGGCTTGGGCGGACCCCGATACCGACTGCATGTTCGCCATGATCTCGGCGACGGACAGCCCGTTCGAATGCGCGCCGGACTGTTCTTCGTCCTCGGCCGCCCGCCGACGCCCGCGACGTCCCTCGGGTTCGGGTTCGGGCTCCGCTTCCGCCTCGACCTCGGGTTCGGGCTTCGGTGCGGGTTTCGATTCGGCCTTCGGTGCAGGCTTCGGTTCGGGCTTCGGTGCAGGCTTCGGCGCGGGCACCACCTCGGCGACGGGCTCCGGTTCCGGCTCGACCTCGATTTCGGGTTCGACTCGGCCGGCGTCGAGGGGCTCCACGATCGACGTCTCGGCGGTGACCGGATCGTCGTCCGGATTCGCGAACGGTTGCGACTGCTGAGCCGAACCGCTCTGATGCCCCGCCCCGGCGGCGTGTCCCGCACCCGGGACGTACAGGCCGGACGCGGCAGGCTGATAGCTGCTGTACGAGCCCCCGGCGAGTTCCTGCACACGCGTCGAATCCGCACGCAGCGCGATCCGTTCGGTCGGCATCGCGCCGTCGAACAACGCCTCGAGATTCTTGCGGAGCGACGAGAGCTCGGCCCGCAGCGCGGCAAGTTCGTCGGCGTCGGCGCGCACTTCGCTGCGCACCCGCTTCTCCACGGTGAGTTCGTATTCGCGCCGCGCCGAGATCTCCCGCTCCAGCTGCAACTCGTACACGGTCTGCAGATCGTTGACCTTCGCCTTGTCCAGCGCCGACTCGCGCCGGTACTTCGTCATCGCGATGGCACCGATCGTCGCGGCCCAGAGTGCCGCCACCAGGCCCACTCTCAGGAGTTGGACGCTGTCGCTGAAGATCAGGAACAGGGACGCGATCACCGCGAGAGCCAGCAACCCCGCAACGATCATCTGGCTCGCGCTGCGCCTGTTGCGGCGCGCAGACTTCAGGCGACCAGGATTCGTCATGGTGCCAGGGTACTTGGCCCACAAGGGTGCGCCGCGCATTCCATCCGACCTGCGGCGATCCCCCACAGTCCTAATGCGCCGGCTCGTCCGACGGGTCGTCGGGGGTGCGGCAGCAGTGTTCCAGCCACAGTGCCGCGCCGACGAGCGCCAATGCGGCGACGAGACCCACCCACGCTCCGGGGCTGTCCGAGACCGCCGCCCGGAGCACCGAACGCTGCGGAAGCAGGTACAGCAGGAAACCGCCCCACACGCCGGCCGTCGCCGCACCGACGAGCGCGGACGCCTTCGCGAGCGCCGCCACCCGGGCGGCGGTGATGGGGTGCAGCTGACGCGGGCCGTCGCCCACCTGATGATTGCTGACCCGGGATCGCACCATGAACGCGAGAACGACCTCGATCAGCGCGACCGGATACAGCGATGCCCCGGCGTACACGGGAATGGGGGGAAACGACCCGTAGAACACGCGAACCAGAATCCAGGTAGCGGCGAGGGCGAGAGCGGCCAGGAACAGCAGATCCCAGATCCGGGTGGGTTTCATCGTGCCCGTCGGTTCCGGCTTCATCGCGACCGCCGGTTCAGGACGAGGTCCGTCCGGCGCACACCGGCCCGTTCGTCCTCGTCCAGCAGTGCCAGCAGCGAGTCCACCCGGGTGCTCGCCCCGTCCACGGGCAGCACGGCCTCGGGGTCGACGTCCAGCCACGGAATCAGCACGAAGGCGCGTTCGTGCGCCCGCGGGTGCGGCAAGGTCAGTCCGGGGTCGTCGCTGCGAACGTCGCCGCACGTGACGACGTCGACGTCGAGCGTGCGCGGGCCCCACCGCTCGGTGCGCACCCGGTCGGCGGCCGTCTCTAGTTCCTGCCCGCGCCGCAACCAGCCGTAGCCGTCGAGCGCGGGGTCGTCGACGAGGACGACCGCGTTGAGGAAGTCCTGCTGCTCGACACCGCCCCACGGCGCCGTCGAGAACACCGCCGAGACGGCCACGACCGCGCCGTCGAGCCCGTCGAGGACGGACTGCAGATGGGCCAGGCTGTCGCCGACATTCGACCCGATCGACAGCACCGCGCGGCTCATGGCCTCGACCTGTGTGCAACCACCGCCACGTCCGCGAAGGTCAGCGGGATCGGCGCGGACGGCTTGTGCAACACCACCTCGGTGCTCCGGACGCGAGGGTCGGTCATCACCCCGTCCGCGATCTCCGCGGCCACGTTTTCAATGAGGTCCCGCGGCGGACCGGCGACGATCGCGGCCGCGCGCTCGGCCAGCCCGCCGTAGTCGAGGGTGTCGGCGAGGTCGTCCGACGCGGCCGCGACCGCGAGGTCCATCCAGACGGTGATGTCGACGTAGAAGTCCTGACCGTCCCGCTTCTCGTGTTCGAAGACGCCGTGGTTGCCACGAACCTTCAAGCCGCGCAACTCGATTCGATCACTCACGTCCGGCTGCACCCTTTGTCCAGGCCTCGGCCACAGCGATGGCGTCGAGGGACGCCTGCGCGTCGTGCACGCGCACTCCCCACGCGCCGTGCGTCGCGGCCAGCGCCGACACGACGGCCGTCGCGGTCTCCCGGCCTGCCGGTGGCCGGGGTTCGCCGTCCGCGTCCGCCAGCAGCGCGCCCAGGAATCGTTTGCGGGAGGCTCCGATGAGCACGGGGAAACCCAGCTCGTTGAATTCGGGCAGCGCCTTCAGCAGCGCCCAGTTGTGGTCGGCGTTCTTCGCGAAACCGAGACCCGGATCGAGCACCAGGGAACCCTGATCCACCCCGGCCTTCACGGCCAGGTCGACCTGGGTCATCAGTTCGTCCCGGACCTCCCGGACCACGTCGTCGTAATGGTCGGCGGTACCGCGGTGCACGTAGTCGGCAGCCGAACGCCAGTGCATCAGAATCCACGGCACCCCGGCGTTCGCGACGACCGACGCCATCGCCGCATCCGCGCGGCCACCGGCCACGTCGTTGATGATCGACGCGCCCGCCTCGATCGCGGCCTCCGCGACGGAGGACCGCATCGTGTCGACGCTGACGCAGATACCCTCGCGCACCAAGTCCGCGATCACGGGTGCGACCCGTGCGGCCTCGACGTCGGGATCGACCCGGGCCGCGCCGGGTCGGGTGGACTCGCCGCCGACGTCGACGATGTCGACGCCGAGACGCTTCAGCTCGAGACCGCGTTGTAGCGCCGCGTCGCGATCGAGGAAACGGCCCCCGTCGGAAAACGAATCGGTGGTGACGTTGAGGACGCCCATCACCACGGTTCGGCCCGGCGAGGGCAACTCGATCACGGTCACTTCCGCAGAATAAGGTCCAGAGCCTCGGAACGTGAGGCCGCGCTGGACTGGAGCAGACCACGCACCGCGGAGGTGGTGGTACTCGCACCGGGCTTGCGGATTCCCCGCATCGCCATGCACAGGTGCTCGGCCTCGATGACCACGATGGCGCCGCGCGGGTCGAGCTTGCGCATGACCGCATCGGCGATCTGGCTGGTCAGCCGCTCCTGGACCTGTGGACGCTTGGCGTACAGGTCGACGACGCGGGCCAGCTTCGACAGCCCCGTCACCTTGCCCGTCCGGCCGGGGATGTACCCGACGTGAGCGACGCCGTGGAACGACACGAGATGGTGCTCACACGTGGAGTACAGCGGGATGTCGCGGACCAGCACCAATTCCTGGTGCCCCTCGTCGAACGTCGTGTTCAGGACGGTGTCCGGGTCGGTGTAGAGGCCCGCGAAGACCTCCCGATACGACCGGGCAACCCGGGCCGGTGTGTCGCGGAGTCCGGGACGGTCCGGGTCCTCACCGATCGCGATCAGCAGTTCACGCACCGCCGCCTCGGCCCGCGGCTGATCGAACACCCGGCCTGTCTCGAGTGCGACGGGCTCACTACCGAGATGATTCACCGACAACCGAAACTCCTCCAGTACCGGGACCGACCGTCCCGAAGCAACAGCCTAGTGTCGGGCGGATCAGTTCGATCCGTCCGGTCCTTTCCAGGGCCTCGTCTGCGCGTCGTCGTCCCCGGTGCCGCGCTGCTCGTGCGGCGGGTTCCACTGGTTCCCCGGAGGACCCTGGTTACTCGGCCCCTGATTGCCGGGCCCCTGATTCACGGGACCCTGATTACCGGGGTACTGACCCTCCGGGTTCTGGTTGCCCGGATCGCGGGGCGGCCAGCCCGGAGCGGACCAGCCCGCGGGGGCGCCGTAATCGGGACGCGGCTGCGTCATCCCACCCTGCGGCCGGGTCGGCGCCGGCTGGGAGTAGCCGTTGGCGGGCGCCGGGTGCGGGTACTGCTGCTGAGGCGGGACCGGCTGCGACTGCTGCTGTGCGAACACCGGTTCGGGGTGCTGGGGCCACGGCTCACCACGCTCGACGGCGAGTTCCCGCGGCGTCTTGACCGGCGGCTTGTCGGACGGGGTCCGGTGGCCGAAGTCGTTGAACGCAGTGATGCGGGGGCGCTTCTCGACGCTGTGGAAGATCTTCTCGAGATCCTTGCGGGTGAGGGTCTCGCGCTCGAGCAGTTCGGTGGCCAGGATGTCCAGCACGTCGCGGTACTCGTTGAGGATGGCCCACGCCTCGGTGTGCGCGGCCTCGATGAGGTTGCGCACCTCCTCGTCGATCTCGCGCGCGACCTCGTGGGAGTAGTCGGACTGCTGACCCATCGAGCGGCCCAGGAACGGGTCGCCGCCCTCCTGCCCGTACCGCACCGCGCCCAGCTTGGCGCTCATGCCGTATTCGGTGACCATCGACCGGGCGATCTTCGTCGCCATGTCGATGTCGGAGGACGCGCCGGTGGTGGGCTCGTGGAACACGAGTTCCTCGGCCGCGCGGCCACCCATCGCCATCACGAGCCGGGCGATCATCTCGGACCGCGTCATCAGGCCCTTGTCGTCCTCGGGCACCGTCATCGCGTGACCGCCGGTGCGGCCGCGGGCGAGGATGGTGACCTTGTAGACGGGCTCGATGTCGGGCATCGCCCACGCGGCGAGAGTGTGCCCGCCCTCGTGGTACGCGGTGATCTTCTTCTCGTGCTCGCTGATGATGCGGCTCTTGCGGCGCGGACCGCCGACGACGCGGTCGACCGACTCCTCGAGCGCGGCCTCCGTGATGACGGTGCCGTTCTCGCGGGCCGTGAGCAGCGCGGCCTCGTTGATGACGTTCGCCAGATCGGCGCCCGACATTCCGACGGTGCGCTTGGCGAGGCCCTCGAGGTCGGCATGCTGGTCGATCGGCTTGCCCTGCGAGTGCACCTTGAGGATGGCGCGGCGACCGGCGAGGTCGGGGGCGCCGACCGGGATCTGCCGGTCGAAGCGGCCCGGGCGCAGCAGCGCCGGGTCCAGGATGTCGGGGCGGTTGGTGGCCGCGATCAGGATGATGCCGGTGCGGTCACCGAAACCGTCCATCTCGACCAGCAACTGGTTGAGGGTCTGCTCGCGCTCGTCGTGGCCGCCACCGAGGCCCGCGCCACGCTGGCGTCCGACGGCGTCGATCTCGTCGACGAAGATGATGCAGGGGCTGTTCTGCTTGGCCTGGTCGAACATGTCCCGCACACGGGACGCACCCACACCGACGAACATCTCGACGAAGTCCGAACCGGAGATCGTGAAGAAGGGGACCCCGGCCTCACCTGCCACCGCGCGGGCGAGCAGCGTCTTACCGGTTCCGGGCGGGCCGTAGAGCAGGACGCCCTTGGGAATCTTCGCGCCCAGTGCCTGGTAGCGCGCCGGATTCTGCAGGAAGTCCTTGATCTCGTAGAGCTCCTCGACGGCCTCGTCCGCACCCGCGACGTCGGCGAAGGTCGTCTTCGGCATGTCCTTCGACAGCTGCTTGGCCTTCGACTTGCCGAAGCCCATGACGCCGCCGCGACCGCCGCCCTGCATGCGGCTCATCACGAAGAAGAAGATGCCGAGCAGGATCACCATCGGCAGGACGAACAGCAGGATGGACGTGAGCCAGCTCTCCTGCGTGACCGTGGTGTTGTAGCTCTGCAGGCCCTTGTCGGAGATCTCGTTGAAGATCTGCTCGGACGCCGACGCCGGATACTTGGCGAGGATCTCGGTCTTGCCGTCGGTGGCGTCGTTGCCGTCCTTCAGCCACAGGCGCACCTGCTGCTCCCGGTCGTCGATCTGCGCCTTGTCGACGTTGTTGGCGTCGAGCTGCGCGATCGCCACCGAGGTGTCGACACTCTTGAATCCGCGCGTGTCGTTGCCGAAGTAGCTGAAGGCGTAGATCACCAGCAGGATGCCGGCGACTATCGCCAGGTTTCGAAACACAGTCTTACGGTTCATACAGGTCGGCCGAGCTGGCCGGTCCTTTCGAGAGTGCGGGTCTTCCGGGTGCGCCTTCCGGCTGCCAACCGGACAAACCAGGTTACCGCGAAGGCACCCCGGCGACTCCAGGTAGCAGCCAACCGCTGTCGCGAGCGGTCTCTCTTCTGTCAACGCACACGGAGGCCCATCGGTTCCCCGGGACTCGATCCGGATACGAATGTGCGGGGTTTCACCGGACGGGCGCGACCCTCGGCCAGCCGCCGACCCGCTCGATGTGGGCGGCGAGTGCCAGGATTCTCGCCTCACCGCCGGGCGGCGCCGCGATCTGCACGGCGAGCGGTGTGCCCGAATGCGAGTGCGTGCCGACCGGAACACTCGCCGCCGGCCAGCCGACGAGGTTCCACAACGCACTGAACGGGGCGTACCGCACATTGGCCACCACGTTCGACGCCCACGACCGCTCACTCCACGCCGTGGCCGCGAGCGGCGGCTGCGCGAGCGCGGGCGTGATGACGACGTCGTAGTTCTCGAAGAACTCGCGCAGCGACTCCTCGAGCTTGTCGACCTGCGCCGGGCGGACGAATCGGCCCAGTGCCCGGCCCAGCGCGACATGCCTGCGGGTCCGCGGTTGCAGTTGCCGCAGGTCGAGCCCTTTCGCGTCGGCGGCCGTTCCCGCGGTCCAGCGGGCGAGGACGGGAAGCAGGTTGACCGGGTACGGCAACGTCGCCGGTTCGACGTCGTGCCCCGAACCGGTCAGCTCCGTGCCGGCGCGGACGGCCGCGTCCCGCCACTGCGGGTCGACCGTGGCCAGGAACGTGGGCGAGCCTGAGGCCACCGCGATGCGCAGCGGCTCCGACGCGCCGATCCGGGCGAGGTCGGGACGGTCGGCGAGCACGGACAGCATCAGGGCGGCGTCGCCGACGGTCGTGGCCAGCGGCCCGTTCTC
This sequence comes from Rhodococcus sp. NPDC056960, assembly GCF_042674125.1. Lineage (NCBI taxonomy): Bacteria > Bacillati > Actinomycetota > Actinomycetes > Mycobacteriales > Nocardiaceae > Rhodococcus > Rhodococcus sp. NPDC056960. Next base: position 70,693 of record NZ_JBHURF010000011.1, on the reverse strand, counting down.
GGCCATCCCGAACCACGACGTGGCACCGAGCTCGGACGGCACGACCCCGCGGCCCGGTTTGATGCCGAACACCCCGCAGTTCGCCGCGGGGATGCGAATCGAACCCAGCCCGTCGGTCCCGTGGGACAGCGGCACCATTCCCGCGGCCACGGCAGCGGCGGCGCCCCCGGACGAACCACCGCAGGTCCGGGACAGGTTCCACGGGTTGCGGGTGATGTGGCCGGGCGCGTCGGTGGATCCCCACACCGCCAGTTCGGGGAGCGTCGTCAGTCCCACCACCACGGCTCCCGCCGCTTTCAGTCGTGCGACGACGGCGTGATCGGTAGCTCTCGGTTCAGCGCTGGTCGCCGTCGATCCCTCGCGCATCGGCAGTCCGGCCACGGGGATGACGTCCTTGATCGCGACAGGCACTCCCGCCAGCGGAAGAGTGGCCAGATCCGGTCGTCGTGACAGCGCTGCCGCGTCGGCTCTGGCCTGCTCCTCGAGGACGGTGACGAACGCCCGGATCTTGGGTTCACGCTCCGCGATGGCGGCGAGCGAGGCCTCCACGGCCTCCCCGGGGCTCGCGACGCCCGAGCGGACCTGCTCGGCGACGACGGCGGCGGGAGTGAACGGGGAATGCCCCATCTCACGAGTATATGGTGCCGCGGACCAGGGATTTCCAGTATTCGCGCTGGATGCGGTAGGTCTGCGGGGTTACCATTCGCTTGTCCCTGGTTGGGACTCTTCACACCGCTCCAGACAACTCGATGTGCCCAGAGAACCCGCCCAGTAGAACCCTCGATGTGCAATGAACAGAGGAAACGGGTCGGGCAGAGACGGATCGGCCGCTGGATCGGACTCTGCCGAACGAACCGTCGGAGCCACGAACTCCGAACAGACCAGCGAAGCGACGGTCGCGGCCGGCCCGTCGACGGTGACCGCTGAGCAAACCCTGTCGGCACTGACGATGACTGCCGAGCAGACCGCTGCTGCGGAACAGACCGCCGCCGCCGAGCGCACCGCACCCGCCGACCAGACCGCGACGGCCGCTCCGACCGTGACGGCCCGGCAACCGGACACACTCATCACGACGCCGCCGAGCAGCGCGGCTCTCGACGACGTGGAGGTCGGGCAGCAGGTCGACGACTTCGACCTGCTGATGGGTCTGGGTAGCGGCGCGTTCGGCCGGGTCTTCCTGGCACGCCAGCGGTCGATGCAGCGGCTCGTCGCGGTGAAGATCTCGCACGACAAGGGAAACGAGCCGCAGACCCTCGCGCAACTCGACCACGACTACATCGTGCGGGTGTTCGACCAGCGGTTGCTCGAGGACCGGCAGCTGCGCCTCCTGTACATGCAATACCTGCCGGGCGGCACGCTGCTGCGGGTTCTGCGTCGTGTCCGCGTCACCCCGGAACAGGACCGGAACGGCAGGCTCCTGCTGGACGTGGTCGACGAGGAGATGCGGGAGAAGGGCGAGATCAGGCCCACCGACTCGAGTGTGCGGGACGAGATCGCATCGCTGACGTGGCCGGAGACGATCGCGTGGCTGGGACGGCGACTGGCCGAGGCCCTCGACTACGCAGGCAAACGCGGCGTCCTGCACCGCGACATCAAACCCGCCAACATCCTGCTGACGGCGGAGGGCGTGCCCAAGCTCGCCGATTTCAACATCAGTTTCAGCGACACCGTCACCGGGGCGTCCCCGCTCGCCTACTTCGGCGGTTCCCTCGCCTACATGTCCCCCGAGCAACTCGAGGCGTGTCACCGCGGAATGCCCGGAACGGCGGCGGACCTCGACACCCGCAGCGACATCTTCGCGCTCGGCGTGATGCTGTGGGAGCTGATGTGCGGACGGCGCCCGTTCCAGGACGAGGACGTGTCGAGCGAGTCGCTCGCCGCACTCGAGGCGATGCTCAACAGCCGCAGCCGCGACGTCGACCCGGAATTCCTGAACCAGTTGCCCGCCGACTGCCCGCCGTCGCTGCGCCGGGTACTGCTGACGTGTCTGGCGCCCAAGCCGGCGGACCGGTGGTCGTCCGGCGCCGAACTGGCCCAGCAGTTCGACCTGTGCCTGAACCCGCGGGCCCGTGATCTCGTCGATCCGCCGCCGAACAGTTGGCGCATGCGGTTGCGCCGGTTCGCGCTGCCGATTCTGGTGATCGGTATCGCGGTGCCGAACGCCCTGGCCGGCGCGTACAACTACCACCACAACAAGATGCTGATCATCAGCAATCTGACGCCGCAGGCCCAGCAGTCGTTCGAGGGGATCCAGCTGGTGATCAACTCGATCGCGTTCCCGCTGGGCGCGATCCTGCTGCTGTACTGGTGCCGGTATCCGCTGCTCGTTCCGCGGGGGCTGCGGAAGGGAAAGACGTACGACCGTCAGGCGCTGGCCCGTGCCCGCACCGACACGTTGCTGCTCGGCGACCGCGTGGTGCTGGTGGTGTTCGGGTTGTGGCTCATCGCGGGGATCGCCTACCCGATTTCGCTGCAGCTCGCGGCGGGGAACGTGCCACCGGGGGCGTATGTGCACTTCATCGCGTCACTGATCGTGTGCGGCGCCGTGTCGGTGGCGTACCCGTTCTTCGTGGTCGCGTTCTTCGCGGTGCGCTGCATCTACCCGACCCTGTTGCCGCAGGACATCGCCAGCAGCGCCGACGCCCACAAGCTGCGGGGTCTCGACCGTCGCAGCACGCTGTACCTGGCCGTGGCCGCGTCGGTTCCGCTGGCCGGGGTGGCCGGGGTGACGTTCCTGTCGCCCGACGAGATCACGCTGGTGATCATCGCGGTCCGCATCCTGTGCGTCGGCGGCATCTTCGCGTTCGTCGGCGTGTACTGGCTGTTCCGGCAGCTGGAGCAGGACCTCCGGGCGCTGGAGCTGGCCGTGTCCCACGACCCCGTCCGCTGACGGGTCGAACTCAGCCGCCGTAGACGGACGGCTCGAGCGTTCCGATGTACGGCAGGTCGCGGTACCGCTCGGCGTAGTCGAGGCCGTAACCGACGACGAATTCGTTGGGAATGTCGAAGCCGACGTTCGCGACGTTGACGTCGACCTTGATGGCGTCGGGCTTGCGCAGCAGGGTGACGACCTCGAGCGAGGCGGGGTTACGGCTGGACAGGTTGCGCATCAGCCAGGACAGCGTGAGACCGGAGTCGATGATGTCCTCGACGATCAGCACGTGCCGGCCGGCGATGTCCTTGTCGAGGTCCTTGAGGATGCGGACGACGCCGGACGACGACGTGGAGGACCCGTAGGAGCTGACGGCCATGAATTCCATCTGGGTGGGGATGGGAAGGGCCCGCGCGAAGTCGGTCATGAAGAAGATGGCGCCCTTGAGGACACCCACCAGGAGCAGATCCCCTTCCGGGGCGCCCTCCGGGTAGCGCTTGGCGATTTCCTCGGCGAGTTCGACGGTACGTCGACGAATCTCGTCCTCGGAGATCAGTACCGATGCGATGTCGCCTTCGTACACGCGATCAAACCCTTCGTTGGTCGTCCAATCCGACGTTCAGCCTGCCACGTCGTCGGCGGACCACCAACCTCGCGTCCGGTGTTCCGCCCCCGACCGCCACGTGTCCCTGCCCGCGCCACCGCGCGACGAGGTCGTCCACGGCCCGCAGTTGGGTGTCTCCGAGCCCGCGCGCCCCCGCTCCCAGCAGCCAGCTGCGCAGAACCCGCCGCCGCACGGGTGGGGCCGACAGCGCGAGGAGAGCCGCGTCGATTTCGCCGTCCACCACGACTTTCGCTGCAAGGTCGGCGGCCGCCGCGTCGAGCACGGCCCCCTCTTCCCGCAGATGCTCGCCAGTGCGGGCCAGGGCGCCGGCCACACCGCCGCCCAGGACGTCCTCGAGCAGCGGCAGCACCTCGGTGCGCAACCGCACCCGCACGAAGTCGGGTGACGAATTGTGCGGATCCTCGTGCGGGGCGAGGCCCAGCTCCGCGCAGGCCTGCCGGGTCATCGCACGCCGCACGTCCAGCAGCGGTCGTCCCCACGGACTGTCGTAAGCGCTCATCCCCCAGATGGATCGGCCGCCCGAACCGCGCGACAGCCCCAGCAGCACCGTTTCGGCCTGGTCGTCGAGGGTGTGTCCGAGCAGCACCGGGCGGGTTCCGCGGGCCGCGTCGAGGGCGCGGTACCGGGCCTGCCGGGCGGCGGCCTCGAGCCCACCGGGCCCGGTGACGTCGACGGGGAGCACCTCGGCGGTCGCGCAGCCGAGGACCCGCGCACGTGCGGCCGCTTCCCCGGCCACGTCAGCCGACCCCGGCTGCAGCCGGTGATCGACGACCAGGGCGCGGACCGAACGCGCCTCCGCGGCCGCCGCCGCCGTCAGCGCGAGCGAGTCGGCGCCGCCCGACAGCCCTACCGCGACGTCACCGTCCGGGGCGTGCGCCGCGATCCACCGCCGCACGGCGTGACGAACCTCGAGGATCGCCGGCTCCTCGGGAAGCAGCATCTCCCGGATCAGCCCAGTACCCGGGACACCCAGGCGTCGGGATGGTCGATCTCCGCGAGTCGGGGCAGGGTGTCGGGGCCGGTCCAGACGACGTTGAACCGTTCCATCCCGACCTTGTCCACGACGGCGTCGACGAACGCCTTGCCGCGCACGTACTGCGCCATCTTCGCGTCCATCCCGAGCAGCGCCCGGATGACGCGCTGCACGGGGTTGCTCTTGCGGCGGCGCCGGTTGTCGAACGCGGCGCGGATGGCGGCCACCGACGGCACGACGGCGGGTCCGACCGCGTCCATCACGTGATCCGCGTGTCCCTCGAGGAGGGTGCCGAGCACCAGGAGCCGGTCGAGTGCCTCGCGCTGCGGCTCGGCCTGGGTGGCGCGCAGCAGTCCGACGATGCCGCCGGGTGCGCCGGACTCGTCCGGTTCGGTGTGCCCCCGGTCGCGGATCGCCGCGGAGAGCCGGCCGACGATGTCGGCGACGGATTCGTCGTCGGCGGATCCGAGGGTCTCCACCGACTGCTGCATGTACCCGGTGAGCCACGGCGACGAGGAGAACTGCACCCGGTGCGTCACCTCGTGCAGGCACACCCACAACCGGAAGTCGCTGGGCTGCACCCGCAGTGTCCGCTCGACGGACACCACGTTGGGCGCGACCAGCAGCAGGGTCCCGTTGTCACCGGTGAACGGGTCGTACTGGCCGAGGATCGCCGAGGACAGGTACGCGAGCATCGCCCCGGCCTGGATGCCCGCCGGTTTGCCGACCAGCAGGCCGGGAGCGGCGTCGCCGCCCGTGAGTTGCGACATCGAGTGCGCCGCGGCGTGGATCCAGCCCGCCCGGTCGAGGATCTGCGCGGTCGGGACGGGCAGCCCGTCCGCGAGGCCGGTCACCTCCCGGACGGGCAGTTCGGCGCGCATCGACGCGTCGGCCAGTTCCGCGACCACGGTCTCGGCCGTGTACCGCGACGTGGCCGGGCCGCTGCGAGCGAGTTTCACCCCGGTCCTCGCTGCGAGGTTCCAGTCGACGGCGCCGCGGAAGGCGTTTCCCTCGGCGGCCATCACTGACACCCGCACGTGCGGAGCGCAGCCGCCAGTGCGTCGAGGGCGGGACGACTGACCTCCGGCGGCCGGTCGTTGGACATCAGCGCGAACGTGAGAACCCGCCCGTTCTGATCCACCACGTACCCGGCGAGGGCGCTGGCCGTGGACAGGGTGCCGGTCTTCGCCCGCACCCATCCGGCGCCGGTGCGGTTCCCGGAGGCGTACCGGTCCGACAGGCTGCCCGTGGCGCCTGCCACCGGCAGGTAGTCGAGCATCGGCCGGAGCGCGGGTTTGCCGTCACCCGCGGCGGCCGTCAGGACCTGGTCGAGCAGTTGCGGTGCGATCCGGTCGTCGACGGACAATCCGCTGGCGTCGTGCAGCGTGAGCCCCGACAGGTCGAATCCGGCGCCGGACAGCGTCCGGCCGATGGCCGCGACGGCTCCCGTGAACGATGCTTCCGCGCCCGCATTCATGGCAACCTCCCGCCCGATCGCTTCGGCCAGCACATTGTCCGAGTGTTCCATCATCTGCTGCAATCGGTCGCGCAGCGGCGCGGACTGCACGCTGGCGACGGTGGCCGCACCGGGCGCCGCGACACCGGACGCGACCGCGGACGGGTCGATGCCGAGCGCACCGGCGAGCGTTCGCCCGGCGTCCAGTGCGGGCGTCGAACTGCGCGGCGACTCGTCGACGAGTGGGTCGGACCGGCCGCCGTCGATCATGATCGGTTCGGTGGGGGTGATGAATCCGGCACCGACGTCGGTCGGGAACCACCCCTGCGCCATGGTGTCGCCCGAATAGATGCTCGTGTCGACGACGATGCTCGTCGCCTGGATGCCCGCATTCCGGATCTGATCGGCGAGTTGCGAGATGTGCGCCGCGCCCGGGTAGTAGCCGTTCTCGCCGACCGGTTTCGCGGTGAGGGTGGGATCGCCACCGGCGACCAGGACGATCTGGCCGGGAGCCGACCCCTGCACCACCGTCGTCGACACGCGGTGATCGGACGGCAGCGACAGCAGCGCGGATCCTGCGGTGAGGACCTTCGTGGTCGACGCGGGCGTCATCGGGGTCTGCGGGTTGACGCTCCACAACACCTGACCGGTGACCGCGTCGGCCACGGTTCCGCTGAACTTGCCGAGGTCCGGGTTGGCGGCGGCCGGACCGACGGCCGCGGCAATTCCCTGCGCCGACGGAATGGGGGCGTCGTCCGGGACCGGCGTGACCTGCGGGGCCGCGATGATCGGCGCAGGTTCCGGGGCGATCGTCAGTTCACCCCGGCCCGCCGACGCGTTGTGTGCAGTCACCGCGACCACCAGAACAGCCGCCATCGCGAGCACCACGACGACGACCGACGCGAACAGGATTCGCATGTTCCGACGGTGGCGTCCCGCCAACGAGCCCATCTTCTTCTTTCCCTGGCCCGGCAACGCGCCTCCGTCTTTACTGTGATTCGTGGGTGGTCAGACTCCCAACCTTATCCTCGACCCGATATCCTCTCCCCGAATCATCATCGACACGACAGCGAGGAATCGGCGTGGAGTTCGACGTCACCATCGAGATCCCCAAGGGTCAGCGAAACAAGTACGAGGTCGACCACGTGACCGGTCGCGTGAAGCTGGACCGCTACCTGTACACCGCGTTCGGCTACCCGGCCGACTACGGCTTCATCGACAACACCCTCGGCGAGGACGGCGACCCGCTGGACGCGCTGGTCCTGCTCCCCGAGTCCGTGTTCCCCGGCGTCATCGTCGAGGCACGCCCGGTCGGCATGTTCAAGATGGTCGACGAGGCCGGCGGCGACGACAAGGTGCTGTGCGTTCCGGCGGGCGATCCGCGCTGGGATCACATCCAGGACATCGGCGATGTCCCGCAGTTCGAACTGGACGCCATCAAGCATTTCTTCGTCCACTACAAGGACCTCGAGCCGGGCAAGCACGTCGAGGCCGCCGACTGGGTCGGGCTGGCCGAGGCGAAGGCCGAGGTCGAGGCGTCACTGAAGCGTCTGAAGGACAACGGCGGGCACTGAGTTTCCCGACGATTACGCCGACGGCGTCCGGCTCCCGGTCACGGGGTGAGCTGGGCGCCGTCGTCGCATCCGGACCGCGTCAGTCCGGGGTGACGATCGCGAAGTTCGCGTCGCCCGGCTCCAGCAGTGCGGCGAGGCGGGCGAGGACCGATCCGTCGCCGCTCACCTCGATGCCGGCCTTCGCGAGGTCGTCGGCGGACAGGGATCCGAGGGCGAGCGCAGGCAGTGCCTTCTTCGTCGTGGTGAGCGTTGCGTCGGCGTCGCCTTTCTGTGGACGGGGGCTGTATGTCAGCACTCCGTTGGCGAGCAGCAGGCGGTAGCGTTCGTCGGCGTCGGTGAGGACGACGTCGATCGACAGCTTCTCGTCCCACGCCTTCGGGCCGTGAACCTGAATCGCGATGGCGTCGAAGAGCATCGACGGCGTCAGCTGCGCCACGACGTCAGGCGCCGCGGTCTCGGTGGGGGTACCGAAATTGCCCTCGCGCAGTTCGGTCGTGCCCGAGAGGTACCAGCTGCGCCAAGTACCGTTCTCGGCCCCGTAACCGAGTTGCTCGTACGTGTCGGCGAGCAGCGCTCGTGCCTCGGCATGGTCGGGTTGTGCGTAGACGACATGGTTCACGACCTGCGCGACCCAGCGGAAGTCACCCGCGTCGAACGAGTCGCGTGCCTTGGCGACCACCGCGTCCGCGCCGCCCATGAACTCGACGTACCGCTTCGACTGCTCGACCGGGGTGTGCTCCCACAGGCTGGCCGGGTTGCCGTCGAACCAGCCGAGATAGCGCTGGTAGATCGCCTTCACGTTGTGGCTGACCGAACCGTAGTAGCCGCGGGCGCTCCACGTGTTCTCGAGCGCGGGCGGCAACTGCATCTGTTCGGCGATCTCGGGTCCCGTGAAGCCCTTGTTCATCAACCGCAGAGTCTGGTCGTGCACGTAGGCGTACAGATCGCGTTGGCTCGTCAGGAACTCGACCACCCGCTCGGCACCCCAGGTGGGCCAGTGGTGCGAGGCGAACACGACCTCGGCATCGCCGCCGAACAGGTCGATCGTCTCCGTGAGGTAGCCCGCCCAGCCGTGGGGGTCGCGGACCACCGCGCCGCGCAGGGTCAGCAGGTTGTGGAACGTGTGGGTCGCGTCCTCGGCCGCGCACAGCGCCTTGAAATCCGGGAAGTAGATGAGCATCTCCGACGGAGCTTCGGTGTCGGGCGCCATCTGGAAGACCATGCGCACGCCGTCGACGGTTTCCTCGTGGCCGGTGGTCGTGACGAGGTCGGTCGGCGCGATGAGGGTGACGGTTCCGATCGACACGGTCTGCCCGAGGCCGGCGCCGACCTGGCCCTGCGGTCCGCGGGCGAGTGCCGCCCCGTACATGTAGCCGGCGCGACGGCCCATCGCTGTCCCCACATACACGTTCTCGGAGACGGCATGCTCGACGAACCCCTCGGGCGCGAAGATCTTCACGGTGCCCGCGTCCACCTCGTCCTGGGACACGAATCCTTTGACGCCACCGAAGTGGTCGACGTGGGAGTGCGTGTAGATGACGGCCTTCACGGGGCGGTCGCCGCGGTGTTGCCTGTACAGCTCCAGCGCGGCCTTGCCTGTCTCGGCGGAGAGCAGGGTGTCGACCACGATCACGCCCTCGTCCCCCTCGATGAACGAGGTGTTCGACAGGTCCAGGCCGCGCACCTGGTAGACGCCGGGCACGACCTCGAACAGACCGGCGACCGCGACCAGCTGGGATTGACGCCACAGGCTCGGGTTCACGGTGTCGGGGGCATCACCGTCGAGGAAGGCATAGGTGTCGTTGTCCCACAAGACCGTTCCGCCGTCGGCCTTCACGGCGTTCGGCTCGCGCCGGGCGACGAGACCTCGGTTCGCATCGTCGAAATCTTGGGTGTCGGAGAACGGCAGGCGTTCACGGAGGACGTGTTGTTGCCGGACGATCGATTCCGATGGCGGATTCGGTGCGGGAGACATGATTTCAGCGTGCCAGCGATCGCCCCTCGACGGCGCTCGAATCAACGCATCCGAGCAATTTCATCCTCTACGGGTGAGACTGGGCTCGGCGCGGTGACGACGCCGGAACAGTCGCAGGTTCCCGGGGATCCGGGGGTACATGGGTGGGTAGACGAACGTCAGGACTGCGGCCAGGGTGAAGTAGCTGCGGAGCAGGCGGAAGCAGAGGTAGGCGGGGATGTACTTCACCGAATCGGGCCGCCAGATCAGGCAGACGATCACGGTCATGATCATGGACATGCCCAGCAACGTGGCGACGATGGGCTGCCAGCGCAGCGACGTGAACGTCGTGTGGAATGCGAATCCTGCGATCGCCGCGTAGATGAGCAGCGGCGCGAGCATGGCACGACGCGCGGCGTTGACCAGATTGAACGGCAGGACGAAGGTGCCGATCATCGTGCGCCGGTCCAGCAGGACCGCCCGGTTGCGTGCAGCGAGGTGGTAGATGCTGCGGAACCACCGGGTGCGCTGCTCACGGAGGTGGGCATAGGACGCCGGTGTTTCGCTGTAGTACACGGCTTTCGGATCGGCCACGTTGTGGAAACCCGCCGCCGCGAGGCGCATGCAGATGTCGGCGTCCTCACCGTTAATCCCCTGCACCATGCCGCCCACCCGAAGGACCTGACGGCGCCCAGGTGACCGTGAGATACCCCTCGGGCAGGTCCACCGGGACGGTCTCGTAGCCGTACACCCCCATGGCCCCCAGGTGGACGACATGAATGTCGATGCCGGCCTGGACAACCGCGGCCAGCAGGTGTGTGTGGCGTTGAGATTATTGTCGATCGTGTACCGCTTGTGGGGCGGCGATTTCATCGAATACGGCGCCGACCGCTGTTCGGCGAAGTGCACCAAGGCGTCCGGGCACAGGTCGATGAGCAGTTCGGTCATCACGTCGTAGTCGTGGGCCACGTCCAACTCCACGACGGCGATCTCGCGTCCGGACACCTCGTGCCACGCGTCGACCCGCTCGGCGAGGGAACGGATCGGGGCCAACGACTGCACCCCGAGTTCGTCGTCCGCCCGCCGGCGAACGAAATCGTCGACGATCGTGACGTCGTGCCCGCTCGCCGACAGGTGGAGCGCACTCGGCCAACCGCAGAACCCGTCACCTCCCAGCACCACTACCCGCATGTGAGCTCCCTCCTCAGTCCACCCCCCACCTCACGCGCCCCGCGCCGATTCGTTCGGAACGAGCCGGAAACCTCGTGTGCGAATTACTCAGCTTTTGCCCCGCGCCGTCTTCTTCGCATCACCCTCGAGCGGTGATAACGATTTTGGGAACTCATTACCTTGTGGTCGGCTCCACGTCATTCGACGGGCAGACGCGAACCGACGGTGTGGACGATCTGCAACTCGGGGTGCCAGGGCACCAGCGCATCGACGGAGTCCTGCAGCGCGCTGACCGGGGGCAACTGCTCCGGGCCGAGGACGTCGACGGTCGCGACGTGGCCTTGCCAGGACACATCGGTGACCTGTGCCCCGGGAACGTCGTCCAGCCACTGCTGCGCCGCGGTCGCGATCTGGCGGGCCCACAGCGACGACAGGGAGTTGACCACCATTGGGATCGCGACAGCCACCAGTGCGGCCGCGAGCACGACGTACGCCCGGCCGCGCCGGCCGCCTACCCCCGTGTCCGCCTCGGCCGCGTATCCCGCGGCGACGAACACGACACTCGAGGTGATGATCATGGCCAGGACATTCGACGCGAACAGCACGAACGCCCCCACCGCAAGGGCCGGCGCACCGGAACCCAGGCAGACCCCGACCACCGCCAGTGGCGGGACCAGGGAAATCGCGATGGCGACACCGGGCAGGACGTCGCCGACATCGCGGCGCGCGGCGGCGATGGCACCGACCAGACCCGTGGCGAGTGCGGCCGTCAGGTCCATCAATGTCGGTGACGTACGCCCGAGCACCTGCGAATTCGTCAGCACATTGGTGGGATTCGGCACCAACTGCGCGATCACCGCGCCGAGGACGACGACGAGCACGACACCGAGCCCCACCATGAGAAGGCTTTTGCCCACCAGCGAGGCCCGGCCGGTGGTAATTCCCAGCCCGACGCCGAGGATGGGTGTCGACAGTGGCGCGACGATCATGGCGCCGATCACGGTGGCCGTGGAGTCCCCGACGACGCCTGCCACCGCGATGATCGCCGACAGCGTCAACATCGCCCAGAACGCGGACCTCTTCGCGGAGCGGTCCCCCGAGGACAGGTTGAAGCGATCGTCGAGTTCGGTCAACGTCCGACGTTGGGTCTCCGGAACCAGCATCATCCGATCGCTCCTGTTCGGAGTCGGCACGCCCCTCAATGGACTGGCCGTTCTTCGATACTGGCCCGCACAGCCGAGTGCTGGCCTCACCCGGCGGGGATGAAGCGGCCGACCGCGAAAGGCTCATGATGACCGGACCGACGGTTCGCCGGGCGCCGTGGAAGGAGCCGAGCATGATCATCCCCCGGGCGGTCCTGGGCCCCGACGGCACCTCGGAACTCTACGCACCGGCCTGCCGAATCGGATGAGCGGGCTCTCCCGCCGCCTGCGCGCCCTGGTGCCCCGGGAGCGGATGACCCGCACGGACGTGATCGCCGGTCTCCCCGGCGCCATCGGCAGCGTTCCGGACGGTATGGCCTCCGGTGTCCTGGCGGGTGTCAGTCCCGTGCACGGCCTGTACGCCAGCATGGCAGGCAGGCTGTTCGGCGGGCTGTCCACCAGCACCAAGCTGATGATCGTGACCACGACGAGCGCATCGGCGCTGGCAGCCGGATCGGCGTTGACGAACGTCGCACCCGACGACCGGCCGTCGGCACTGGTGCTGCTGACCCTCATCGGCGGCGTTGTCATGATCGCTGCCGCACTACTGCGGCTGGGCCGGTACACACGATTCGTGTCGCATTCGGTGATGACCGGTTTTCTGATGGGTATCGCCGCCAACATCATCTTCGGACAATTGCCGACGCTGCTCGGGACGGACGCCGAGGGGCAGGTCGCGTTGACGAAAGCTGTGGATGCGCTCGCTCGTCCCGGTGAGATCGACGGGCCGTCGCTGGTGCTGGGACTCACTGCCCTCGTCCTCATGGCGGGCCTCGGCCGAACGCGCCTGAGACTGTTCGCGTCGCTGGCAGCGCTGATCGTGCCGACCCTGCTCATGGTCGTCTTCGGCTGGGGATCGGTCACCCGCGTATCGGATGTGGGGGTGATCGCGACCGGATTCCCGCTGCCGCATCTACCGGACGCGACCGTGCTCACTCCCAGTCTCATCAGTGGATCGGTCGCCGTCGCGGTCATCGTGCAGGGTGCAGGGTGCAGGGTGCAGGTGTCGCCGAAGCCGTTCCGAACCCCGATGGTTCACGGTCCGAACCCAATCGGAATTTCACCGGCCAGGGCATCGGCAACGTGGCTGCCGCGCTGTTTCGCGGTATGCCGGTCGGAGGATCGGTGAGCCAGACCGCGCTCAACAACGCCGCCGGGGCGCGCACCCGCTGGGCGTCGATCTGGTCCGGGATCTGGATGCTGGCGATCCTCGTGGCGTTCGCGGGTGTGGTCGGGCAGGTTCCGATGCCGACACTCGCGGCGATCTTGATCATCGCCGCCGTCGGGTCCCTCGATGTCACCCGGGTCATGGCGATCTGGAGTAGCGGATTCACCTCTCGGATCGCGCTCACCACCACGTTCGTCGCCACGCTTCTACTTCCCGTCACCGCGGCGGTGGGGATCGGCGTCGCGCTGTCGCTGGTGTTGCAGCTCAATCAGGAGGCGATGGACCTGAAAGTCGTCCGCCTCCGGGTGATGGGCGACCGGCTGTTGGAGGACCCCGCACCGAAACATTTGTCCGACAACGAGATCGTCATCCTCGATGTCTACGGCAGCCTCTTCTATGCGGGCGCGCGCACGCTCCAGGCGCGGCTCCCCGGCCCCGCAGCAGCCCGGTCGCCGGTGGTGATCCTCCGACTCCGCGGCCGCACAACCGTCAGCGCCACCTTCCTCACCGTGATCGCCGACTACGCCCGGCGACTCGACGCGGTCGGCGGACAACTCTGTCTGAGCGGTGTGGATCCGCGGATCCGCGACCTGTGGACCGACGACCTGTTGGCCACGCAGGGAATCGCGATCGAGTTCTTCACGGCCACCCCGATCATCGGTGAATCGACCCTCGCCGCCTATGCCCAGGCGCGGGTGCGGGTGCATCGCGGGGACGACGCGTGATCGAGCGCAGCATGAAGTGACGTGAAGTGATCAGAGTCTGCGGAGGCGTTGGTGCGCATCCGCATACTCGTGATCGAGCCTGTCCACGATCTCCGCCGCGGGGACCACGGCGTCGACGGCGCCGATTCCCTGTCCGGCGCCCCAGATGTCGCGCCACGGCTTGGCTTCCGGCTTCGCAGCGGTGTCGGCGTCCTCACCGATGCCGAAGTTCATGGCGGAGGGGTCGGACACGGCGAGGTTGTGCGGGTCGAGTCCGGCGGCCTCGATGCTGCCGCGCAGGTAGTTGCCGTGCACGCCGGTGAAGAGGTTGGAGTAGACGATGTCGGAGGCGGTGGAGTCGACGATCATCTGCTTGTAGCCCTGATCGGCGTTGGCCTCTTCGGTGGCGATGAACGCGGAGCCGATGTAGGCGAGGTCGGCGCCGGCGGCCTGGGCGGCGAGGACGGAGCGGCCGTGGGCGATGGAGCCGGACAGCAGGACCGGTCCGTCGAACCATTCGCGGATCTCCTGGAGCAGCGCGAACGGGGACAGGGTGCCCGCGTGCCCGCCCGCACCGGCGGCGACGGCGATGAGCCCGTCGGCGCCCTTGTCGACGGCCTTCTTCGCGAACTTGTTGTTGATGACGTCGTGGAGGACGATGCCGCCGTAGGAGTGGACGGCGTCGTTGACGTCGGCGCGGGCGCCGAGGGAGGTGATGACGATCGGGACCTGGAATTCGACGATGGTGGCGAGGTCCTCGTCGAGGCGGTCGTTGCTCTTGTGGACGATCAGGTTGACCGCGTAAGGGGCGGAAGGGGTCTCGGGGTTGTTGGCGTCGTGCTTGGCGAGTTCCTCGGTGATCCGGGTGAGCCACTCGCGCAGGACGGGCTGCGGTCGCGCGTTGAGGGAGGGGAACGACCCGACGATGCCGGCGGTCGACTGGGCGATCACCAGGTCGGGTCCGGAGACGATGAACATCGGCGACGCGACCACGGGCAGGCGAAGCCGGTCTTGCAGGATGGGGGGCAGGCTCACGAGCGTTTCTCCAGGATTCAGGACGTCGAGGGGCAGCGCCGCGGTTGTGCACCGGCGCTGCCCCGGTTCGGTGGCCGGTTACGCCGTGAGATTTTCGAAGATGGTCGCGTTGGCCATGCCACCGGCCTCGCACATGGTCTGCAGCCCGTACCGCATCCCCTCGGTCTGCAGGTGGTGCACGAGGGTGGTGGCCAGCCGGGCTCCGGAACCGCCGAGGGGGTGGCCCAGGGCGATGGCGCCGCCGAGCGGGTTGACTCGTTCGCGGCGCGCGCCGGTGTCGGTGAGCCAGGCCTCGACCACGCTCGCGAACGCCTCGTTGACCTCGAAGGCGTCGATGTCGTCGAGGTCCAGCCCGGCCATCCCGAGTGCCTTCCTCGTTGCCGGGATCGGTCCGGCCAGCATGGTGACCGGGTCGTCGCCCACCACGGTGGCGGTGTGCACCCGCGCGAGGGGTGTCAGACCGAGTTGCCGCGCCCATTCGCTGGTGGTGACCAGCAGCGCGGCGGCACCGTCGGAAATCTGGGATGCGTTGCCCGCGGTGACCCGGCCCTCGTCGTCGAAGGCAGGTTTGAGGGCTCCGAGTGCGTCGAGTGTGGAGTTACGGCGGATGCCCTCGTCGGCGGTGAGGGTGGTGCCGTCGGGTAACTCGACCGGGGCGATCTGTTTGACGAATCGGCCGTCGTCGGCGGCCTGCGCTGCGCGACGGTGTGATTCGAGGCTGTACTCGTCGAGTCGGGTGCGGCTGAGGTCGTACCGCGTGGCCAGGATTTCGGCGCCGGTGACCTGATTGAAATCGACGTTGCCGTACCGGTGGGAGACGGTGGGGCCGAAGGGGACACCTGGTCCCGCCCTGCGGGCCGAGCCCATCGGCACCCGGGTCATCGACTCGACACCACCGGCGACGACGACGTCGGCGTGGCCGGCGATGACCGAGGCGGCGGCGAAGTGGATCGCCTGCTGGCTCGAGCCGCATTGACGGTCGACGGTGGTGCCGGGGATGTGTTCGGGCCATCCGGCGGCGAGGACGGCGCTGCGGGCGATGTTGGCCGATTGTTCCCCGACCTGGCCCACACATCCCCACACGGCGTCGTCGACCACGTCGACGTCGAGTCCGGTCCGTTCGATCAGGGCGGTGAGCACCACCGCCGACAGGTCGACGGGATGGATGTCCTTCAGGGCTCCGTTGCGGCGGCCGACGGGTGTTCGTACCGCTTCGACGATGACTGCGTCACGCATGAGAATTGCCTCTACTCGATTGTCGGGGTGGTGGATCCGTCCGGCCCGGGACGGTCATCGCGGCGCCATCCGGATGGCGCCGTCGAGGCGAATGGTTTCGCCGTTGAGCATGCCGTTCTCGACGATGTGTGCGGCCAGGGCCGCGAACTCGGCGGGGTCACCGAGTCGGCGGGGGTGCGGCACCGAGGCCGCGAGCGACTCCCGCACGTCGTGTCGTGCTCTCGCCAGCAACGGGGTGTCGAACGTGCCGGGGGCGATGGTGCAGACGCGAATGCCGACGCCGGCGAGGTCTCGTGCCGCGGGCAGGGTCATCCCCACGATGGCGGCCTTGGCGGCGGCGTAGTTGATCTGGCCGATCTGCCCTTCGAACGCAGCGACGGACGCGGTGAGCACGCACACGCCCCGGTCGCCGTCGAGCGGCGCGTTGCCGGCCATGGCCTGGGCGGCGAACCGCAGCACGTTGAAGCTGCCGACCGCGTTCAGCCGGATCACCGATTCGAACGGCTCGAGGTCGGCGGCGACGCCGCTCTTGTCCAGCACTCGCATGGGTCGGCCACGTCCGGCGCAGTGGATCACCGCACGCAACGGTCCCTGTTCTGTCGCGGCGGTGAAGGCTGCCGCCACGTTCTCGGCGTCGGTGACATCAGCCGCGACGAAGCGGGCTGCGGGACCGAGGGCCTCGGCTCGGGCGGCGCCGTCAGAGGTGGGCAGATCGACGAGTGTGACGGTGGCGCCGTCCTCGATCAGACGCGTCGCTGCGGCAAGTCCGAGACCGGATGCCCCGCCGGTGACGACGGCATTGATGTCCTTGATGTGCACGGTGGTGAATCCTCACAGTTCCAGGGATCGGGAGATGACGCTCTTCATCACTTCGCTGGTGCCACCGAAGATCCGGGTGACGCGGGCGTCGGCGTAGAGGCGGGCGATGGGGTATTCCCGCATGAAGCCGTAGCCGCCGTGCAGTTGCAGGCAGCGGTCGATCACCCGGGCCTGCATTTCGGTGGTGAACAGCTTCACCTTCGCCGCGTCCGCTACCGACAATGTGCCGGAGTCGAGAGCGACGAGCGCCCGGTCGACGAGGGCCTGGCCGGCTTCGAGTTCGGTTGCGCAGTCGGCGAGGACGAACTTGGTGTTCTGGAAGTCGGCGACCCGCTGCCCGAAGACCTTGCGGTCCTTGACGTAGTCGGTGGCCAGGCGCAGTGCCGCCGTCGCGGTGGCCTGCGCGGACACCGCGATGGTGAGCCGCTCCTGGGGGAGGTTGTTGGTGAGCATCGAGAAGGCGGCGCCTTCCTCGCCCAGCAGGTTGCGGGCGGGGACCCGGACGTTGTCGAAGAGCAACTCGGCGGTGTCCTGGGCTTTGAGGCCGAGCTTGTCGAGGTTGCGGCCACGGAGGAAACCGTCCATGCCGGCCTCGACCACGAACAGGGACAGTCCGTCGCGCCGGTTGGTGACGTCGCGGTTCGTGCGGGCGGCGACGACGATCAGGTCGGCGTTGATGCCGCCGGTGATGAACGTCTTGGCTCCGTTGAGAATCCAGTCGTCGCCGTCGCGGACGGCGTGGGTGGCCATGCCGGCCAGATCTGATCCGGTGCCGGGTTCGGTCATCGCGATCGACGAGACCAGGGAACCGTCCGCGAATCCCGGGAACCATCTGGACTTCTGCTCGGTATCGGCGTATTCGAAGAAGTAGGGGAGCACAGTACTCAGGTGAACTTGCAGACCTCCGAGAGTGGCTGCGGCGTATCCGATTTCCTCGATGACGATGGCGTTGAACAGGAAGCTGTCGATCCCGCCTCCCCCGAACTCTTCGGGAACCTGGAGGCCGTTGATTCCGATCTCGGCGGTCTTGGTGAACAGCTCGCGTGGGACGCGTCCGTCCGCCTCCCAGTCCGCGATGTGGGGCACGACTTCCTTGCCGAGGAACTGTCGCACGGTCTGCCGGAAGGCGTCGTGGTCGGAATCGAAGATGTTGCGTTGCATGGTTCTGTCGGTCCTAACGGTGATCGGGTGGGCGCGCCGGTCGCGCCCGCGAGAGGTGTGGGTTATCGGTGCGAGCGGACGACACCCGCGGCGGCGAGGTCGTCGATCGCGCAGGCGGGGTAGCCGAGTTCGGTGAGCACCTCGGTGGTGTGCTGTCCCAGTTCAGGGGCGCCGACCGTGGAGAATTCGGGGATACTGGCGAGATGCCAGGGTGAGCCGAGCGTGGTGCGCTCGACCCCGTCCGGGTCGGTGACGTCGATGAAGATGCCTGCGGCCTCGACGTCCGGGTTCTTGCGGACCTCGCCGTAGGAACTGATGCGACCGGCGACCACCCCGTTCGGGGTCAGCAGCTCCATCGCGTCGTCGCTGGTCAACTTCGCGAACTCGGCGCGCAGCTCCGTCAGGAGCGCGGGGCGGTGCGCAACTCGGGACTCGTTGGTGACGAATCGCGGATCGGAGGTGAGGTCGGGCCGGTCGAGCAGGGTGCATAGCCGGTCGAAATGCACTACCGAATAGGCCGACACGACGATGGCGCCGTCCCGGGTGGGCATCACGTCCGCGGCGGGTGCGACGGTGGGCTGTCCGTTGCCCTTGCGGATCGGTTCATTGCCGGTGAGCAGGTATTCGCCCCAGTTCGGCCCCTGCAGGTGGACCGCGACCTCGAGCAGCGAGGTCTCCACGGTATCGCCGTCGCCGGTGCGGAGTCGACGGACGTAGGCGCCGAGGATGGCTTGGGCGAACACGTGTGCGGCGGCGGCGTCGACGACGGGGAAGCCCACTCGTTGGGGTTCTCCGTCGGCCTCGCCGGTGACCCACATGATGCCGCTTTCGGCCTGCGCGGCGATGTCCAGCCCCGCACGGTTCCGCGACGGGCCCTGTAGTCCGAATCCGCTGACGGTGGCGTAGATGATGCCCGGGTGCGCGGTGCGGACGCGGTCGGCGCCGAGCCCGAAGGACTCCATCACGCCGGGGCGCAGGTTCTGCACGACGATGTCGGCTTCCGCGATCAGCTCGTGTGCGATCTTCTGTCCGCGTTCGTCTTTGAGATCGAGGGCGATGCAGCGTTTGTTGCGGTTGTAGTTCCGCAGGATCGCTTCGCCGTAGACGCCGATCAACCGGGACGATTCGCCGTGCACGGGTTCGACCTTGATCACGTCGGCGCCGAGATCGACCAGGATCTGGGTGGCGGCGGGGGCGGCGATGAACTGTCCGAAGTCGACGACGCGGACGCCGTCCAAGGGTCGGGTCATGCTGCGTTCTCCTGTGTCCGTGTGCTGAGTTTGGCGGCGTCGCGTTCGGGACGCACCAGGAAGGTGGCGGCGGCGCCGCCGAGGGTCATGAGCACTCCGGTGAGCGCGAAGCCGTGGCCGTAGCCGGTGGCCTTGTCGGTGGCGTTGCCGACGAAGTAGCCGAGCAGCAGGGGTGCGAGCACTCCGGCCATGCTGTAGAACGCCACCAGGAACCCGAGGATCGGTCCGCGCTTGCGGGGATGGACGACATCGGCGATGGCGGTGAACGCCACCGCGTATGCGGCGGAGTTGAGGGAGAACGCCAGTGTGATGAACACCATTTGGGGCAGGCCTGCCGACAGCAGTGTGAACGCAACCATCGACACCCCGGATCCGACGATCAACCCGCCGGTCAGGTATCCCCGGGAAATGCGCCGCGATATGCCTCGTGCGGTCATCGAGTTCGACAGCCATCCCGCGGCGATCGCCCCGGCGGCGGCGAATGCGTACGGCAGCATGATCAACCGGCCCGCGGTGATCGTGTCGTAGCCCAGTCCGTCGGACAGGTAGACCGGAAGCCAGGCCACCTTCAGAGTCGTCGACCAGTAGGAAAAGAAGGTGAGTAGCGCGATGCCGACGACGGTTCCGGTGGTCAGCAACGTTCGGTAGGGTGCATCGCTCAGTTCGACGGTGCCGGTGGCGGCCGCGGGCTGGATGGGTGCGGGTGCGTTCTTTCCGAAGATCAGCCAGACCACCGCCCACAGGCCGCCGAGGACGATGAGGACACCGAACGCCGAGTGCCAGGACCAGGTCACGATGACCCAGGTGAGGATCGGCGCGGCGAGCAGGGGTCCTACCGAGGCGCCGGCGGTGACGATTCCGCCCGGCAACGCCCGCCGTTCCGGCGGGAACCAGGAGTGCACCGAGTGCGTGGCCAGCGCGTAGGCCGGCCCCTCCGCGAAGCCGAGGACGATCCGGCAGGCGAGCAGGACACCGAAACTGACCGGGCCGAGCAGAGGAACCATGGTCACGATCCAGATCAGCATGAGCGCGGCCAGCAGCCACCGCACCCCAATGCGCGTGGAGAGCGCTCCGAGCACGATCGCGCCGGCCGCGAACAGCCAGAAAAAGGCGCTCTGCACGAGTCCGAATTGCTGCGGGCTGATGTCGAGATCCTGCTGGATGTGGATTCCGGCGAAGCCGAGAACGGCCTTGTCGGCGAAGTTGAGCAGTAGGAAGGCGAACAGCAACCCGGTGACGAGCCAGGCGCGCGACCGTGACAGCGATGCGCCGACGGCGGCCTTCTGTGTGAGGGTGTCAGACATGGGACGGACTCCGTACTGGCGGATGGAGGGGGAGAAGGAGGTGTCGGTCAGCGGCCGGTGAACGAGGGCACGCGTTTGGTGACGAACGCGTCCGCGGCTTCGCGGGCATCGCCGGAATGGGAGCACTGCACCATCCGGTCCACCTCGGCGAGCAGATAGTCACCGAGTGATGTCGTGGACGCCTGGAGGAGGTTCTGCTTCATCGCACGCAGCGCGAGCGGCGCGGACGCCGCGAGCCGATCTGCCAGGTCCCGGGCGTCCGTGTGCAGCGACTCCGCGCTCGTCACCGCGGTGACCAACCCGTGATCCAGCGCCTTGCGGGCCGTGAATTTCCTTGGTGTCAAGAACAATTCACGAGCCCGCGCACCGCCCAGCATGCTGGTGATCAGCCAGACACCTCCGAGATCGCCGGACAGGCCGGCATTGACGAAGGCGGTGTTGAAAACCGCACGGTCGGAGGCGATCCGGAAGTCGGCGGCGGCCGCGAGTGACAAACCCGCTCCGGCGCAGGCGCCGTCGATTGCCGCAACGGTGACCTGCGGCAGGTGGTGGAAACGGTGCAGGGTGTCGCTGACCTGCCGCAGGCGTGCGGTGTCGGCCACGACCGAGTCGCCACGCAGGGTGCGCGAGTCGGCGGTCGCGGCCAGGTCGGCGCCGACACTGAAATCATCGCCGTGCCCCGACAGGATTACCGCGCGCACGTCAGGTGAGCACGACAGTTCGGTAATCGCCGAGCCGAGTTCGCCGAAGACCTTGTGAGACACCGCGTTGCGTCGGCCGCGGTTGTCGATCGCCACGTGTGCAACGGCGTTGTCGACGGTGACGTGGACACGACCGGTCATGGAGTCCTCCTCGAATGGGATGTCGCCTGTGAAGTGGCGCACGTCCATTGAAGGGGTCGGGGAATGACTACGTCAAAGTCCGGAAATCACCTGGATTGAGTGTAATTGCCTATAGGTGCGGCCTGACCTCAGTGTTCTCGCGGCTGCGATCGCGGACCCGGTGATCGGCCGCCAGCGCGGCCATCGCTGCGGCTTCGACCAGGGCGTGGCCACTGTCCTGGTTCTCGGCGATGGCACGGACCCAGGCCTGGAGGGATCGTTTCGAGTAGGTGAGGAATTCGGTGGTCGCCGGGGTGATTCGACCCGGTCGGTGCACCACCTCCAGCGGGCGGGCCAGAGCCGGTGCCAGCTCGCGCACGATGCCGCCGCGGTGACGGGCGTCGAGACCGATCCGCAACGGAACGATGGCCGCTGCGCCGCCGGACAGCACGATGGGCAGGACCGCGCCGCGCTGCGGCACTTCCACGACGATCCGGGGTTCGACTCCGTGTGCGCGCAGCGACTTCTCGATGTAGTCGCGGGTCGCAGTGCCGTTCTCCCCCATCACGAACGGAACTCCGGACAGGGTCTCGATCGGTACGGGATCCGGCCAGTAGTCCTCCGTTCCGGGTGGGCAGATCAGGACGAACTTCTGCTCGACCAGATGCTCGCTGATCAGATCGGCGCCCGGCGGTGGTGACGCCAGGAATCCGAGCTCGCAGGAGCCGGATCGGACGAGGTCGACCACTTCGGATGCGTTGTCGCGTTCCTCGATCCGGAACCGCACGTCGGGGAATCGGATACGAAACCTCGCCACCCACACCGACAGCGGGTCCATCGACATGTCCGACAGGGTGGCGATGTCGACGCGGCCGCCGCGGACCTGTCCGGCACTGCGCACGGCGTTCTCGGCGGCTTCCGTTTCCCTCAGGATCATGCGAGCCGGTCCGATGAGCGCCTCGCCGGCGGGCGCGAGGACGAGGCCGCGGCCGACTCGGTGGAACAATTCGGTGCCCAGGTCCTTCTCCAGTTTGCGCACTGCCTGGGACAGGGAAGGCTGGGCCACCCGCAGAGCGGCCGCCGCGCGGTTGACGCCGCCGTGATCGACCACGGCAAGGAAGTACTCCATCTGACGCAGATCCATGGAGCAAAACTATCGGCCCGGCGTGAACGAGGAATGTGCGGAATCCATGTGGTGCGGCAGCAGGTCTGTTACGTGTGCAGCATCCCGGCGACCGAGACACCCACCCCCAGGAGGGCGATCAACGCCACGAGCGAGACGGTACGCAGCAGTGGGGGCCAGGCGCCGGTGTCCGTGTTCGCCCGTGCGGCTCCTTTCGGGAAATGGCGGATACCGAGATAGGCGACGATCGAGCCGGCGACCAGGGCGCTCAGCGCGAGCAGCGGTGCACCCAGCCGGAACGCGGCGAAGCCGATCGCCGCGGACGTCGCGAGCACCGACAGGCCGGTGCGTTGCCACGCCAGTGCGGTGCGCTGGGGCTGCAGACCCGGATCGGGCATCGTCACGAGTTGACGGTGGTGACCACGGCGAACACGGCCAATCCCGCCGACAGGAGAACGAGCCCTCCCGCGAGCCAGGCGAGGGGAATCGGCGCAGGGAGCGGCTCCTGCAGTCGCAGGGCCCGCTCGTTGCGTCGCCACGACCACAGGGCCACCACCGCCAGCATTCCCCCGGTGCAGCAGGCGAGGATCGCGACGACGTGGACGACCAGGCCGGCACCGGTGACCGAGGCCAAGGTGGTCAGGGTGACCCCGCCGGCCACCAGGGCCAGTGCCGTCCGAACCCAGGCCAGTGCGGTGCGTTCGTTGGCCAGCGAGAAACGGACATCGGGTTCCTCGCCCACGGAGTACACGGCGGCAGGTCGGCGCGGGGGAAGGTCTACTTCACTGTTCATGAGTGTCCCTGCATGCTCGGGTCGGTGTCGATGAAATAATTGTTCTGACACCAGATAGTTCTGTAACAGAAGCAGGTTAACGGATGGACGACACCGGAGCGATTCCCCTTCCCGACGGCGCTGCCGGGAGCGGGGAGGGATGGGCCCTGACCGCGGTCATCACCCGGCTGCGACGGGCATTGAGGTCGAGCGTCCGCGAAGACTTCGCCTGGGAGTCGTTGCCGATGGCCCAGGTCGAATTCCTCCAGCGACTCTCGGCCGAGTCGGGTCTCCGGATCGTCGAGTTGGCACGCAAGCACCGGATGGCCACCAACACCGTGAGCGCCTTGATTCAGCAGATGGTCGAGACCGGTCTGGTCGTGCGCTCTCCCGATCCACGAGATCGCCGGGCGGTGCGAGTGGACGTCACCGACGCCGGTCGGACACGTCTGAACGCCTGGATGGGGGCGAACGAGCGGCGCATCTCGGAGGCCTTCGATCGACTCGATGCGAACCATCGCGCCGCGATCGGCGCGGCTATTCCTGCGCTCGCGCAGCTGGCGGAGCTTCTCGACACCGAGTGACATCCGAGGCAACGTCCGCGCCCGGCACCATCGACACCCCGGCGACCAGCGGATATAGGCAATTCCGTACGGTCCGACCGCGTTCTGCTGGTTGATCGGCCCTGGGCGAGGCGGTCTGATGAGGACATGCACCTGTGGTTCGAGTCACTACCCGCGGTGCCCCTCACTCAGCCGAAACATCCCCGGAGGTCGTCATGGTGACCACGCAGTCCGATGGACGCGACGTCGACCATCGCCCTGCCGGGGCCGTCGACCGGCGGGCCTGGGGCATCGTCCTGTTCCTGTTCCTCTTCTTCACCCTGAATTTCGCCGACAAGGCCGCTGTCGGGTTGTCGAGCCAGCAGATCCGCCACGACCTCGGTCTGACCGCCGGGCAATACGGGTTGCTCAGCAGCGCGTTCTTCTGGCTGTTCGCGATCGGCGCGGTCACCTTGGCAGCGGTTCTTCGGAAGATCTCCTATACCTGGGGCGCGGCCCTGCTGATGGTGACGTGGATTGCGAGCATGGCGCCACTGACGGTCCCGACGTCGTTCGGTGTGCTGATCGCCTGCCGCATTGCGTTGGGATTCTTCGAAGGCCCGGCGCACGCCCTGTGCCAGTCGATCGTCGCGGATCGTTTCTCCCCCGACAAGCGAGCGACGGCCGGCGCGATCGTCAACGCGGGTTCGTCCATCGGGCCCCTCATTGCGGCGCCCACCCTGACCTGGGTGATCCTCACCTGGTCGTGGCATGCCGCGTTTGCTGTCCTCGTCGTGGCGGGGGCGATGTGGCTGATCGGCTGGCTCTGGTTCTCGGAGCGGTTGCCCTTCCGCAAGGCCGGCCCAGGCACCGGTGACAGCGCCGAGGACGCCGCTGATCCCAACGGAGACATCGTCGTTCCGTTCCACCGCTTGTTGATGCTGCGGAGCTTCTGGGGACTGGTGCTGCTGTCGTTCGCCGGGTATCTGATCTCGTCCCTGAAGGTCGCCTGGCTGCCCGCCTACATGAACGAAGGGCTCGGGTACTCCGCGAGCACCGTGGGTTCGTTGGTGACGATTCCCTATGTCGTCGCGGTGGTCGTCCTGCTGTCCGCGGGCATGCTGTCGGGTCGGCTCCTGCGCGGCGGTCACTCCTCGCGGGTGGCCCGCGGCTACCTCACCGGGGCGTACCTACTGTTCGGCGGGGTCTCGATGATGATTTTCAGCCAGCTCGACCCGGGACCGCTGCAGCTGGTGTTCGTGATCTGCGCGTTCGCCGTCAACAGCGTGGCCTTCTCGGTCGCTTTCGCCGGGGCGTCAGACTTCCTGCCCGCACACCAGCGGGTGGCGTTCTTCGGCTGCATCATCGCCGCGTACAGCGTCGCGGGGATCGTCGCACCGTATGCGCTCGGGCTCATCGTCGAGCGTGCGACCACTGCCGCCGCCGGGTACTCGACGGGCTTCCTGTTCGTCGGCGGCGTGGTGTGCGTGCTTGGTGTCCTCGGCGCCATCATGCTCGATCCCGAGAAGGCCCGAACCCAACTCGAGCAGATGACCGCCCGGTACGCGGCACGAGAGGCCGAGTGATCACCATGGGCGGACCGCTTTCCGGCATCCGGGTCCTCGACCTCGGCCAGTACATCGCCGGACCCAGCGCCGGCCAGACCCTCGCCGACCTCGGCGCGGACGTGCTCAAGGTCGAGAGCTTGCGCGGCGATCAGGCGCGCGGGATCGGCACGTTCGGCGAGGCGATGGTGCGCGCCTACAACCGGGACAAGAGCAGCATCGGCCTCGATCTCGCCCGGCCCGAGGCCGAGGCGATCCTGCATCGGTTGCTGGCCCGGACCGATGTCCTGGTACAGAACTTCCGCACCGGGTCCGCCGAAAGGCTCGGCCTCGGACCCGACCAACTGCGTGCACGGTATCCGCGCCTGATCTACGCCAACGTCACCGGATTCGGGTCCCGCGGACCCTCACGACACCGCCCCGGCCTCGATATCGCCGCCCAGGCGGAATTCGGGTTGATGCACGCCACCGGCGAGGTCGACGGTGAGCCGCAGCGGCTCGGGTTGCCCGCCGCGGATGTCACCGCGGCCAATGCCCTCGCGACCGGAATCCTGGCAGCGCTCTACGAGCGGGAATCGACCGGTCGGGGCGCGCACGTGGAGACCTCGCTGATGGAAGCGGTGCTGTCGATGCAGGCCGCGTCCTGGGGCGAATACACCCTCACCGGTCGTGCGCCGCGGCGCAAGGGAAACGGACAGGCGCTGGCCGCCCCTGCGGCCGATGTCATTCAGGTCGTGGACGGGATGATCGTGCTCTCCGCGTACACGGCCGAAAAGTGGTCCGCACTCTGCCATCTCGTGGATCGTCCGGACATGATCGACGACCCGCGGTTCGTCGACAACCCCGCACGGGTGTCGCACCGGGCCGAGATGCTGACCGCTCTCGGCGACGCCCTCGGCGGAATGACCCGAGACCAGGCCGTCGCCCGGTTGCAGTCCGCGAACATCGTGTGCGGTGCGATCCGATCCTTCGACGAGATCGCCGAGGACAAGGACGTTTTGGCGTCCGAGATCCTCGTCGACGTCGCCGAGCCCGGTGGCGCCTCGTTCACCAGTCCCGGACTGGCATTCACCCTCGACGGCCACCGCCGCACCGTCTCCACGTCCGCACCCGAGGTAGGCCGGGACACCGTCACCGTGCTCCGCGACCTCGGCTTCACCGACGGTGACATCACCGAACTGATCGACAGCCGCGTCGTCACCGCCGCCGCGCCACACTGACCCGGAAAGGGCTCCCTCATGATCGACCCGGCCATCCTGACCTACGACTTCCCGACCTACCTGAAGACCATCGCCGACTTCACCGAGAACGAACTCGTCCCGGCGGAGAACGAGATGGTCGGGGCCGGCGAGGTCCCTCCTCGCCTCGTCGAACGCATGGCGGCCCTCGGCCTGTTCGGCATCTCGATCCCGCGCGCGTACGGCGGCCTCGAGTGGACGATGGAGCAGCAGGTGCAGCTCACCCTCGAATTCACGCGCGCGTCCTGCGTCTACCGTTCACGATTCTCGACGGTGATCGGCCTGTGCTCGCAAGCGATTCTGGACCACGGCACCGAGAAGCAGCGCCTGCGGATGCTGCCGGCCATGGCGGCAGGCGAACTGGTCACCGCATTCGCACTCACCGAGGAACAGGCCGGTTCGGACGCGGCGCACCTGCGCACCACCGCGGAACGTCGCGGCGACACCTACGTCCTCAACGGCAGCAAGCGGTACATCACGAACGCGGCCTGGGCCGACGCCTTCCTCGTATTCGCTCGCACGGATACCTCGGACCCGGGTGCCGGCGGGGTCTCGGCGCTGCTCGTGAACGCCACATCGCCCGGCGTGCGCACCGTCTTGCCGACCGTCATGAACGGACACGCGGAGGCACCGGTCGGAGAAATCTACTTCGACGACGTGACGGTCCCCGCGGAGAATCTGCTCGGCGGCGTCGAGGGCCAGGGGCTGACGATGGCGCTGCGCGGTATCAACCACGCGCGTCTGCACGTCGCCGCGACGTGCGTCGGGCAGGCGACCCGGATGCTCGAGGAGACGACCGCACATGTCAACGGCCGCAGTCAGTTCGGATCCCCGCTCGCCGACCTCGGTGCCGTGCAGGCCACGCTGGGGGAAAGTTATGCGGAACTCGAGGCGGGACGCGCCCTGGCCGTCGAGAGCGCGCGCGCCTTCGACTGCGGCGAGATCCCCCGACACCGCATTGCCGCCGCCAAGCTGTACAACTCCGAGATGGCCAGCCGCGTCGCCGACCGGTGCGTCCAATTGCTCGGCGGCGAGGGCATCGTCGGCCCACACCCCGTCCCGCGGATGTGGCGTGATGTGCGCGCGCTGCGAATCTATGAGGGCTCCTCACCGGTGCATCAGCGGAACCTCGCCAAGGCGATGATCCGGCAGGTGGCTACCGACGGCACGCTGCCCAACTCGTATCGCGCCTGACCCCACCGCGGAATGATGGGTACATGGACATCCGCCAACTCGAGTACTTCCTCGCTGTGGTCGAGCACGGCGGAGTCAACCGCGCGGCCGGGCATCTCCACGTGGCGCAGGCATCGTTGTCGCAAGGAATCCGTCAACTCGAGCGTGAACTGAAACTGAGCCTGTTCCACCGGACGGGCCGCAATCTGGTCCTCAACCCGGCCGGGCAGCTGCTGGTCGAGCCCGCCCGCAAGGTGCTCGACGACCTTCTTGCGGCGCAGGACATCATGCGCGGCGCCCGCGAACTCCAGGTCGGGTCCATCACCATCGGAACGATGCCCGAGATGTCGAGCGAGGCGGTGGCGGCGTGGAGTGGGTCGTTCACCCGTCTCCATCCCGACATCCGCATCGATCTGTCGGAGTTCGCGAGTGCCGCGGACCTGTGCGACGAAGTACTCGCCGGCCAGTACGAACTGGGATTCACGACCTTCCCCGTCCCGACCGACAATCTCGAAACGGTCCAGCTCGGTGTCCAGCGACTGCTGCTGGTGAGACCGCCGGGAACCCCAGCAGACGACGCGGGTGCACCCTTCGATCTCGCGCACCTCGCCGAGGTCCCGCTGGTGACGAGCAGTTCGGCGGTGCGGGAGAACGATATCGTCGCGACCGCGCTGCGCCGCGCATCGGTGGTTCCCCGGATCAGCGCACGGGTCCCCAACCGGCACGCGCAGTTGACGCTCGTCCTCAACGGCGCGGCCAGCGCATTTCTCCCGTTGCGGATGGCCACGGCCGCTCACCGGCTGGGTGCGCGGGTGACCGAGACCAGGCCGGCGATACGCACTCCGTTCGGGATCGTGCACCGGCCGGGCGCCCTCAATCCGGCAGCCAAGAGCTTCGTGATCCAAACCCATGCAGACCTGGCGCGCTGGAACAGCCTGATCGACGCGCATCGACAATCCGGTGCCTCGCTCCTTCGCGCCGCGCTGCTCGCCGACGACGAACTACACGCCCGGATCGTCGGAGACCGGCCCCGTCCGTAGTCTGCCTTTCATTCCTCCGCTTCTCCCCGCGCCGCTGCCTGGAGTCCGGACTCGCTGCGGAGGGGGACTTCCTTCCAGAGCACGGTGAGGACGAAGGCGACGACGGCGAGCATCGAGACGGTGAGGAAGACGGAGCCGATGGCGTCGGCGAATCCTTGCTTGAACGGCAGGGCCAGGACGTCGTCGAGTCGGCCGATCACGGAGCTGTCCGTGAGGACACCGCTGACCCCGGCGTGATCGGGGCTGAGCATGCCCTGGCCCATGGCGGCCTCGGCGGGGTCGTTGCTCTGGGTGGCGGCCACCACGGCCCGGCGGAATTCGGGTGTGCCTGCCGCTGCTGTCACGCGTTCGCCGATGGCAGGGGTGAGGCGCGAGAAGAGGATCGACAGGAAGATCGCGACGCCTGCGGTGCCGCCGATCTGGCGGAAGAACGTGGCCGCGCCGGTCGAGACTCCCATGTCCTGCGGGGGTAGCGCGTTCTGAATGGCCAGGGTCAGTGGCTGCATCAGGTTTCCGAGTCCGAGCCCGAGGATCAGCATGAATGCCATGACGACGGGCATCGGGGTGCCGGCGGCCACGGTGTGCAGCAGGAAGGCGCCGATCACGATCAGCGCGGTCCCGAGGATCGGGAAGTACCGGTAGTGCCCGGTGCGCGAGATCATCTGACCGCTGACCACCGATCCGGCCATCAGCCCGAGGACCATGGGCAGGATCTGGAAGCCGGCGAGGGTGGGACTCGAGCCCTTCACCACCTGCAGGTACTGGGGAAGGAGGGTGATGCCGCCGAACATGACGGCACCGACGACGAGACTGATCACGACGCCGAGCGCGAACGTGCTGTTGCGGAAGAAGCGCATCGGGATGAGTGCGGCGTCCTTCATCGCCAATTCGACGAGGATGAAGGCGAGCACCCCGATCACTCCGATGACGTAGCACACCAACGACTTCGAGCTGCCCCATCCCCAGCTGTGGCCCTGTTCGGCCACCACCAGCAACGGCACCACGCCGATCGCGAGAGCGAGGGCGCCCCACCAGTCGATCCGCTGATTTCCGATCGGGCGTTTCGGGAGATGCAGCACGCGGGAGACGACCGTGAGCGCGACCAGCCCGACGGGCACGTTGACGAGGAAAACCCAACGCCAGCCATCGATTCCGAGGATGACGTCC
The DNA here is from genome assembly GCF_042674125.1 of Rhodococcus sp. NPDC056960. NCBI lineage: Bacteria > Bacillati > Actinomycetota > Actinomycetes > Mycobacteriales > Nocardiaceae > Rhodococcus > Rhodococcus sp. NPDC056960. The sequence goes on along the minus strand of NZ_JBHURF010000011.1, from coordinate 40,749 downwards.
TGCCCCGCGAACACGCCGCCGAGGACGGGACCGAGAACACTGGACGTCCCGAACACCGCGAGGAAGTACCCCTGGTACTTGGCTCGCTCACGGGGGGAGACGATGTCGCCGATGATGGTGAGCGCCAACGAGAACAGGCCGCCGGCACCGAGTCCCTGGATCGCCCGGAACGCGGCGAGGACGTACATCGACGTCGAGAACGTGCACAGCACCGACCCGATCACGAACACCGAGATCGCGAACATGAAGAACGGCTTGCGGCCGTAGATGTCGGACAATTTGCCGTAGAGCGGCGTCGCCAGCGTCGCGGTGACGAGGTAGGCGGTGGTGGCCCACGCCTGCAGCGAGTACCCATCGAGGTCGTCGGCGATGGTGCGGATCGCCGTCGCCACGATCGTCTGGTCGAGCGCGGCGAGGAACATGCCGAGCATCAACCCGCTCAGCACAGCCAGGATTTGCCGGTGGGTGTATGCCACCGGCGTTTCGACCGAATTCGCCACTGTGTCCTCGCTGCACTCTTCGTTTACTTGTAGTCGGCAAGTATGCGAGCGCAGCGAGGATTCGGGCAACTGTTGGACTGGGCTTTACCTGCGGATGAGCGTCCGGTCGCGACAGTGCGGACGGATCACTCCCCCTTGAACTCGGGGGTGCGCCTCTCGAAGACGGCGGTGATCGCCTCGGTCAGGTCCTGCGACGGCAGGAATGCCGCATTCCACGCGGCGACGTAGCGCAGGCTGTCGTCGACGGCGGCGGCGCGGGAGTGGTCGAGGACGTCCTTGATGCCGTGCACGACGAGCGGCGGGTTCGCCGCGATCTCGGCTGCGGTCGCGTGCGCGGCGGCGAGGACCGCGTCGGCGTCCTCGACGACGTCGTTGACGAGGCCGATCTTCTCCGCGCGGGCGGCGTCGATGTCCTTGCCGGTGAGCGCCAGTTCCCGCAGGTGACCGTCACCGATGATGGCGGGCAGCCGCGCGAAGCTGCCCATGTCGGCGACGATGGCGACCTTGACTTCCCGGATGCTGAACTTCGCGTCGGTGCTCGCGTACCGGATGTCGGCGGCGGAGATCAGATCGACGCCGCCGCCGATGCACCAGCCCTGGACGGCCGCGATCACCGGCTTGCGGCAGTCGGCGACCGCGTTGATGCCCGACTGCATCCGCTTGATCATGTCGTGGAACGTGGTGCGGGGACCGGCCTGTGCCTTGTCTGCGAGGACGGAGCCGAAGCTGCCGCTCATGGCGGGCAGGTCGAGACCGAAGGAGAAGTTCTTCCCGGAACCGGCGATGACGACGGCCCGCACCTCCGGATCGGCGTCGAGTTCACCGAAGATCTCGGGGAGCTCGCTCCAGAAATCCGGGCCCATCGCGTTGCCCTTCCCGGGCCCGACGAGCGTCACCTGCGCGACGTGATCCTTGCGCTCGACGGTGAACGCATTCCAGGTCTTCTGTTCGGTCATTACTCAAGAGTAACCACCGCTCGAACAGGCCCGGCGAAATACCCTGGAGGTCTCTGCACCGCCGTGCGAACGGACCGCGTCGATGACTCACCCGACGAGCCCCGACGGCGCCGTCGTCATCGGCGCCGGGATGGGCGGATTGCTGGCCGCGGCCGCTCTCGCCGGCATCTGCCGGAACGTCACCGTCCTCGATCGCGACATCCTGCCCGAGACGGCCACCCCGCGCAGGTGCGTGCCGCAGGCCCGGCACGTGCACGCTCTTCTCGCCGGCGGGCAGGCCGCGATGGAGGATCTCCTGCCGGGGTTCGTGGCCGAACTCCTCGCTCTCGGCGCCACCGGAGGCGACGCACTCGGCGACATCCGGTGGGTCGTCGACGGGCACCGGATGGCCCGCGAGACCAGCGGGGTTCCCGGCATTCTCGCGAGCCGGGCGCTCGTCGAGTGGCACATGCGCCGACGGGTGCGGGCCCTGCCGAATGTCCGGATCGTCGACCGGTCGGACGTCACGACCCTCACCGTCGAGGACGGGCGGATGACCGGCGTGTCCGTGCAGCACCGGGATGGCGTCCCGCCGGAGGTCGTCGCGGCCGATCTCGTGGTGGACTCGTCGGGCCGGAGTTCCCAGAGCGTCGCCCGGCTCGCCGCGCTGGGGTTCGCGCCCCCGCCCGAGTCGCGGGTGGCCGTCGACGTCACGTACGCGACGCGGCACTTCCGGCTCGAGCCACCCCACCTCGACGGGGATTCCGGGATCGGGATGGCACCGGGACCGTCGCATCCGCGCAGTGGATTCATGGGTGTGCAGGAGGACGGCACCTGGATCGTCACCCTCGCCGGATACGGCGACGACGTGCCGCCGCTGGACGCGGACGGTTTCCTCGACTTCGTGAAGTCGTTTCCCGCCCCGGACATGTACGACGCGCTGCGCACCGCCGCGCCGGTGGACGACGGCGTGCGCTACCGGATCCCGACCACCGTCCGCCGGCGCTATTCCGCGGACGATCTGCCGTCGAACTATCTGCCGTTCGCGGACGCGATCTGCTCGTTCAATCCCATCTACGGCCAGGGGATGAGCGTCGCCGCGGTGGAGGCGACCGTCCTGCGGGACTGCCTGCGGTCGGGACGGACGCGGCTCGCCCGCCGGTTCCTGCGCGGGGCGAATCGGTGCATCGACGCGGCATGGAACCTCACCGTCGACAACGACCTCCGGATTCCGGCGGTGCCCGGACGGCGCTCGGCGCGGGTGCGGATGGCGAACGCGTACGCGTCCCGGATCGACCGGGCGGCGGCCGTCGACCCGGCGGTCGGGTCCGCATTCCTGCGGGTGACGCATCTCCTCGACCGTCCCGGAGCGTTGCTGCGGCCGTCGACGGTGTTGCGCGTTCTGCTCGCGTCCCGCTGACGAGCGACCACCGGATTACCTGTATGTTGTCGTAACAGATACATGCAGGATCTGTGCCGCCCCGAGAGGAAATCCGTGCTCGACATCGCCTGGAACCCCACGCTGAACACGCTGACCCGCAACGCCTGGCGACTGTCGTTCGGCGGCGGGATCGCGCCGGTCCAGCGGACCCCGTCGACGCTCATCCACGAGGCACCCCATCAGGACCTGCACCGGTTCGACGGCGAGGCCGACGGTGGCAGGCCCATCCTTCTCGTGCCTCCGCTCGCGGCGCCCGCGCAGTGCTTCGACCTGCGTCCGGGCCAGAGCCTGGCCGCGCATCTCGCCGGTACCGGGAAGGCGACGTATCTCGTCGACTACGGCACGATGGGGTACTCCGACCGCGGTCTCGGCTTCGAGGACTGGATCGACGACATCATCCCGGCGGCCGTCGACCGCGTGTCCCGCCTCCACGACGGATCGGCCGTCGACCTGATCGGCTGGAGCCTCGGCGGAACGATGTCGCTGCTGACGGCCGCAGGCCGGACCGATCTGCCGATCAATTCGGTGACGGCGATCGGCACGCCCATCGACTACGAGTCGGTGACCATGATCGCGCCGCTCCGCGTGGTCGGCCGGTTCACCGGTGATCGCCCCCTGACCACCGCCACGCGAGCGATGGGCGGACTGCCCGCTCCGCTGGTCCAGGCCAGTTACCGGTTCACCGCACTCCAGCGCGAGCTCACGAAGCCGTGGTTCATCGCGCGGAATCTCCACGACACCGAGACCCTGGCCCGCATGGAGTCCATCGACCGGTTCATGGCCGACATGCCCGGTTACCCGGCACGCTTCTTCCGCCAGGTCTGCACTCAGCTGATCCTCGGGAACGCGCTCGCCGCGGGGAGCTTCGAGACCCGGAACCGCGCGATCGCCCTGGCCGACCTCACGGTGCCGGTCCTCGCGATCGGCGGCACCGAGGACGTCATCGCCCCGATTGCCTCGGTGCGGGCGGCGACCGACGTGCTCACCGGTTCCCCGTCGGTGCGGTTCGAGTCCGCGCCGGGCAGTCATCTGGGTCTCGTCGCGGGCCCGAAGGCGAAAGACTCCACCTGGGCGTACATCGACAGTTTCCTGGGCAGTGATCAGGTCAGCGCGGCCCGGGCAGTTCAGATCAGCCCGGCCCGGGCTACTGCGCCCGCGAACAGTGCGGTGACCGCCGCGCCCATCGTCGGCTGATCCACTTCCTCGGGGTCGACGGAATGCTCCAGGACGAGTCCCGAAATGAGAGCCATCAGCGAGATGGCGGTGGTGCGGACGTCGAAGCCCTCGTTCACTCCCCACTCCCGGGCCCGCTCGCCGATCAATTCGACGAGTTTGCCCCGCAACTGCCGCCTCTCCCGCAGATAAGCCTGCGCGACCTGCGGGTCGCGGGCGGCGAGCACGCCGAATTCGAGGACCAGCAACGACCATCCCGGCTCGCGCACCATCCACGACGCGATGGCCTCGCCGCCCGTGCCCGCGGCGTCCGACGGGTTCATGCCGGAGATCTCGGCGAGCACCCGTCCCGCCAGTTCGAGTGAGCGCGCAGCGAAGAGTTCGGCGAACAGGTCCTGCTTCGAGTCGAAGTTCGAGTAGACCGCACCCTTGGTGAACCCGGCGCGGCGCGCGACCTCGGCGAGCCTGGCCGCGCTGAAACCGCGTTCGGCGAATTCCTCCGCCGCAGCGTCCAGGAGGCGTTGACGTACGACGTCACGACCGGGACGCGTCGCGGGCGTCCATTCGGTGTGACGACGGTCCGGTTGACGATCTTCAGTCACGATACCTAGGGTATTCAATACCCACGGTATCGACAAGGATCGAGGACGTCAGATGACCACGACCGCCAGCGACACAACCAGTCGCACCCAACCGCACCACGACAGTCCGGTGTCGAAATACGGGGCACCGAAGGTGATGGTCGCGCTGGTCTTCGGCGTCCTCCTGTTGCAGCTCGGATTCGTCCTCAGCTACGTCGCGGCGTTCCATCAGCCCACCCCGCGCGACATCGAGATCGCCGTCGTCGCGTCGGCGGGATTGCCCGCCGGCACGGATCAGCAGGTCGCCGACCGGCTCGATGCGATCGACGGCCGCCCGCTCCGGGCACGTGTCATCGCGGACACCGCGGAAGCGCGGCGGCTCCTCCACGACCGCGAGATCCAGGGCGCGTTCGTCGTGAATCCGGCCGGACCCGACACCCTGATCACGGCGAGCGCGGGCGGCAGTTCCATCTCCAGCGCGCTGGAGTCGGTGTTCGCCCAGGTGGAGAACAGTCAGGGCCGCCAGTTCACGGTCCGCGACGAGATTCCCGTCGGCGTCCACGACAACCGCGGCCTGTCCGGTTTCTATCTGGCGGTCGGGTGGGTGGTCGGCGGCTACCTGCTCGCAGCGGCGATCGGTCTGTTCATCGGTGCTCCGCGGACGCTGCGTCAGGCCGCCGCGCACACGGCGGTCCTCCTCGGCTACGCCGTCGTCTCGGGTGCCCTCGGCGCCCTGATCACCACCCATGTGCTCGGCACGTTCGCAGGCCACTGGTTCCCACTGTGGCTGCTCGGCACCGGCGTCGTCTTCGGCACTGCCGTGTTCACCCTCGGACTGCGGGCCGCCGTCGGCGTCCTCGCGGTGCCGCTCGCGATCGCCGTCTTCGTGATTCTGGGCAACCCCAGCGCCGGCGGGGCGTTCGGTTCCAACGTCATCCCCGCCTTCTATTCGGCCATCGGCCGCTGGATCACCCCCGGCGCCGGTACCGAGGGAATTCGCAGCATCGTGTACTTCGACGGCGTCGGGCTGGGACAGCCCGCACTCGCCCTCGCGCTGTACTCTGCGGTCGGTCTGGGACTGCTGTTCGGGTTCACCGCCAGACGTCTCCGGAAGGCGGAATCGACTACGCCCCGTTCCGATGTCGTGTCGGACGACGCTTCTTGATGTCGTTCCGGAGGAATGGACCTACTCTTGGTTCATGCCGACGCCCCTGCACCCCCACGCCGCGCATGTCGCCGAGACACTGATCGCGCGAGGACACCATGGGGTGATCGTGACCCAGCCCGACTCCACCCACTCCGCGGCCGAGGCAGCGGAATCCCTGGGCGTCGACATCGGGGCCATCACCAAGTCGCTGGTGTTCCTTCTCGACGACGATCCGATCCTCCTTCTCGTGTCGGGGGCGCACGAGGTGGATCTGGCGAACACCGGCAAACGGCTGCAGGGAAATCTGACCCAGGCACCTCTCGACATGGTGCGGATAGCCACCGGCCAGCCGATCGGCGGTATCGCCCCGCTCGGCCATCCCACCAATCTCCCGACCTATGTCGACAACGCCTTGTCGGAGCACGCGGAACTGTGGGCGGCCGCCGGGCACCCGGACACCGTGTTCCGCACGTCGTTCTCGGAGTTGGTGCGGATCACCGCCGGCCTCGCGATCGACGTCGACTGAACCCCTGTCTGCAGCGCCCCTATAGTTGACGGCACATCTCGTGACCGCGAGTGGCACAGTGACCCGCACGGGCCGACCCGGAGAATGATGTGTCCGACAGAGCCGAGCACGCCGAGACCGTCGATGGTTCGCGTCTCCCCCGCGATCCCCGACCCGCGCCCGGAATCAGCGCGGACGACTACCGCGCAGCCCTGCGTCGTCACCCCGCGGGGGTCACCATCGTGACCCTCGACGCCGGATCCGGCCCCGTCGGCTTCACCGCGTCCTCGTTCTCCTCCGTGTCCCTGGATCCGCCGCTGGTGTCGTTCAACATCGCGAACACGTCGTCGAGCATCGAGGCGCTGCATTCAGCGGAGTCGCTGGTGATCCACCTTCTCGGGGAGCACCAGCAGCACCTGGCTCAGCGATTCTCGCGCAGCGCCGACCAACGGTTCAGCGACGAGTCGCTCTGGGCGCGGCTCGGCACCGGCGAACCGGTCCTCCACGGAACTCCCAGCTGGTTGCGGGTCGTCGTGGACCAGTTGCTTCCCGTCGGCGACCACACGCTCGTGATCGGCCTCGTCACCCGCGTCCACGCCGAGGCCGACGACGATTCCGCGTCCGCTCCCCTGCTCTACCACGAGGGCCGGTACTACCGGCCCACGCCGCTGAGTTCGACGAACAACGGCAACTGACCGGATCAGGAAGCGAGCACCCGCTCGCGGCGGGGCAGGTCGAAGCGACGCAGCGCTTCGTCGACGGCGTCGGCGGACGTGACGAGGCCACGTTCCTCCAGCCACGGAAGGGTGCCGTCGACGAGCTGTTCCAGAACCCTCGGCAGCGACAGCGGCAGCAGCGTCACACCGTCGGCGACGCCAGCCGCCTGGATGTCGGCGATGAGCCCGGCCAGACCCACCGGAGTTCCGATGTACTGCAGCGACACTGGTTCACGCGGGGTCTCCAGCGCGCTGTCGAGGAGGGCGAGTTCCTTGCGCGCCGCACGGGCTTCGGTGGCGATGAGCACCTCGAGGTCCACCAGGACGGTGACGCCGTCGGGGTTCCGGCCGTCCGCGACGAGTTCGGCGCGGATCCGTGCGCGTTGCTGCTGCGCCTCACGCAGATCGGACGCCCGGATCCGGACGACGTTCGGCGGGAACGATGTGAGGTCGAGCTGATCCGTCGAATCGGCGGTCAGGTCCACCCAGTAGTCGGCGCCGTTGACGGGCCGCGTGCCCACGGCGCCCTCGGCCGCCGGGTGGTGACCCGATCCGGTCAGTTCGACGGCGACGCGAAGGGGACGGGAAACGAAGGCATTGTCTCGAGACATTGGGGTTCCTCGGGAATGACGTGTGAATGAAACGGAGCCGGCAGAACGGTCAGCTCGAACACATACCCGAGGCGGTTCGGCACAGATCGACATGCCGACGGCACCAGTGAGCAATCATTGTGCTCCCAGCCTGCGATGCCATGGGGTCATACTAGCGCGTCCCGCGAAAACCGGGTCTCCGGCACCGGATTCCACTGTCCGCTCTCCTTGGCGTAGTCCCAGTTCCGACGACCGGCGACCAGGGTGCGCACGGCCTCGACCAGCCGATCCACGTCTGCCGAGCAACTGCCGAGCCCGACACTCACCCGGACGGCGCCGCCGGGCCGCCCGAGGCGTCCCAGCAGCGGATGCGCGCAGAAGCGGCCGTCGCGCACTCCGATGCCGTGCTCGGCGGACAGGTAGGCGGCGATCTCCCCCGGCTCGAAGCCGTCGATCGTGAACGTCACGATTCCGACCGTGTCGGGGGCGTCCGACCACAGCCGCAGGAACTCCAGTCCGTCGACGCAGCCCAGTCCGTCGTGGAGCCGGGCGGTGAGCGCGGCCTCGTGTTCGGCCACGGTGCCGAAGTCCAGCGCGGACAGCGCGTCGCACGCGGCAGCGAGGGCCGCGGCACCGAGCACGTTGGGGGTGCCTGCCTCGTGCCGGGCAGGGGCGGGCGCCCACTGGGTGGATTCGACGGTCACGTTGCGCACCGCTCCGCCGCCCGCGAGGTAGGGGTCGGCGGCGTCGAGCCAGTCCCGGCGGCCCACCAGCACACCCGCGCCGAACGGGGCGTACAGCTTGTGCCCGGAGAACGCGAGATAGTCGACACCGCATTCCGCGAGGTCGATGCGGCGGTGCGGCGCGAGTTGCGCGGCGTCGACGAGAATCCTTGCACCGCAACGATGTGCAACCTCGGCGAGCGCCGCGATCGGCAGCACTTCACCGGTGACGTTGGAAGCGCCCGTCACCGCGAGCAGGGCGGTGGGCTTCGAGCACAGTTCCGCGACGAGCAGCCGGACGGTCTCGGTCAGTGTGTCCGCAGCCCGCACGACGCGAGAGCCCTTCCACGGCAACAGATTCGCGTGGTGTTCGATGTCGAGGACCACGGTGCTGCCGGGAACGCATCCGGCGAGCAGATTCAGCGAGTCGGTCGTGTTGCGGGTGAACACCACCACCTGGTCGTCGGTCGCACCGACGAACCGGGCAACGGAGTCGCGGGACTTCTCGTAGCAGTCGGTCGAGATCCGCGACGCGTAGCCGGCGCCGCGGTGCACGCTCGAATAGGTGGGCAGCAGCGCCGCGATGCGGTCGGTGACCTGCGCCAGGGCAGGGGCGCTGGCGGCGTAGTCGAAGTTGACGTAGGTGCAGTCGCCCCCCTGCACCAGCGGAACCCGCAGGTCGGAGCCCGAAACCTGGGCCAGCGGGGCAACACACACGTCGGCGGTCAATACAGCAGTCATCACGACATCCCTCGTAGTCAGGGACTCGTCGCAGGGTCGGTGCCCTCTCAGAGTCCGCGCTTGCCGGGTTCGGTGTGAACCTCAGCCTGGTCGTCACCCGGAGCACCCCGCCGCGGTGGAGGGTTGCCGACCAGCTAGCCGGGGCTTGACGCTGGTACTCGTGACCTGTTTCGAAGATTGCAGGATCGGCGCGCAGTTGTCAACCCGAAAGCCGGGAGGGCCCGGGGCCGCAGAGGTGAACTCGCGTCGGCGAGGCGTCACCCCGAGGAGCGGGGCCAGCCGATTCGCAATCGGGTTGAGGTCCAGATTGTTCGGGTCCGCCTTCGGTTTCGAATCCCACGGCTGGACGGCGGAGGGGTCGCTGCTGCGGAGCCGATCCGCGAGCACGTCCAGGTCGGCGCCGAAATCCTCGATCGCCGAACACTGTTCGGACCGCGTCGCCAGTACCGTCCGGCTGTCGTGCACCAAAGCCACTGCCCGGTAGAGTAATTCGGCACCGGACTCCGACAGCCCAGACAGCGCGACCGCGAGCGGCCGGAGGTCCTGCCCCCTGCCGTCGAACGCTGCGCCGAGTTCCGTCACGACGTTGTGCGGCGCACCGCCCACCCTCCGTGCCAGATGAACCGGGCGCCCTCCCGGCTGCGGCGAGCCGGGACCGGTTCGCGGAACGACGGTTGACGTCGGCGGCAGACACGGGCACTCCGATGACGAAGAAATACATGAGATGAATGGTCACACTCATATCCAGCCCGAACTCGTCAGCTGCGCAAACTCCGCACCGTCGCCGATGTCGCACGCCATTCGCCGGTCTTGACTGAATTTTCAGTTTGGAATATCTTCGATACCCATCAGGACGTGATGACGGTCACCTCCGCCACCGAAAGTGAGGTCCGCAGTGTCCACGAATCTCGACCCGACGACGCCCCTCGACGACACCGCCCCCTCCCCACCGGAGGACCGTTTCGGACACGTCGAGACGATCGGCGTGGAGTACATCCCCGAATCGGAACGCGATTCGCGACCGCTCAACATGCTCGCCGTGTTCTTCGGCGGCAATCTGGCGTTCTCGGTGATCGTGTTCGGCTGGCTCCCCATCACATTCGGTCTCGGTTTCGGCAGCGCGGTCGCGGCCAGCGCGGTCGGCATCGGGCTCGGCACCCTCCTCATCGCCCCGCTGTCGCTCCTGGGCCCGCGCACCGGCACGAACAACACCGTGTCCAGTGGCGCGCACTTCGGAGTCAGCGGGCGGATGATCGGCTCCGGCCTCACCCTGCTGTTCGCCCTCGCCTACGCGGCGATCGCCGTGTGGACCTCGGGTGACGCGCTGATCGCCGCCGCGCACCGGCTGCTCGGCACCCCGATCGACAACGGCATGCTCGCGCTCGGCTACGGCATCATCGCCGCCGAAATCGTCGCCGTCGCGCTGTTCGGCCACGGCACGGTGGTCGCGCTCCAGAAGTTCGTGCTGCCCGTCGTCGCCGCGCTCCTGCTCCTCGGCGTGTTCGCCTTCGGTGGGCACTTCCACGGCGCGGGCGGGGGCGGCGACTATCTGCTCGGCGGATTCTGGCCCACCTGGATCCTGGCCGTGGTGCTGGCCGTCGGCGGCCCGCTGTCGTATGCCCCCACCCTGGGCGATTACAGCAGGCGGATCTCCCGCGTCCGGTTCTCCGACCGTTCCATTGTCGCGGCGACCATGGCCGGCATCTTCTTCGGACTGTTCCTCACCGCGGCGTTCGGGTCGTTCACCGCCTCGACGTTCACCACCCTCAGCGACTCCTACGTCGCCGACCTCGTCGCGGAGGCGCCCGGCTGGTACGTGCTGCCGATCGTCCTCGTCGCCCTGGCGGGCGGCCTCGGGCAGGGCGTCCTCAACGTCTACGCCAGCGGGCTCGACCTGGAAGCGCTGATCCCCCGGTTGCGACGCGTGCACACCACCCTGATCACGTCGGCGCTCGCCGTCGCACTGCTCTACATCGGCGTCTTCGTGGTCGACGCCGTGGATTCCATCACCGCGATGACGTTGGTGCTCAACGGTTTCGCCGCACCCTGGGTGGCGATCAACGTAGCCGGGTTCCTGGTGGCGCGGCGAGGTCGGTACGACCCCGTCGACCTCCAGGTCTTCAACCTCGGCCATAGGGGTGGGCGGTACTGGTTCACCGGCGGATGGAACCTGCGCGCCGTCATCCCCTGGGCGGCCGGATCCCTGTTCGGCGTTCTCGCCGTCGACACGTCGCTGTACTCGGGGCCCCTTGCCGACATCGCGCACGGTGTCGATGTCAGTCTTGTCGGATCGTCGGCCATCGCCGTGGCCGGCTACCTCGTCGCGCTGCGACTGTGGCCCGAACACGTGGCCCCGGTCGAGGCGCCGACACCCTGAGACGGCACGAATCGAAGGAGATTTCCCGATGAGCGAGCGACGCGACGCGATTCTGAAGGCCAGCGCAACGGCCATCGCCCAACGAGGCATCCGCGGGCTTCGCGTCAACGATGTCGCGGAAGTCGCAGGCGTGTCGCCGGGCCTGCTGTACTACCACTTCAAGGATCGCATCGGCCTCCTCGAGGCCGCCCTGAACTACATCAACGACCGCGCCCGCGCCTACCGCAGCGAAGGCGAGGAGTCCGGCGACTCCGCCCGCGACCGGCTCACCCGCTCCCTCCTCGGTGAGATCCAGGACCGCCCGGAGGTGGTGGAGAACTCGTTGGCCTGGAACGAATTACGCGCCTCCGCCGTGTACGAGGAGGCCCTGCGGGAGCCACTCGCACGGACCACCGCGGCCTGGGTCGCGGAGATCGCCGACGCGATCACGCAGGCGCAACTCACCGGCGAGATCTCCCGCTCACTCGACCCCCAGCCCACCGCGGTCACGATGACCGCCCTCGTCGAGGGACTGTCCGGGCGGTGGCTCTGCAAGGAGATCACCACCGCGGACGCCCACTCCCACCTGCTCGGCGCGATCGACATCGTGATGTCCGAGCCCACCGACCGCACCACCGACACCCCCGTCACCAGACCGAAGGAAGAACAATGACCATCCGCACGATCACCGCCCCGTCCGCACCCTCCTCCCCCGCACGCTCCACGGAATCCACACGCACTCCGCTGCGCGTCGGGTTGGTGCAGCACCGCTGGCAGGCCGATCCGGACGCACTGCGCACCGCGTTGACCGACGCGATCGGCGAAGCGGCGGCACTCGGCGCGGCGGTGGTGTTCCTGCCCGAACTCACGCTGTCGAAGTACCCCGCCGACGTCCGCGCAACCGGGACACCCGGTCGCGACGCCGAGGACCTGACGACCGGACCCACCTACAGTTTCGCGGCCGCCGCTGCCGCCCGCCACCAGGTCTGCGTCCACGCCTCGCTCTACGAGAAGGCCGACGGCCCGGACGGTCTCGGCTTCAACACCGCCATCCTCGTGGCCCCGTCCGGCGAACTGCTCTCCCGGACCCGCAAGCTGCACATCCCCGTCAGCGCCGGCTACTACGAGGACACCTACTTCCGCGGCGGTCCCGCCGACGACTCCTACCCCGTCTACCGGCCTGCCGAATTGGACGGCGCCGCCATCGGACTGCCGACGTGCTGGGACGAGTGGTTCCCCGAGGTGTCCCGCATGTACTCGCTCGGCGGCGCCGAAATCCTCGTCTACCCCACCGCCATCGGGTCGGAGCCGAGCTTCCCGGCATTCGACACCCAGCCGATCTGGCAGCACGTGATCGTCGGAAACGGCATCACCAGTGGCACATTCATGGTGGTCCCCAACCGCTGCGGCAACGAGGGCGGCATCGACTTCTACGGTTCCTCGTTCATCTCCGACCCCTACGGCCGCGTGCTCGTGTCCGCTCCCCGCGACGAGGAGGCGGTCCTGGTGGCCGACCTCGACCTGGATCAGCGCAAGGACTGGCTCGACCTCTTCCCGTTCCTCACCACCCGCAGGCCCGACACGTACACCCGGCTCACGGACCCGGTGGACCACGAGCACCCCTACGGACTGCCGTCGGCGGTGGCGGCCGCGGAGACCCGGTCATGACCTGGCGGATGCCCAGCGAGACCGAACCGCAGGAGCGGGTGTGGATGGCGTTCCCGCCCCTCGGGGCGTCGATGACCGCGACGGAGGCGGGCGCCCACGAGGCGCGGACCGCGTGGGCCGCCGTCGCCCACGCCGTCGCCGAATTCGAACCGGTCACCATGGTTGTCGATCCGGCCGACCGCGACGTCGCCCGGAAGTACCTGTCCTCGGACATCGACGTGGTCGAGGCTCCCCTCGACGACGCCTGGATGCGCGACATCGGTCCCACGTTCGTCCTCGACGAGGAGAACTGTCTCGGTGCCGTGGACTGGACGTTCAACGGCTGGGGGCAACAGGACTGGGCCGCCTGGGACCACGACCGGTCGATCGGTGCGGCCGTCACGGCGTGGTCCGGGGCCTGCCCGGTCCCGTCGTCGATGGTCAACGAGGGCGGCGGTATCCAGGTGGACGGGCGCGGAACCGTGCTCGTCACCGAGACGGTGCAACTCGACCCGTTGCGCAACCCGGAACTGGACGCGGCCGGTGTCGAGGCGGAACTCGCGCGCACGATCGGCGCCGAACACGTCGTCTGGCTGCCGCGTGGTCTGACGCGGGATTCCGAGAAATTCGGCACCAAGGGGCACGTCGACATCGTCGCGGCGCTGCCCGCGCCCGGGGTGGTGCTGCTGCACTCCCAGCGCGACCGGTCCCATCCCGACCACGAGGTGACCGCCGAGATCCGGAAGGCGCTCGCCGACAGTCGTGACCGTTCCGGTGCGCCGTGGAAGATCGTCGACGTGCCCGCCCCGACCGTCCTGCGCGACGAGGACGGCTGGGTCGATTACAGCTACATCAACCACCTCGTCGTCAACGGCGGCGTCATCGCGTGCGGCTTCGACGACCCCGGGGACGCCGTCGCCCGCGACATCCTGTCGAGCGTCTATCCCGGACGCCGCGTCGTCACGGTGGACGCACGGCAGATCTTCGCCCGGGGCGGCGGCATCCACTGCATCACCCAGCACCAGCCGCGCGGGCGGATCTAACGGGCACCGTCCACCTCCGCCAGTCGCCTGGCGAGGAAACGACGGGTCGGTTCGTTCGCCGCCAGCCCGATCGCGGTGCGGTACTCCTCGCTCGATTCGGCGTGCCGGCCTGCCCTGCGCAGCAGGTCGGCACGGGTGGCGTGCAGGGCGTGCGTCCGCGCCAGCCGCGGATTCCCGGCGAGCGTGTCCAACGCGGCGAGACCGGCGTCGGGGCCGTCCCGGAATCCCACCGCGACAGCACGGTTGAGACGGACGGCGGGCGAGTTCCCGTACGCGCAGAGTTCGTCGTATCCGGCGACGACGGCGTTCCACTCGGTGGCCGCCCAATTCGGGGCGGTGGCGTGGGCGGCGGCGATCGCGGCCTGCGCGCCGTACGGACCGCCTCCCCGGCGCCGCGCGGCCCGCAGGCACACGACACCTTCGCCTATCTTCGCGCGGTCCCACCTCCCGCGGTCCTGGTCCTCGAGGGAGACGAGATCGCCGGCGTCGTCGGTGCGCTGGGACCGCCTGCTGTCGTGGAACAGCATGAGCGCCAGCAGCGCCCACGCCTCCCCCTCGTCCGGCATCAGCTCGCACAGCAGCCGGCCGAGCCGCAATGCCTCGTCGCAGAGTTCGTCCCGGATCGCGGTGTCGCCGGCCGTGGCCGAATAGCCCTCGGTAAATACCAGGTAGATGCAGGCCAGCACCTGTGGGGTGCGCTCCGGCAGCAGATGGTCGGGCGGAACCCGGAACGGGATACCGGCGGTCCGGATCTTCGACTTGGCGCGGGTGAGTCGCTGGGACACGGTCGGTTCCGGGGCGAGAAGCAACCGGGCGATCTCCGCCGGTCGCAGTCCTGCCACCAGCCGGAGAGTCAACGCGACCTGCGACTCCGGGGACAGAGCCGGGTGGCAGCACGTGAACATGAGCCGCAACTGGTCGTCACGCACCGGCCACACCTCTTCCTCGTCCGGAGCCGGAACGAGCCGCGCCGCATCGTGCTCCTTGTCGCCGCGCAGCGACTCCCGGCGCAGCCGGTCCAGCGCCCGGTGGCGGGCGACGGTCGTGATCCAGGCGCCCGGATTCCTCGGCAGACCCGTATCCGGCCAGCTGCGGAGCGCCTCGGCGAAGGCGTCCTGCACCGCATCCTCCGCGAGGGACAGGTCGCCGACCATGCGTGCCACCGTCGCCAGTGCCCGGCCGGACTCCTCCCGGAAGATGCGGCTCAGAGTGTCGTCGTCCATTACTCGCCGTCGGCGACGATCTGCCGGAGTTCGATGCATCCTTTCGGCGACACCGGAATCTTCGCCGCCCACGCGATCGCCGCGTCACGGTCGTCGGCGGCCAGCACGTACAGGCCGTTCGGGACTTCCGCGGTCTCGGCGAAGGGTCCGTCGGTGAGCAGGAGTTCCCCGTCCCGGACGCGGATCGTGGTCGCGGAGTCCGGCGTGTGCAGGGCTCCGCCGCCGCGGATCGCGGACCCGGCGAGTCGGCCGAACTTCTCGTGCTCGGCCATGCCCTCGTCCCACTGGGGCGTGCCCGGCGACACCACCGCCGCCACCGGTTCCCGCAGCAGCGCCAACCAGCAGCCCTTCTGATCGGTCACCGGCATCCACTCGACCATCGGCCACAGTTCGACGGACCCTTCGGCGGCCTCGGGAATGTGCCGCGCGACCTCCAGCACCTCGTCGAGGTCCGATCCCTGGAGCACGTAAAAGCCACCGATCACCTCCGCCGTCTCCGCGAACGGGCCGTCCGTGATCAGCGCACGCCCGTCCTCGTTCCTGACGGTCGCCGCCTCCGCGCTCGGGTACAGGGCCCCGCCGCCCACGAGCGCGGAACCGGCGCGCTCCCAGAACGCCCGATGGCGCCCCAGTGCCACGGCGAACTCCGGGCTGTCCGGACCCCATTCGGTGGCGTTCGTCTCGCCCGCCAGCAATGCCAGGTAGTACATGACGTCATCCTTCCGCGATTCGAAGGAACTCGGGTGCTCCTTCTGACCAGACGACGAAGAAGTCGGGGGAACTTCTACATGTGTGACGAGAAACCTGCCAACGACAGGTGAAGAATGGTCGACGAAGCCCTACGAACCACCAACTGTTCACCATCTGGCCACCTGATCGTGAGATAACGAGCCGTACGCACCACCACCGCTCAGAGAAGGAATCCTGGATTGTCTCTCCAGTCGCCGACGGATTCGGACCTGTCGCTCCGTATACCCCGGGAATTCCTCCGCCGCGAATTCGCTCCGGCGCCGCGCACCCTCGTCGACATCCTGGTCGCGACAGCCGAGGCGAACCCCGAAGCCCCGGCGATCGACGACGGCACGACGTCGCTGACGTACCGCGAACTGCTCGAAGAGATCCGGCAGACCGCCGAGACCCTCGCCGATTCGGGCGTCGGGGCCGGCGATCGTGTCGGTATCCGCATGCCGTCCGGGTCCTGCTCGTT
This sequence comes from Rhodococcus sp. NPDC056960, assembly GCF_042674125.1. Classification (NCBI taxonomy): domain Bacteria; kingdom Bacillati; phylum Actinomycetota; class Actinomycetes; order Mycobacteriales; family Nocardiaceae; genus Rhodococcus; species Rhodococcus sp. NPDC056960. The sequence continues at coordinate 24,222 of NZ_JBHURF010000011.1, read as the reverse complement.
GTACGTCGCGATCCTCGCGACGCTCGCCGTCGGTGCCGCCTACGTTCCGGTCGACGCGGACGACCCCGAGGAACGCGCCGAACTCGTGTTCGGTGAGGCGCAGGTGCGGTGTGTGGTGACCGGCGCCGGCATCACCGCAGGCACCGCCCCCGACAGGCAAGAGTCGCCGAGCGCCCGTCCGCCGACCGTCGACGACGACGCCTGGATCATTTTCACCTCCGGATCCACCGGCACCCCCAAGGGCGTCGCGGTGAACCATCGCAACGCAGCGGCCTTCGTGGACGCCGAGGCCCTGATGTTCCTGCAGGAAGACCCGATCCGGCCCGGAGACCGGGTGCTGGCCGGACTGTCGGTGGCGTTCGACGCGTCCTGCGAGGAGATGTGGCTCGCGTGGCGTCACGGCGCCTGCCTCGTTCCCGCGCCCCGGTCCCTGGTGCGCAGCGGCATGGACCTCGGCCCGTGGCTCGTCGCACGCGACGTCAGCATCGTCTCGACGGTGCCGACGCTGGCATCGCTGTGGCCCGCCGAGGCCCTCGAGGCCGTGCGCCTGCTGATCTTCGGCGGCGAGGCCTGCCCACCCGAACTGGCGGAGCGGCTCGCCGTCGACGGACGGGAGGTGTGGAACACGTACGGCCCCACCGAGGCGACGGTCGTGGCCTGCGGCGCGCTGATGGACGGCAAGAGTCCGGTCAGCATCGGCCTCCCGCTGGACGGCTGGGATCTCGCCGTCGTCGATGCGGCAGGCGAACCCGTGCCCGAGGGCGAGGTGGGCGAACTGGTCATCGGCGGTGTCGGCCTGGCCCGGTACCTCGACCCGGCGAAGGACGCCGAGAAGTACGCCCCGATGCCGACGCTCGGCTGGGAGCGCGCCTACCGCAGCGGCGACCTCGTCCGACTCGACCGCAGCGGGCTGCTATTCCAGGGTCGCGCGGACGATCAGGTGAAACTCGGTGGCAGGCGCATCGAGCTGGGCGAGGTCGACAACGCCCTGCAGAATCTTCCCGGCGTCGGCGGGGCGGCCGCGGCGGTGCGCAGGACCGGTGCCGGTCACCAGATCCTCGTCGGCTACCTGGCCAGCACCAACCCCGACTTCGACCTCAAGGCCGCGCACGCCACGCTCATCGAGCAGCTCCCGGCGGCGCTGGTCCCCCGGCTGGTGCTGGTCGAGGAACTGCCCACCCGAACGTCGGGCAAGGTCGACCGGAACGCCCTCCCCTGGCCTCCGCCTGGCGTCGACGACGCCGCGGAGAAATTGGGTCTCGAGGGCACGCCGGCGTGGGTCGCCGGGTTGTGGGCGTCGATTCTCGGCGCCGAGATCACGGGGCCCGACGACGACTTCTTCGAACTCGGCGGCGGATCCCTCTCCGCCGCCCAACTGGTCACGGCGCTGCGCGAACGGTTCCCCGAGGTGACGGTCGCGCAACTCTACGACCATCCGCGGCTCGGTTCACTAGCCGAATACCTCGACGAGCTGGCGCCGATCGACGCCGCCGAACCCCGCGAGGTGATCCCGACCCCGCGTCGAAGCCAGCTCGTCCAGATCGCGGCAACCGTTCCGCTCACCACGCTGACCGGTCTGCAGTGGGTCACCTGGCTGGCGATCGCGAACAACGTCTTCTCGTGGTTCACGACCGTGTCCTGGGCGCCGACCGTGTCGTGGTGGTGGATTCTGATCGCCTTCCTCGCGTTCATCAGCCCGGTGGGTCGGATGGCGATCTCGGTGCTCGGCTCACGGATCCTGCTGCGCGGACTCGAGCCGGGAACCTATCCCCGAGGGGGCAGCGAACACCTGAGACTGTGGGTGGCCCTGCGCCTCACCGAGGCCAGCGGCGCCGCGAACCTGTCCGGCGCCCCCTGGATGCTCTATTACGCGCGGGCGCTCGGCGCCACGGTCGGCCGGGGCGTCGACCTGCACACGCTGCCACCGGTCACCGGCATGCTCGAACTCGGCGACGGCTGCTCGGTCGAACCCGAGGTCGACCTGTCCGGGCACTGGGTCGACGGCGACGTCGTCCACATCGGCGGTATCAAGATCGGTCCCGGCGCGTCGGTGGGCGCGCGATCGACACTGCTGCCCGGCGCCGTCATCGGGCGGGGCGCCGAGGTCGAGGCCGGCTCCGCCGTGTTCGGGCGCGTCAAGGCCAATCAGCACTGGGCCGGTTCACCCGCGGTCAAGGTGGGCAAGGCCGTCCACCCGTGGCCCGAGGAGACGCCGCGGCGTGCGTCGTACTGGGTTCCCGTGTTCGGTGGGACGTCGATGCTCATCGCCGGGCTGCCGATCTTCGCGCTCGTCGCCGGAATCGTGCTCATCGGGTGGTGGATCCGCGACACGGGCACGCTCCGGAACGCGGTGCTCCAGTCCCTGGTGATCCTGCCCGCCGCGACGCTCGTCAGCCTCGCCGTGTTCGCCGTCCTCACGATCGTGTCCGTCCGGTTGCTGTCGATCGGACTGCGGGAGGGGTATCACCCGGTCCGCAGTCGCATCGGCTGGCAGGTGTGGGCCACCGAACGACTCATGGACTCCGCCCGCACCTTCCTGTTCCCGCTGTACGCGAGCCTGCTGACGCCGGGATGGCTGCGGTTGCTCGGCGCCCGGATCGGCAAGAACGTGGAGGCGTCGACCGTTCTCATGCTGCCGAAGTTCACGACCGTCGCCGACGGCGCGTTTCTCGCCGACGACACGATGATCGCGAGCTACGAACTCGGCGGCGGCTGGATGCACATCGAACACGCCAAGGTCGGCAAGCGCGCGTTCCTCGGCAATTCCGGGATGACCGGTCCCGGTCGGCGGGTTCCCAAGAACGGGCTCGTCGCGGTGCTGTCGGCGACGCCGTCGAAGGCGAAATCGGGTTCGTCCTGGCTGGGCAGTCCCCCGGTCCGCCTCCGGAGGGCGCCCGGCGACACCGACGCCAGCCGCACGTTCCGCCCGCCGTACCGCCTCAAGGTGGCGCGGGCCGTCGTCGAGACGTGCCGCCTCATTCCGGTGATGGTGACGTTCGGGATCGGGCTCGGCGTGTTGTTCGCACTGCAGGCCATGGCCCACCGCGTCGGTTTCTGGCTCGCGGCGCTGACCGGCGGCATCGTCCTCCTCGTCGCGGGTGCGGTCGCCGGGCTGATCTCCGTGATCGCGAAATGGCTTGTCGTCGGTCGCATCGGGAAGATCGAGCACCCGCTGTGGAGTTCGTTCGTGTGGCGGAACGAGGTGTCGGACGCGTTCGTCGAGACCGTCGCCGCGCCGTGGTTCGCCCGCGCCGCCACCGGCACCCCCGTGCTGAACGTCTGGTTGCGTGGCCTCGGCGCCACCATCGGCAAGGGCGTGTGGTGTGAAACCTACTGGCTTCCCGAGGCCGATCTCGTGACGCTGGGCGACGGCGCGACCGTGGAACGGGGGTGCGTCGTGCAGACTCACCTGTTCCATGATCGGATCATGTCCATGGACACCGTCATCCTCGGGGCCGGCGCCACCCTCGGCCCGCACTGCGTCGCGCTGCCCGCCGCCCGGATCGGGGAGGGCGGCACGGTCGGCCCGGCCTCCCTGGTCATGCGCGGCGACACGGTGCCGCCGTCCACGCGGTGGCAGGGCAACCCGATCGCCCCGTGGCCGGCGGGCAAGTGAAGCCCGCCAAGGGGATCGACGAGCCGGTCGACCCGTACCTCCCCCAGAACGGCAACCGCGGATACCGGGTGTCGCGGTACGACCTCGAACTCACGTACAAGGTCCACAGCAACCGGTTGACGGGCAAGGCCACGATCACGGCGGTCGCCACCGAGACACGGTCCCGGTTCGCCCTCGACCTCGCGGCCGGCCTGCACGTCACCAAGGTCGCGGCCAACGGGTCCCGCAGCACGAAATGGCTGCACCGGAACGGGAAGCTGATCATCACTCCGGCCCGGGAGATTCCGGCTGGTGCCGCTCTGGTGCTCACCGTCCAGTACGGGGGTTCCCCGAAACCGATCCGCAGTGCGTGGGGTGAGGTCGGCTGGGAGGAACTGTCCGAGGGAGCGCTCGTCGCCAGCCAGCCCAACGGGGCGGCATCCTGGTTTCCCTGCGACGACCATCCGAGTTCGAAGGCCAGTTACCGAATCTCGATCTCGACCGATTCGCCGTACTACACCGTCGCCAACGGGACCCTGGTCAGCAAGCAGACCCGGGCCAGTCAGACCACGTGGGTGTACGAGCAGACCGAGCCGATGTCGAGCTATCTGGCCACCATCCAGATCGGGCCGTACGAGCGACGCAGCTTCGGATCCGGTGCTGTTCCGATGTTCGCCGTCCACCCACCACGACTGCGTGCGTCGTTCGACGTGGACTTCGGCAGGCAGCCACAGATGATGGACCTGTTCGGCCGGTTGTTCGGACCATATCCGTTCGCCGACTACACGGTGGTCGTGACCGACGACGAGTTGGAAATCCCGCTCGAGGCGCAGGGACTGTCGATCTTCGGCGCCAACCATTGCACCGGCCGGCGCTGGTCCGAACGTCTGGTGGCGCACGAACTCGCCCATCAGTGGTTCGGCAACAGCCTGACGCTCCGCCAGTGGCGGGACATCTGGTTGCACGAGGGATTCGCCTGTTACGCGGAGTGGATCTGGTCGGAGAACTCGGGTGGGCCGTCGGCTCACCGTCTCGCTGTGCAGGCACATCAGGGTCTGGCCCGGAAACCACAGGATCTGGTGATCGCCGACCCGGGACCGCAGTTGATGTTCGACGACCGCGTCTACAAGCGGGGCGCGCTGACGCTCCATGCTTTACGACGCCGGCTCGGCGACGACAAGTTCTTCGCGTTGCTCCGGGAGTGGACTCTGGCTCACCGCCACTCCACGGTCACGAGTGAGCAGTTCACCGATCTGGCAACCCACTACACGGACGAGCCGCTGCGCCGGCTGTGGGACTCCTGGCTCGGGGAGAAGACGCTGCCGCCGATGTGATCCGTCCCCTCCTGATTCGGGAGGTGCGACCGCCACTTCGCAACTGCGAGCGCAAGGCATCCCGCGGCCGCGACGGCGCCGAACACGAACATTCGCGGATACGTCACCGCCGGGAACGTCTCGGACAGGTAGGCCATCACGGCGGGCGTCCCGAATCCCAGGTACGTCAGCGAGTAGAAGACGGCGGTCAGTCCGGCGAGGTCGTCCGGTCCCGCTATCCGCTGGATCTCCTGCAGTCCCGACACCATGGCCATGCCGTATCCGCAGCCGAGCACGACGGCGGCCGCGAGCGCGAGCGGAACGGTCAGCGCGGACGCGGCGACGACGGCAGCGACCATGCCCGCGAGGACGACGACGAGCGACACGACGACGGCGCGCGCGCTGCGGGGAGTGTCGATCCTGCGGCCGAGCGCCTGGATGGCGAAGCCCGCCCCGAGGCCGAGCATGCACATCAGCGCGGAGAACGCGAGCGGCAACCCACCGGTGTGCCCGGACATCAGCGACGGGAGCACGGCGTAGGCGGCGGCTGCCGTCCCGAACACCCAGGGTGCGAGCGGGGCGATCACGAACAGGAATCGCTTGTGCGCGGCGGACGGGATCGCGAGGTCGCGGACGAGCGAAACCCGTTCGGAGACGGGTTGCGCCGCGCGGGTTTCGGGCGCCCGCCACAGCGCGACGGCGGCGACGACGGCGATCGCGCTGTGCACGACGTAGGACAGCACGCTCGGCATCGGTGCCCACTGCGCGAGAACACCGGCGACACCCGCGCCGAGACCGAATCCACCGGTCAGACTCATCGCGGCCCGCCGCGCCCCGGCGCCGTCCGTGGCCGCCGGGTCCCACGGCGCGGTCGACAGTTCCTTCACCCAGCTGCCGCCGACGGCCATGCCGAGGCCGAGCGCGACGCCGCACAGGACCCGCCCGACGATGAGCATCGCCGCCGAGTCGGCGCCGAGGGCCAGGAGCGCGGAGCCGGCCACGGTGAGGAACGGGGCCGGCAGCAGGATCGGCCGGCGGCCCAGCCGGTCGGAGAGTGGCCCGCCGAGGAGCAGGGCCGGCACGATCCCGACGACGTAGGCGAACAGGAAGAGATCGACCGTCACCGGTGTGAAACCGTGATCGGCGCGGTACATGCCGAGGAGGGGCGTGAACTCGTTGCCGCCCCACGCCACGGCGAACATGGTCGCGGCCACCAGCAGCCAGACGCGCGGCGACGAGAGGGCCTCGGGCACCTCCGCCGGGGAGTCGCGGACGACGGTCATCGCGCAACTCCTCTCGGATTGAGGGCGTGGACCTGGCGCATGTGGATCAGCACGGCGGCGTCGAACCCGGCGACGTCCCCGGTCTCGACGAGTTCGGTCAGACGCTCGTGGTCGGCAATGATCTTGGGCAACTGTCCCGGATCGCGCGCGATCGAGTGGGCCGTCATCCGGCGCTGCCGCTCACGGATGCTGGAGTAGAACGTGGCCAGCAGCGGGTTTTCCCCGGCCTCGACGATCATCCGGTGGAAGTCAGCGTCCGCGGCGCTGAAGGCGGCGACGTCGCCGCGCCCGGCGATCTCCCGCTGCTCGACCAGGTTCTCGCGGAGCCGGGCGACGAGGAGTTCCCGCGTGCGGGGCTGGTCGGCGAGCAGTCGGACGCTGTGCGTCTCGACGAGTTGGCGGGCGTCGACCACGTGTTCCGCCTCGCCGTCCGCGACGGGTACGACGAGCGCGCCCCGCTTCGGGTACAGCCGCATCCAGCCCTCGGCCTCGAGCCGGAGGAACGCTTCGCGCACGGGGGTGCGGCTCAGGCCCATGCGTCCGGCGATCTCGCCCTCGCTGATCAGTTCACCGCCGGGCAGACCACCCGACAGGATGAGCTCCTTGACCTCGCGATAGGCCTGCTCCGCGGCGGAATACAACATAGACACAAGATGTATTTATACCCGCGCACCGCTGTCGGGTCTATGGCGCGACGGCCACTGTGAGCTCAATCTCCACAGGTGCTCCGGACGGCAGGGCGTACACGCCGATCGCACTGCGCACCGGCAACGCATCCTGTCCCAGGCTTTCGACCAGCACGTCGGACGCACCGTCGGCCACCGCGGAGAGATCCCGGAAGTCCCGGGTACACGCGACGAAGACCGTCATGCGCAGACACCGGGAGATGGCCGCCGTGCCGCCGACCGCGGCGGCGACAGCGGCCATCGCATTTCGCGCCGCCAGCCCGGCCGCCTCCCGGGCCTGCGGGAGGTCCAGGTCCCGTCCGACCACGCCGGCGACGGTCAGCACCCCGTCGCGGCGGGGCGTCATCCCGGCGCTGTAGGCGATTCCGTCGTGCACGACCGCGGGAACGTAGCGGCCCTGGGGTCGTGGGGCCACCCCGGCTAGTTGCTGCTCAGACACCGAGTGCGATTCCTTCCTGTCGCGGGTCGGCGGCGCCGGACAGCAGGCCGCGCCCGGGGTCGACGGAGATGATCTGAGCGCTTCCGCCCGCGGCCCATGGTCCTTGCAGTGCGATGTCGTGCCCGAGGGCGCGGAGTTCACAGCGCACGGTGTCGGGAACTCGCGATTCGCACCGCAGTTCCGCCGGGCGGCCGACGACATCGGCGTCGCTGCCGGGGAAGACGGTGAAGCGCGGCGCCGCGACGGCCTCCGCCGGGTCGAGTCCGTGGTCGAGCAGGTGCGAGATCAGTTGCATGTTCCATTGCACCTGGCCGTCGCCGCCCGGGGTGTTGCCGACGTGCAGGAGACTCCCGGACGTATCGGTGATCACCCACGCATTGAGGGTGTGCAGCGGTTTACGCCGGGGCGCCGCCGCGTTGGGATGTCCCGGAATCAGATACGCCCCGCGGCCGTATCGGTTGTTCAGCGCCACGCCGGTGCCGGGGACGGTCATCTTGGCGCCGAATGTGAAGGCGAGTGAGTGAATGAAACTGACGGCGCGGCCGTCGGAATCCACCGCGACGGTCGAGGTGGTGTCTCCCGCGTTCACGCTGAAAGCGCCCGACGACGCCCGCCGGAGGGCCAGCCGGTCTCGCGCCGCTCCGACCGCGGCCGGCTCGAGCACCCTTCTCCACCCGTTGTTGCCGGCGCCGCAGGTCGCATACCGGTCCTCGAACGCGAGTCGCGCGGCTCTCGCCATGCGATCGATCGCCGGAGCCGTGAGCCAGGGGGAGAAGCCGACGACGCCGTCGTTCAGCGCCGCCTGCTGCAGCACCATCCACCCGGGTGTGGGCAGGGGTGTCTGGTAAACGACCGCGCCGGCGTAGTGCCCGCTGATCGCGGCCTCCGGTCGCACGTCGGCGCCGGCCGCCCACTCCTCTCCGCTGAACGGCGCCCCGCCTGCCCGGAGTGCGTCGACGGCCTGCTCCGCAAACGCACCGGTGTAGAAGCCGGCCACGTCGCGCGCCAGTGCCCGGATCGACCGGGCCAGGTCCAGCTGCGGCAGCAACTCCCCCACCTGCGGTAACCGCCCGTCCGGGAGATACACCGCACGTAGCCCCGGGTCGGTGGCGATCGCGGTCCGCGCCTCGCGCACGTCGTCCCGGGTCTTGGCCGAGCAGGGCAGTCCCGTCTCCGCCGCGCGGATCGCCGGCGCCCAGAGATCGTCGAGCGAGCGTGTCGCGCCACCGGCATGCAGCGCACCGAGGGCGGCGGGGGCACCCGGAACGGCGACCGCCAGCGCTCCGTCGAGGGGAATCGACCGCAACCCGCGTTCGGCGTAGAACCCCAGTCCGCCGCCGTCGGGACCGAAGCCGCTTCCCCCGACCGTCCACACCGATCCGTCCGGTTCACGGACGACGGCGAATGCGTCGCCGCCGATTCCGCACTGGCCCGGCAACGTCAACCAGGTCATTGCGGCCATGGCCAGTGTCGCGTCGATCGCGTTGCCGCCGTCGGCGAGCACGCGCGCACCGACCGTGCTCGCCGCGGGATGACTGGAGGAGACAATGCCGTCGGCGGAGAGAGTGGGCGGTCGAGGGTTCACTTCATGCACCCCCGCGCGGCCCGCCTGCGCGGAATGGAGTTGGTGTCTTCGGGGTCGATGCCGACGAAGATCTCACCGTCACGTTCCTCGACCGGGTACGTCTTGATGGCCACCGTCGCCGGCGGACATACGGGTTCACCGGTTTCCAGATCGAACACGCTTCCGTGGCAAGAACATCCGATGCCGTCGTCCACGAGTTTCCCGGACGAGAGCAGGCAGTCCAGGTGCGTGCAGTAGTTGGACGTGGCGTAGGCCTTCCCGTTGAGGCGGGCCACGGCGAACTCGTGGTCACCGGCGAAAAACCGGCGCACGATGCCCTCGGAAACCTGTCCCGAGCGCGCAACGCGAGTGAATTCCATGGTCTTCTCCCTCTGTCGACAGGTAGGTCTCAGGCCGAAGGGCTGAGGTAGACGGTTTTTTCGGCTTGGTAGAACTGCATCATCGAGTCCCCCGCCTGTTCCTTGTGGGTCTGGGTGCTCGAGGCCTTGTATCCGCCGAACGGCGCGTTCATGCTCATGCCGGTGGTGGGCTGATTGATCTTCACCAGACCCGATTCGGAACGGCCGGCGAAGGCGAGCGCCCGGGTCACGTCGTTGGTGACGATTCCGGCGCTGAGCCCGAATTCCGTGTCGTTCGCGAGTGCGACCGCCTCGTCGAAGCCGGCGGCCCGCAGGAAGACCAGCAGAGGCCCGAACACTTCTTCCGTGACCACCCGCATGTCCGGGCTGCCACCGGCGAACACGGTCGGGGCGGCGAAGTAGCCGCGGCCTTCGGCGAAACTCATTCCGCCACAGACCATTTCGGCGCCCTCCTCGCGGCCGATCCGGACGTAGTCGAGGAACTTCGCGAGCTGCCCCGCGCTTGCAAGAGCACCCATGCCCGTCCCCGGGTCCGCGCCCGGGCCGACGGTGATCTCTCCGGCGAGTTCCACCACGCGGTCCAGCAACCGGTCGTGGATCGCGTCCACCGCGATCACCCGGCTTGTGCCCGTGCACGCCTGCCCGGACAATCCGAAGGCGCCCTTGACGATCAGCGCGGCCGCCTTGTCCACGTCGGCGTCGTCGAGGACCACGACGGGGTTCTTGCCGCCCATCTCGAGTTGGCTCCGGCGAGACGGACCGACCGCCGCGTGGATCGCGCGCCCCACCCCGGTGGAGCCCGTGAACGTCACGGCGCCGATGCGCTCGTCCGCCGCGACCGCGGCGCCGGCGCGACCGGATCCCTGGACCAGCGCGAGGGCCCCGGCCGGAAGTCCCCCGGCCAGCAGTGCCTCGACCAGTCGCTGTCCCATCAGCGGCGTCAGCTCGGACGGTTTGAACACCACGACATTTCCCGCGGCGAGGGCCGGTCCGAGCTTGCGTGACGGAATGTTGAGCGGGAAGTTCCACGGGGTGATGGCCCCGACGATTCCGACGGGTTCACGCAGGGTGATGACCAGTCCCTCGCCCGGGGTGGGATAGGTGCTGCCGGTGGTCCGGAGGGCCTCACCCGCGTAGAAGCGCAGGTTCATCGGCGTGCGACCGACTTCCATGGTCGCCTCCGCCCGGGTCTTGCCCTCCTCCCGGACGAGTTCGGCGACGAGTTCGGCTGCCCGCTCCTCGAGGTGCGCGGCCGCGCCTTCCAGAATCGCGGCGCGGCGCTCCGGGGGCGTCGCGGCCCACTGCGGCGCCGCCTTGGCCAGCGCGCTGACGGCGGCATCGACGTCCGCCTCGGTGGAATCCGGGAACACGCCAATCACGTCGTCGTGGTCGGCGGGATTACGCCGCTCGAACACCTCGCCCGAGGACGACGGAACCCATTGCCCGTCGATGAAATTCAGTCCCTCGATCATGACACCGTCACCAATTCCTCGTCGTCGTCCATCAGGTCGAACAGGTCGACGCTCTCGTCCGCCAACCGGGCCGGTGCGATCGCCCGGCCGATCAGTTCCCTCGCTGCGCCGATCTCTTCGCCGCGGTCGAGTGTGAAGGCGCCGCGCACCACGCCGCGGTCCAGATAGAAGGCAGTGAACTCGCCGTTCTCGGCGCTGCCGCGGAATACCAGGTCCGTGTAGGTGGCGGCACCGGCGAACTGGATGTTCTTGCCGAACTGATCGGACCAGAACCAGTGCGCGGGGTCCACGACCCCGGCGCGTCCGAGCATCAGGTTCGCGGTCGCGGCCCCCTGCTTGCTCGCGTTGTCGAAGTGTTCGACGCGAACGTGCCTGCCTGCTGCGTCGGAGAATCGGGCCGCCACGTCGCCGGCGGCGTACACGTGCGGAATCGACGTCCGCCCCTGCGCATCCACGAGAATCCCGCTGTCGACGGCCAGCCCGGAGGCCTGCGCGACCTCGACGTTGGGGACGATCCCGATCCCGACCACCACCACGTCGGCCTGCAGCACCTCCCCGTCGGCGAGGGCGATGAGCACGCCGTCCGGCCGGGTGGTCACGGCGTCGACGCGGACGCCGCCGCGGACGGTGACGCCGTTCTCCCGCTGCAACCGGGTGCAGACGTCACCCATCTCGGGTCCGAGAATCCGGGCGAGAGGCACCGCGTCCGCTTCGAGGACGGTCACTTCCACACCGAGAGTGCGTGCGGTGGCGGCAATTTCGAGTCCGACGAACCCGCCGCCGATCAGCACCAGCCCGACGCCGGGGTGAAGCTGGGCGGCGAGCCGTTCGGCGTCGTCGATCGTCCTCAGGTAATGCACCCGTTCCGGCGCGGGGCCGGTCACCGGCATCGTGCGCGGCCTGCCGCCGGTCGCGACGAGCACGGCGTCGGCCGCGATGCTCCGCCCGTCGGACAACTCGACCGACCCGCCACTCGCATCGATCCGCGTCACCGCCGTCCCGGTGAGGAGTTCGACGTTCTGCTGGTCTCGCCACAGTTCGGGCAGGAGCATCAACGATTCGCGATCCCCTCGCCCGGCGAGGAATTCCTTGGACAACGGTGGGCGCTGATACGGCGCGTGCGGTTCGTCGCCGACGAGGAGGATCCTGCCGTCGAACCCTCGGCGCCGCAGGGTGCGCGCCGCGACGGCAGCGGTCTGGCCGGCACCGATGGTGACGATGGTGTTCAGCGTCATGGTGTCACTCGCTCTCTCAGTCGACTTCGGCCTGCGAAGTCGCGGTCTCGGCGTAATCGGGGCTGCGGGTGAGATCCACGTAGACGACGTCGTCCTCGACCTTCACCGCGTAGATCGGCTGGCACAGGTCCTGGTCTTCCTCGTAGCCGGTGTCGAGGTCGAACGCCCACTGGTGGCCCGGGCAGATGACGCGCCCGTGCAGCAGTGTGCCTTTCGCCAGCGACCGATCCTGATGGACGCACAGATCACGGAAGGCGTAGATCCGGTCGTCGGTCTGGAACAGGGCAATCGCGGTGTCCCCGGCCTCGACTCGAAGCTTCCGGCGGCGGCCGAGTTCGCGCACGGTGACCAGCCGGGTCCAGTTCGTCTCCATCGTTCTCTCCTGTCGGGCGAGATGCCTGCGTCCGGAGGGGCCCGGTCCGGGCCCCTCCCTTCGCACGGTCAGGCGGTCGCGAGCGTGAGGTCCGGTGCGACGTACGTGTCGTAGAGACCCTTCGTGTACGAGAAGCGCATCTCGGCTCCCCACTGCACGAGTTGCAGGCAACGCTGCTGCAACTGCGGGGTGTCCGCGTGGTCGAGCACGATCTGGTATCCGCGCTCACCGTGCACGACGTCCGATGTGATGTGCAGGTCGAAGAACTCGATCTCGTCCTCGGTGAATCCGTACACCTCACGCAGCGGGATGATCTGCTTCTTGTAGATGCTCGGAACCTGCGACTCGAGTCCGACGACGAGTGCTGCGGTGGCCACGACGAAGTGCTCGCGCTGAGACACTGCATAGCACCACGACTGCAGTCCGCGGGTGATCGCGTTCATGTTCGAGGGATCCTCGACGCGCTCCTTCGTGGTGCCGCACGCCTCGGCGAACTTGATGAGGAGGTCGGTGTGCCGGATGTCGGCGAGTTCCTCCTCGTACATGTTCTGAAGGGTGAAGTCCTTTGCATTGGTGAAGTTGTCGGGCGTGTTCGAGTAGATGTTCGCGAGGTAGTCGGCGAAGGGTCCGACGTAGTGGTAGTGGTTCTCGGCCCACCGCGCGAAATGGTGCTTCTCGAGCTTGCCCTCGGCCCACGCCTTACTGAACGACGCGTTCTTCGCCTCGCGGCCCTTGATGGCGTTCTCCAGAGCTGTGCGGAATTCGTCCCTGCCCAGTAGTTCGGTCATGATGTGCCTCGTCTTCCTCTGAGTTGAGAATGATTGGGGGATGCTCCGACTGGAGTGAATTCGACGGTATCGACTCGTGATCGGCGCGACCACGGTCGAAGTGACTGCGCCGGTGGGGTTTCGATGTGCACATTGTCGGCACATCGTGGAGATCTCAGCTGGGCACTACCGCGAGCGCGTCGAACTCGGCCAGCATCGCCGCCCCGACTGCTTTGTCCTGCTTGCCGTTTCCACCACTGATGCCGATGCCGCCGACGATCTGGCCGTCGAAGACCAGCGGAAATCCGCCGACGAACACCGCGAACTTGCCCGGCAGCATGTGGCTGATACCGAATGCCTCGTTCCCGGGCAGCGCGGGACCGTCGGGGGCCTCGTTGAACAGGTGCGTGGCCCGCTCGTGGCCGGCCGCTGTGAATGCCTTGGCGATCGCGATGTCGACGCCGGTGAGGCGTGCACCGGGCAACCGGTGCAGGGCCAGCACGTTGCCGCCGTCGTCGCAGACGCACAGGGTCTGTTTGACGCCGATTTCCTCGGCCTTCGCGCGTCCCGCGGCGAGCAGTGGGAGTGCGTCGTCGAGGGTGATGCGGTGAACCTGATGCATGGTCTTCTCCGTTGCGTATTCGGGAGGAAGTGATGCACCGATTTCTATCACCGGCATCACCGGCAGAACATGGTCAAACTATCCGGCAATTTGGAGGAAATCGGGGCATAGTGCATAGGCAGTGCGGGAAGGCGGACCGCCATACTGCACATCCGACACACCCGAGGAGGGTCGGTAGTGGACGACACCACGACACCGGACGCGGACGACGAGCGGCTGTCGCTGCGCGGCCTGCTGGAAGAACCCCTGCTCGCGTCGGCCCGGCTGCTGTCCGGCACGGATGCCCGGCGTGGTCCGGTGACGTGGTGCCTGCCGTGGGACGAGGTGATGAGCCGACCCGACTCCCTCGCCGAGGTCGCCGTGTACACCCGGCCCGAAACCCTGTCCGCACCCGGTCGTGAGCTGGAGTCGCTGGTGGCGCGGGGTGCCGGCGTCCTCCTCGTCGACGGGTCGGCGCCCGCCGGCACCATCTGGCCGGCGGGACTGACGGTCGTGGAACTGGGATTTCCCGTCGGGTTCACCGCCCTCAACCGGCTGCTCGCCGAGCGCGCACTCACCCAGGAAGCGCACGTGATGCGTTATGCGCTCACCGTGCATCAGTCGCTCGCGGGGTTGCTGCACCGTGGGGCGGGCCTGCCGATGCTGATTCGCGAGGTCGCGGCGCTGACCTCGGACGTCGCGGTCGCGCTGGACGTCCGGGGGCGCCTCCTCGCGCACGCCGGACTTCCGGACACCGAGGACGCGGGCACCGTCGCCCTGCTCGAAGCGCTCGCCCACGCCCTGCCGCGGTTGGAGGAATCACCGCCGGCACGGATGCACAACGTTCACGTGATCCGCCTGGAGCATCCGGACGGACTGTTCGCCCCCACCACGGCGGTCGCCGGTGCGATGCAACTGGCCGGCCGCTACGAGGGCTGGGTCGTGGTGATCGTGCCCGGGGCGAACCCGCGCAGGCACGACCTCGCTCAGCACCGGGTGGTCGTCGAGCAGGCCGGGACGATCATCGGCACCGAGATGCTCCGGCAGCGCAGCGTCGACGAGGCCGAGGAGCGGGCCCGGGGCGACTTCGTGCAAGCCTTGGTGCACGGCAACTTCGCCAACGACCACGACCTGCGCACCCGGGCAGCACTGCACGAGATCGATCTGGACCTGCACTACATCGTGTTCGTCGCGCCCGGTCTCGTCGACCGGGCGGCGGGACGGCCCGGCGCGAGCATGGTCCGGCTGGCCCGGTACGCCGCCGGCGTACTCCCGCGTCCGGGCATACGTTCCCACGTCACCGTCATCGGCGACGTGCTCGTGGTGATCCGATCCCTCAGTTCCGCCGACACCCCCGGCGTCGAATCGGAGATCGGCGAGTATGCGCACGCCATGGCGCTCGATCTCGAAACCCGTTTGGGCCAGCGGATTCCCGTGGCCCACGGACGCCCTGCGGCGGGCGCCCGCGACATCGGGGAGAGCTACCGCGAGGCCCGCATCACGCTGGGCATCGCCCAGCGGCTCGGGCTGTCCGGTTCGGTGGCCTACAACGACCTGCGTGGGTTCAGTGTGCTCGCCCGCGCGACCGACACCGACGAGAGCCGGCGGCTCATCCGCGACGTTCTCGGCCCCCTCCGGGCGTCGAGTGCACACGCCGACACCGAGGAGTTGCTGTTCGCCTACCTCGAAGAAGGCGGCAACATCAACGCCGCCGCGCGCCGCCTCCGGATCCACCGGAACACGATGATCGCCAAGCTCGATCGCACATCGCGGCTCGTCGGCATGGACATCCGGGAACCGGAGAATCAGTTCACGCTGTGGCTGGCGCTCCGTCTCGATCTGCTCTCCCAGGTTCAGGACACCGTCAACCACGAGATCGTGCCCCGCTAGACGGTCACCGGGTCCTCACCGATGAAGGTCGCGGCCAATCCGGCGAGCACGACGAGGGCCGCCACCCCGAACAGCAGCCCGTACGGATCGGCCGCCAGGTGCGCGGCCACGCCCACCCAGGCGGCGCCCACGGCGGAGCCGCCGAAACGGATGAGGTTGAACAATCCCAGACCCGTACCCACGGCCCCCGCGGGCGATCGGGTCGAGCCGGCCGCGGCGGGCGTCTGGACCATACCGATCCCCAGTCCCGCGACGACGAGCACGGCGCCGACCGCGATCGGGTTCCGGACGTCGGCAGACAACGTGATCGCCAGTGCCACTTGGCTACCGATCAACACCGCCAGACCGGATCGCATCACCACCCGTGCCCCAATCCTGTCGACGAGACGACCGACGACGGGTGCCACGCACGTCATGACGACCGGCAGCACGAAGAGCATCAGCCCGGCCTGCGTGGTCGAACTGCCCGAGCCCGTCAGATAGAGCGGAAGCGCCAGTAGCAGAGCCCCCAGCGCGAACATCTGGGTGAACGCAGCGAGAGCGCTACGCAGGAAACGTGATTCGATCACCAGGTCGATGGGCACGAATGGGTTCACCGCCCGTCGACAATGGACCACGAACCCAGCGGTCACGACGACTCCGCCGCCGATGGTCGCGATACTGACCCAGACGGGAACCTGCTCCTGTGAGACGGTTGTGAGGCCGAGGATCAGCAGTATCGCGCCGAGTGTGACGCTGAACGCTCCGATCACGTCGAGGCGCATCTTCTTGCCGGGGTATCGCGGGATGTAGCGGAGGGTCGCGGCGAACCCGAGCAGGGCGACCGGCACCAGCGGCACGAATGCCCACCGCCAGCCCCACCAGTCGCTGACGATTCCACCCATGGACGGCCCGACAGCCTGACCGATTCCGTTCACCGCCGCCCAGGCGCCGACGGCGCGCGCTCGCCGCGCGGGGCCGAACAGCCACGCGATCAGGCCCATGACCGCGGGCGCGAACGCGGCGGCGGCGATCCCGCCGAGCGACCGCCAGATCACGAGCACGGGCAGAGCAGGCGCGAGCGCCGCGCCGAGTGAACAGACCGCCGTTCCCAGCAGGGCGGCGCAGTACACGCGTCGGCGGCCGAACCGGTCGCCGACCCACCCGGCCAGCGGCATCGTCGCCGCGAAGGTCAGGAGAAATCCGACGACGACGAAGATGCCGCTGCCGAGGCCGGCGTCGAAGTCCGTGAGGATCGCATTCAAGGGGACGTTGACGATGTTGTTGCTGACCGTGCCGACGAACGTTCCGGCGAGCAGTGCCGCCAGCGCGGGCGACGTGCCGGGTCCGCGTTCGTCACCCGCGGTTGCACTCCGAGCCTGACCGACCGCCGTGTTCATAGAGCCCGCTTTCATCCGAGAATTCGCGTTCCGGCGATGCCGATTCTCGCCGGAAACCTTGCCGCACCTCGCTCGCGAAATATGGTTAGGCAAGCCTAATTATGAACACAGGATTCCGTGAGACGGCTTGTGACGAGCATTCCTTTACTTGCGCGTGACAACAAGCAATCCCAGCGAAAAATGCCGGGCACAATGCCCAAATACGCTGGTTGTCGATGTGCACTCTGGACGTTGACCCTGGAAAACGCCCCGCGCAGTATCACTGCACTGTGACTAGTGCCACTAGTCTGTACCTATTTCGAAGGGGCGCACTGTGGATGTAAGTCTCACCGCCGCACATTGGGTGTATCTCGGAGGAATCATCGTCATCCTCGGGACGATGCTCATGCGGAAGAACATCGTCGTCCCCGCCGTCATCGGCACGTTCCTGACCGCCTTCGTGTTCTCAGACAGCCTCGTCACCGGTCTCGCGTCGATCTTCAACGCGAGCCTCGTCGCCGCCCGCGAGCTGTTCAACATCTTCCTCATCATCTCGTTGGTGACCGCGATGCTCGGCGCCCTTCGGCAGATGGGTGCCGACCGGTTGATGGTCGCCCCGTTCCGGCGCGTCATGCGCGGCGGCACCAGCAGCTTCATCGTCCTGGCTGTCGTCACCTACACGATCTCGCTGTTCTTCTGGCCCACCCCCGCGGTTCCGTTGATCGGTGCCGTCCTCATCCCCGTCGCCATTCGCGCCGGCCTTCCGCCGATGGCCGTCGGCATGGCGATCGCCATCTGCGGGCAGGGCATGGCGCTGTCCTCGGACTACATCATCAAGGTGGCGCCGGGACTGTCGGCGAAGTCCGCGGGAGTCGATCCGGACGTCGTCGCGGACCGTGCCCTCGTGATGTCCCTGATCGTCGGCGTCACGGCCCTCCTCATCGCCTACTTCACGCAGCGCAGGCACATGCGCCGCCCCGCCCCGGAACTGCTCACCGATTGGGAATCCCGCGCAGAGAGCGACTTCGGCAAGCCCGGCGGCGGCGCGAGCGACCCACGACCGGCCGACACCACGACAACCGTCGGTTCCGGCGCAGTCGCGACCGGATCCCCGACGTCCCCCGCGTCCCCCACGACCGTTCTGGCCGCACCCGTCACGGCGTCGGCGCGGCAGGTCATCGACGAGACGTTCAAGAGCATTCGTGCGGCCAAGACTTTCGCCGTGCTCGTTCCCACCGCGTATCTGGCGTTCATCGTCTATCTCCTGGTCGGCAAGTTCACCGACCTGGTTCCCGACCTCAAGGGCGGCGACGCGGCGGCCATGGTGGGCGGCATCGCCGCGCTCATCCTGTTCGCCGCTGCCGCGACCAACGACAAAAAGGGCTTCCTCGAAACGACGTCCGAGCATCTGATCGACGGCCTCGTCTTCGCGTTCAAGGCAATGGGCATCGTGATCCCGATCGCCGGATTCTTCTTCATCGGCAACGGTGACTTCTCAGCGGCCATTCTGGGACTTCCCGCGGACGCGACCGGTCCGACGTTGCTCTTCGACCTGGTGAACGCCGCACAGTCCCACCTGCCGCAGAACTCGCTCGTCACGTCGTTCGGAATCCTCGGCATCGGGATGATCGCGGGCCTCGAGGGCTCCGGATTCACCGGGCTCCCACTCACCGGTTCGCTGTCGGGAGCGCTCGGCCCTGCAGTCGGGATGGACCCCGCAACCCTGGCTGCGATCGGCCAGATGGGGAACATCTGGTCCGGCGGTGGAACGCTCGTCGCCTGGTCGTCGTTGATCGCGGTGGCCGGTTTCGCCCGGGTTCCCGTACTCGAACTGGCCCGGAAATGCTTCGTTCCCGTGGTGTCCGGCCTCGTCCTGTCCACCGCGCTGTCCGTGCTGATCTTCTGATCCCACGCCGGCCTCGGCGGGTGGTGTGTCCCGCCGGGGTCATGCGCGCAGGCGATCCGCATTCTCGAGGATCGCGGCGCGGAGAGCCTGCTCCGGTTCGCTGAGAACACTGCGTCGGGCCTGCAGCACGAATTCGACGTCGACCGCGGGCCCCCAGTCCTCGCGCAAACGCATCCGCACCGGGACCAACCCGGCAGGGGGCAGGGTCTCGGCGTGGAATACGACGCCGAGACCGGCGAGGCACGCGGCGCGGAGCCCGTTCAAACTGTCGGTCACACAGGCCATGCGCGCACCGCGCCCGGACTTCTCCAGAACGTCGAGCGCCGCTTGCCTCGTGATCGACGGCGGCGGATACGCCACCAGAGGCACCGGCCCCTCGGTGTCCAGAACGAAATCGGGTGCGGCGAAGAAGGCCAGCCGGTCGGTCCACACGAGCTCTCCGTGCCGATCTCCGCGGCGACGCTTCCCGAAGACCAGATCCAGGCTGCCCTCGTGCAGTTGCCGGAACAGCACTTCGCTCAATGCGACGGTGAGCTCGAGATCGACGAGCGGGTGGCTGCGGCGGAACTCCCCCAGGATCCGAGGGAGTTCGTGCAGGACCAGATCCTCGGACGCCCCGAACCGGACGCGTCCGCGCACACCGGATTGCGTGAAGTAGCGCTCGGCGTCCGAATGCCGTTCGAGTATCGAGGTCGCGAAACCCACCATCACGGAGCCGTCCGCGGTCAATTCGACCGAGTGTGTGTCGCGCAGAAACAGGCGCCGACCGGCAGCGATCTCCAGCTTTGCCACGTGCTGGCTGACCGTCGATTGCCGCAAATTCAGACGCCGGGCCGCGGCGGTGAAACTGCGGGTGCGCGCCACCGCCAGAAAGCTCCGAAGGTGCACCGGATCGAACATTACCCATTGCTATCACGATTTGGCATTACAGTAAACGCGACTATCGTCTTTCGGAATATCGGCAGCGTGCCTAGGGTTTATCACATGCTGACGAAGATCCCGCTCCTCGGACGACTCGATCCCTTCATCATCGGCATCCTGATCTCTGTCGGGATCGCCAGCCTGGTCCCCGCGGACGGCGCTGCCCTGACGGGGTTCACCTGGGCCACGAAGGTGGCCGTCGGAATTCTGTTCTTCCTCTACGGCGCCAGACTGTCGACTCGAGAGGCGCTGCACGGCCTGCGGCACTGGCGTCTGCACGTCACCATCCTCGCGGCGACGTTCGTGATCTTTCCCCTGCTCGGAATCGCCGCGCGCGTCCTGGTGCCGACGGTCCTGACGCAACCCCTGTACCTCGGCCTCCTGTACGTCTGCCTGTTGCCGTCGACGGTCCAGTCGTCCATCGCGTTCGTGTCCATCGCCCGCGGCAACGTGCCCGGCGCCATCGTCAGCGCCTCGTTCTCCAACATCCTCGGCATCGTCGTCACCCCGCTGCTCGTCGCGTTGCTGATGACGAGCGAGGGGGCGGGTTTCGACGCGTCCTCCGCGATCGGCATTCTCGTCATGCTCCTGCTCCCGTTCATCGCCGGCCAGGCCCTGCGACGGTGGATCGGGCCCTGGGTGAAGGCGCACGGCGCGCCGCTCAAACTCGTCGACCGAGGGTCCATTCTGCTGGTCGTCTACGTCGCGTTCAGCGAAGGCATGAACGAGGGCATTTGGGGCACGCTCTCCGTCGGCCGGTTGCTCGCACTGCTGGCGGTGTGCGCGGTGTTGCTCGCGCTCGTCCTGTCCCTCACCTGGTTCGGGTCGAAGCGGCTCGGTTTCGACCGGGCCGACCAGATCACGATCACGTTCTGCGGATCGAAGAAGAGCCTCGCCACCGGGCTTCCGATGGCCACCGTCCTGTTCGCCGGTCAGCCGATCGGTCTGATCGTGTTGCCACTCATGCTGTTCCACCAATTGCAGTTGCTGGTGTGTGCATGGATGGCGGGCAGGCTGGCACGGCGCGCCGCGTCCGAAGAATCGGAACTCGCGACGACGTCGCGCTAGCCGGGACTCAGTTGGCCAGCACCGCCTTCAGGAAGGTCTTGGTGCGCTCGTGTTTTGGTGCGGTGAAGATCGTCGCCGGGTCGCCTTCCTCGACGATCCGGCCGGCGTCGAACATCATCACCCGGTTCGAGACGTCCCGAGCGAATTGCATCTCGTGCGTGACGATCAGCATCGTGATGTCGGTGGTGCGGGCGACATTCCGCAGTACGTCGAGGACGTCGGCCACCAGTTCCGGATCCAACGCCGACGTGACCTCGTCGAGCAGCAGGATGTCGGGGTCCATCGCCAAGGCTCGCGCGATCGCGACCCGCTGTTGCTGACCACCGGACAGTTGCGTCGGATGCGCGGTCTCCTTGTCCGAGAGCCCGACCATTTCGAGCAACTCACGTGCGCGCTTCACCGCAGCGGCCTTGTCGAGTCCGAGGACGTGGATCGGCGCTTCGGTGATGTTCTCGATCACGTTCATGTTGGGAAACAGGTTGAACTGCTGGAAGACCATGCCGATCCGGCGACGTATCCGACGGGTGTACTTCTCCGACGCCGGGACGAGTTTGTGTCCCTTCTCCTCGTGCGTCAGGCGGTCTCCGTCGACCCAGATGACTCCGTCGTTCACCTTCTCGAGCGTCATCACCAGTCGCAGGATGGTCGTCTTGCCCGATCCGCTCGGACCGATCAGGGTCACCCGGTCGCCGCGTGCGACCTGGAAGTCCAAATGGTCGAGCACGACGTGGTCGCCGAATTGCTTGACGACGTCGTCGAATCGGATCATCGGGGTTGCTGCGCTCGCATCATCGGGCAAGACGTCTCTCCAATCGCCGTATGAGCAGGGACGTCGGGTAGCTGGCCAGCAGGAAGATCACACCTGCCAGGGTCAGTGGTTCGAGGTACTGGAAATGCCGGGCGCCGAACTGCTGCGCTGCCGTCACCATCTCCACCACCGTGATCGCGAACAGGAACGGCGTGTCCTTGAACATCGACACCGCGTAGTTGCCCAGCGCCGGGACGACGCGTCGGATGGCCTGCGGCAGGATGATCGCCCGCCACGTCCGGGTGGGCGCAATCGACAACGCCCGCGCCGCCTCCCACTGCCCGACGGGCACCGCTTCGATCCCTGCCCGGTACACCTCCGCCATGTACGTCGAGTAGTGGATTCCGAGTACCACGACACCGATCTGCAGCGGCGACAGTCCGGTGAACGTGTAGTACACGAACAGCAATTGCACGACGAGCGGGGTGAGCCGGATGAACTCACTGATCGCACGGACCGGCATGCCGACCCACCGCGGTGCGGCCTGCCGGATCAGCGCGATCACCAGTCCGAGGACGACGGAGATCAGAAACCCGAGAACGGTGGC
The DNA here is from genome assembly GCF_042674125.1 of Rhodococcus sp. NPDC056960. Taxonomy (NCBI): domain Bacteria; kingdom Bacillati; phylum Actinomycetota; class Actinomycetes; order Mycobacteriales; family Nocardiaceae; genus Rhodococcus; species Rhodococcus sp. NPDC056960. The sequence continues at coordinate 2,016 of NZ_JBHURF010000011.1, read as the reverse complement.
GATCAAGGTGATCTTGAAACCGTCGAGCAGCACGGGCAGAGCCTCGAACGCACGATCCCAACTCCATTGCACGCTCATCGCTTCGCGACCTCCAGTCCCCGGGGATCGGAGGGGGCGAGGCTGAAGATCTCACGCAGCGACGGTCCGGTGCCGAGGCGATTCTTGGCGCGCACTTCCAACGCGTTCATCAGCAATGTCAGGACGTAGCCGATGACGAAGTAGATGACGAGCCCGACGCCGAACGCGAAGAGGGTGTTCCCGGTCGTCTGCCGGAGCTGGTCGATCTCGAAGGTCAAGTCCTGCAGAAGAATGTAGCTCGCGAGCGCGGTTCCCTTGAGGAGCTGGATCAGGAGGTTCGTCAGTGGGGGAATCATCTCCGCCCACGCTTGCGGGAGGACCACCCGGCGCAGCCGCTGCCAGTGGCTGAAGTCCAGCGCCGTCGCTGCCTCCCACTGCGACTGCGGCACAGAGTTGATGGCGCCGCGCACCACCTCGGCTCCGTAGGCGCCGTAGTTCAATCCGAGCGCGAGGATCCCGCACAGCACCGGATCGAGGAGATAGCCGAAGAGAGGGACCACGTAGAACAACCAGAACAGCTGCACCAACAGCGAAGTGCCTCGGAAGAATTCGATGAATGCGCGCGCCGAGCCCCGGATCACGATGTTGTGCGCACGTGCCGCCAGCCCGAGGGCCAGCGCAAGGACGAAGGCCAGGAGGGCACCGCCCGCCGTCAGTTCGAGCGTGACGACGATGCCCCCCTGGATGCTCGGCCACGCATCCAGCAGAGCGTCGATGTTCTCCCTCACAGGCAGCGGACCAAAGTGCTCAGCCGGCCCCGCCGCAGAGTTTGGCCGTCGTCAGATTCGGGTCGGGCAGTTCCTCCGCGGTGAATCCGAACGGTCCGACGATGGACAGGTACTTGTCCTTGTCGGAGGTGATCTTCGCGAGTTCGGCGTTGTAGGCGTCCCTCAACTCCGTGTCCTCCTTACGGAAGACGGTGCCTCCCGCACCCACCTGGGGCACCCCGTCGATCACGGCGACGAACGAGTTGGTGACCTCCACCGGGACCTGCGGGTTGTTCTGCGCCAGCCAGTTCAGCGAGATTCCGGTGAGCGCGAAGACATCCGCTCGTCCGTTTGCGACGGCGTCCATTCCGTCCTGCGGTGACGCCACCTGCATCGCGTCGATCCCGAGTTCCTGCGCGTAGTCCGATTCGATCGCCCCGGTCATCGCGGCCATGCGCACTCCGCTCTGCTGCACCGACTGCATGTCCGTGAGGTTCGCGGGATTGCCCTTGGGGACCATCAGCGCGGTCGTGTAGTTGAACTCCGGCTCACTGAACGCTGCCTGTTCGCATCGTTGAGGGAGGATCGACATGCCGGCACTGACGACGTCGAAGCGCCGAGCCTGCAGTCCGGGGATGAGCGCGCCGAAGTCGGTGCTGACGCCTTCGACATTGTCGATGCCCAGGTTCTTGAAGATTTCCCGGTGCAGCGCCACGGTGGCGCCGGTCAGCTGTCCGTCCTGCTCGAAGCTGTACGGCGCTTCGCCGGCGAAACCCACGGTCACCGTTCCGCTGTCCTGCAGCTGCTGAAGGAGAGATCCGCCGCTGGACGTGTCGGTCTTCGTGCACCCCGCCAGGGAACCGGCCGCCATCACCAGGCCGGCGAGGGCGACAGCGGCTCTAACCGTCGGACCTTGTTTCGACATCGCGCTCGTCACCACAGATTCCCTTCGTCACCTCGGGTGATCCGGGAGGGTGCGCATGCACGGCACGATCCCACCGGATCTGCCCGGGTCACGTTACGCAGGCGAACGACTCGCCATAGGCGAACCGTGGGGACGTTACCTCAGCGTTATCAAGCAGAGGTCCGATTAGGGTCTATAGAAATGCCGAAAGCCCCCCAACGGTGTTGGGGGGCTTTCGGTAACGGATGTTCGGCGGTGTCCTACTCTCCCACACCCTGTCGGGTGCAGTACCATCGGCGCTGGAGGGCTTAGCTTCCGGGTTCGGAA